>DATJUU010000290.1:0-9057 GCA_035502155.1 Opitutaceae bacterium
CAAGAAGGGCCTCGAGACGGTGGCCAACGGCGGCACCTACTTCGGTCCGGCGGTGGCGGCGCTGCTCCGCAACGTCGTGGCCAACCCCAGCGCCTCCGCCAGCTCCGATTTTCTCACCGACCGCGAGCGCGAGATCCTGCAGCTCGTGGCCGAGAGCTACAGCACCAAGGAGATCGCCGCCAAGCTGAATATCAGCGTCAAGACGGTGGACAACCACCGCACCAACCTGATGCGCAAGCTGAACCTGCACGATGTGGCCAGCCTGACGCGTTACGCGCTGGAGATCGGCCTGATCGAGCAGAAACGCGGCCTGTGAGCGGCCGGGCGGCCGCACGATCTCCGCGGCGCGCGCCAGCGAAGCCGCGTCCGATTAATTCCTTGCGCCGCCGTTCCCTTGGCCAATAAATTCGCCCCACTCTGCTTCGGCCTGCCATGAATCACATTTCGCGGAAACTCCTCGTCGCCCTCGTGGGCGCGACCCTCATTTTTGCCGGGTGCACCAAGAAGCCGCGCCCGGCTCCGGTGGACACGACCGTGACCGGCGGACCGGCCGCCGCGGGCGCCATCAGCCCCGAGAACCTGAATCTCACCACCCCGTCGGCGGGCGGCCTGCAGCCGCGGCCCGAGGGCGTGATCGAGGATGAGAACACCATCCGCGGCCTGCTCAAGGCCGTGTATTTCGATTTCGACAGCCCGGCGATCAAGCGCGACGAGCGCGCCAAGATCACCGACGCGGCCGACTACCTGAAGAAGAACATGCAGTACCGCATGCTGCTCGAAGGGCATTGCGACTGGCGTGGCACCGCCGAGTACAACCTCGGCCTCGGCGACCGGCGCGCGCAGTCCGTGCGCCAGTTCCTCCAGGACCTCGGCATCCCGAAGGACCGCCTCGAGACGCTGTCGAAGGGCTCGCTCGGCGCCACCGAGCACGGCGCCGAGGACGTCATGGCCAAGGAGCGCCGGGTCGAATTCGTGATCCTGAAGAAGTAGGCGCCGCGCGCTTCGTCCCCGCGATTTTCCGGCCCCGGGTTTCCGCCCGGGGCTTTTTGTTGGCGCCGCGACTCGGCGGCCGATTGTAGGGGCGCAGGCTTGCTGCGCCCTTCCGACTTTCCCCCTAACCCGCCGCCAGTGCGGCCAGCATCCGGCCGGACGCCTCGATGCCCTTCTCCATCACGCCCAGATTGAAGCTCTCGTTCGGGGCGTGGAGGTTGTCCTCCGGCAGGAAGAGGCCGAGCATGACGGAGTCGAGGCCGAGCACCCGCTTGATGTCGGCGATGATCGGCACGCTGCCGCCCTCGCGCAGGTAGAGCGGCGGCCTGCCGAACACCTGTCCCACGGCGGCGTCGAGCGCCTGGAACGCCTGCGCCAGGCGCGGCGGCTGGTCGGCCGGGGTGTTGGAGCGCCCGGGCGGCACGACGACGTACGGCATGCCGTCGTGCTGGTCGACGATGCGGAAGGTGACGTCCTTCGGCATGCGCTCGCGGATGGCGGCGTAGAGCAGCGGCCGGATTTTCGCCGGCGTCTGGTTGGGCACCAGGCGGCAGCTGATCTTCACGAACGCCTTGCTCGGGATCACGGTCTTGCTCCCCTCGCCCTGGTAGCCGCCGCCGATGCCGTTGAACTCGAGCGTGGGCAGGAACCGGATCGCCTCGAACGGCGTGTAGCCGCGCGGCTGGTGGAACGCCGGGATGCCGAGGAATGCCCGGTAGGCCTCCTTTTTCGTGCCGAGCTTGCGCAGCTCCGCCCGCTCCCACGGCTCGACCTCGAGCACGTCGTCATAGAATCCCTCGATGTTCACCCGGCCGCCGCGCGTGTGCAGCGAGGCGCACACCTCGGCCAGCGCCTGGATCGGGTTGCGCAGCGCGCCGCCGTGCAGCCCGGAATGCAGGTCGGTCCGGGCCGCGGTCACCTCGACGTCGCACAGCACCAGGCCGCGCAGGCCGCAGGTGATCACCACCTGGTCCGCGCGCGGGATGCCGGTGTCGGACAGATACACGAAGTCCGCCTTCAGGCGGTCGTGGTATTTCTCCAGGAACGGCAGGAAGCTCGGGCTGCCGACCTCCTCCTCGCCCTCGATCAGGAAGGTGATCCGCAGCGGCAGCCGCGGGTTCTTTTCGAGCAACCGGCCGACCGCGGTGATGTGCGTGAGCAGCGGGCCCTTGTTGTCGGCCGCGCCCCGCCCCCACAGGCGGCCGTCGCGCTCGACCGGCTCGAAGGGCGGCGTCTGCCAGAGCGCCAGCGGGTCGGGCGGCTGGACGTCGTAATGGCCGTAGATGATGACGTGCGGCCAGGCCGGATCGCCCCCGCGGCTGGCGAGGATGATCGGGTGCAGGTTGGTCGGGACCACCTCCACGGCGAATCCCAGGGAGGCGAGCAGTCCGCTCACGAACTCCTGCGCCCCGCGCATCCCGTCCTTGTGCTTCGAGTCCGTCGAGACGCTCGGGTGACGGACGAATTCCTTCAGCTTTTCGACCGGGTCAAACATGCCCTAAATTGAGCCGCCATCCCGCCCGGGCAAAGCCTTTTCGGGCACATGCGGCCTTCGCCCCGGCTCCTCCCGCAAGTCACTGGCGGTCAATCGCCTCGGCCACCGCTGCGGCCTCAATGGCGGAAATGTCGGATGCCGGTGAACAACATCGCCATATTCCGCTCGTCGGCCGCAGCGATGACTTCGGCGTCGCGCACCGACCCGCCCGGCTGGATGGCCGCGGTCGCTCCGGCGTCGGCCGCCGCGATCAGCCCGTCGGCGAACGGAAACAGCGCCTCGGACACCACCACCGAGCCCTTCAGGTCCAGCCCCGCCTCGCCCGCCTTCCAGACCGCGATGCGCGAGCTGTCGACCCGCGCCATCTGACCGGCGCCGATGCCGAGAGTCTGCTCGCCGCGCACGTAGACGATGGCATTCGACTTGACGTGCTTGCAGACCTTCCAGCCGAAGAGCATTGCCGCCCGCTCCTCGGCGGTGGGCTGGCGTCGCGTCACCACCTTGAAACGCTCCACGTCGCCCAGCGTCCGGTCCCGGTCCTGCACCAGCACGCCGCCGACCACCGAGCGCACCTCGCGCAGCGCCTCGGCCCCGAGCCCGCCCCGGGCGACCATGAGGCGGAGGTTTTTCTTTTTGCGCAGGATCGCCAGGGCCTCGTCGGCGAACCGCGGCGCGATGATCACCTCGGTGAAGATCTCGGCGATCGCCGCGGCCAGATCGCCGCCCAGCGTCTGGTTGACGACGATGATGCCGCCGTACGGCGCCTGCCGGTCCGTCGCATAGGCCTTCTCCCAGGCGGCCAGAAGGCTGTCGGCGCTGCCGACGCCGCAGGGGTTGGTGTGCTTGAGGATGGCCACCGTCGGCCGCTCGAATTCGCCGATCAGGTGGGCGGCCGAGGTGATGTCGAGAATGTTGTTATAGCTGAGTTCCTTGCCCTGCAGCTGCTCGAAATGCTCGCCGAACGTGCCGTACAGGGCGGCCTGCTGGTGCGGGTTCTCGCCGTAACGCAGGCCGGACGCCTTGCGGTAGCGGAGCTCGAGCGTGTCGGGGAAACCGGCGATCGCGCCGAGGTCGGGCTCGGCCGCCTGGCTTTCGAGGTACCGGGCGATGGCGGCGTCATACGCCGTGGTGCGCTGGAAAACCTTCAGCGCGAGGCGCCGGCGCAGCGCGGGCAGCTCCGCGGGTTTTTCCAGCGCGGCGAGCACCGGATCGTAGTCGGCCGGATCGCAGACGACCGTCACGCTCTCGTGGTTCTTGGCCGCGCTGCGCAACATCGACGGCCCGCCGATGTCGATGTTCTCGATCGCCTCCTCCAGCTCCACGCCGGGCCGGGCCACCGTCTGCTCGAACGGGTAGAGGTTCACGACCACGAGGTCGATCAGGGCGATGCCGTTGGCCTCGGCCTCGCGCAGGTGCCCGGGCCTGTCGCGCCGGCAGAGCAGCCCGCCGTGGATCTTGGGATGCAGAGTCTTTACCCGTCCCTCCATGATCTCCGGGAAGCCGGTGTGCTGGCTGACCTCGGTCACCGGCAGGCCGGCGCCGGCGAGGAGCTTGGCCGTGCCGCCGGTGGAGAGGATCCGGTAGCCGAACCGTCGGACCAGGGCGGTGGCGAATTCGGCCAGGCCGCGTTTGTCGCTCACGGACAGGAGAGCCAGCTTTTCCATGATTGGCGCCGTTGTGCGGTCGGGCGCAAGGGCTGGCAAGCCGAAAGGCCCGGCGTGAAGGCGGCCGCAGCGCCGTTCACTAATGCCCGCCGGACATATCCATCAACGGCATCGCCCGCGCCGGCATCAGGTGCCGGTGAAACCAGTCGTGCACGGCGGGCGTGCCGCGCACCGTCGTGAGCATGCCGAAGAGGATGAGCACAACGCCGCTCGCGCGCACCAGACCGCGCCGGCGACTGGCGCTCCAGCCCCGGCCGAGCAACGACACCGCCAGCAGCCCGGGCAGCGTGCCGAGCCCGAAGACGTAGACCCCGAGCGCGAGGGCCCCGGCCGAGCCGAAGCTGGACAGGTAGAGCAGCACCGCCAGCGAAAGGCCGCAGGGCAGGAACCCGTTCACCCACCCGATCAGCACGCTCTTGAGCAGCGAGGGCGACCGCCAGACGGCGCCAAGCGCCCCGCACACCCGGCTGCCGGCCAACCACGCCGCCAGGCCGGGCGGGGGCCGCCATTCCAGGACGTACGCCAGGCCCAGCGCCACCATCAGCACCGCCGCCGCGAGGCTGGCGACCGTCTGCGCCCGGGCGACACCGTCCGCCCCGCCGGCGAGCGTGCCCGCCAGCAGCAGGACCACGCCGATGAGCAGGTACGACGTGGACTTGCCGAATTGGTAGGCCAGCTGGCGGGCCACGACCCGCCCGGCGCCCGGCGCGCCGGCGCCGACGGCGAGGGCAAAGCCGCCGCACATGCCCACGCAGTGCCCCGTGCCCAGCAGACCCAGCAGCAGCACGCCGGCGTAGTCGCTCCACGACATGGGACGACTATCGACCCCGGCGCCGGCCGGCGGCAACCGGATTTGCGTCGCGGGTGCCGCTTGAAAACGGCTGGGTCCTGGAGATGGTTAGCCCGCCGCCCGCGGCCGTATCCACCCCGCCGTCTCCAGCGCGCACGCACCACCCGATTCCAGGCATGACGCCGCCCTCCGCCGAAATTCCCGGGCTCACCGCCCAGCTCGACCGGCTGGTGCATCATTACGGCGGCCAGTGCCTGCCCGACGGCAAGCCGCACGCGTTCGTCTACTTCATCACGATCAAGAACGCCTCCGACCGCACCGTCACGCTCCTCGGCCGCAAATGGGTGATCCAGCACGCCGACGGCAGCCAGCTGGTGGTCGAGGGCGACAAGATCGTGGGCGAGACGCCGCGCCTGGCGCCCGGGGAGCAGTTCTCCTACAACAGCTACCACGTCTCGGGGAGCAACGCCCGCGTCCACGGCTCGTTCCACGGCGTGGACGAATCGGGCCGGCGGGTCCACGTGATCCTCGCGCCGTTCGACCTGGTGGTCCCGCCCGCATGAGCGCGGCCGGCAGCGGCGCAACGGGGCTTGCGCGGCCCGGCGGGCGGCCTCTTGCTGGGGGCCCCGCATGAAGCTGATCGATCTCAATCGCGATGGCGGCATCGGCGCCAATTCGCTCTACCTCCAGCTCGGCGAGCTCCGCATCCTGATCGACTGCGGCCTGCACCCCAAGAAGGTGGGCCGCGCGGCCACGCCGGATTTTTCCCCGCTGCGCGGCGTCGAGCTGGACCTGATCATCATCACCCACTGCCACCTCGACCACATCGGCAGCCTGCCGGTGCTGCTCCGCGAGCAGCCGCGCGCCCCCGTGGTCATGACGCAGCCGAGCCAGCTGCTGATCGAGCGCATGCTGCACAACTCGGCCAACGTGATGGAGCGCCAGCGGGTCGAGGATCACATCCCCGACTACCCGCTCTTCACCCACGACGAGGTCGACCGCCACGCCCCGCGCTTCACGCCCCTGCCCTACGGCCACGCCAAACGGTTCCACGGCGCCCGCGACGAGCTCGAGCTCACTTTCCACCAGGCCGGCCACGTCGCGGGCGCCGCCGGCGTCGAACTCCACCACAAGCACCGCAAGCTCTTCTTCACCGGCGACGTCCAGTTCGACGCCCAGCGCACCTGTCCCGCGGCCCATTTCCCGGTGGACCAGTTCGACACGCTTGTGACGGAGACGACCCGCGGCGACACGGAGCGTCCGGCCGGCAAGGAGCGCGTGCACGAGATCGCGCGGCTGATCGAGACGGTCAACGCCACCATCAAGCGCGGCGGCTCCATGCTCGTGCCGACCTTCGCGCTCGGGCGCATGCAGGAGATACTCGCCGTGCTCCACGACGCCCGGAAGTTCGGGCGGCTCGTCGACTGCCCGATCTACGCGTCCGGGCTCGGCGTCGACCTCTGCGATTACTACGACGACATCGCCCGCAAGACCAAGCAGGTGAACTTCTCGCGGCAGATCCTGAAGGACCTGAAGGTCCGGCCGCTGCCCCGCAAGCTCGAGCCGGGGACGCTCCCCGGCGAGAACGCCCTCTACATCGTGAGCAGCGGCATGGTGGTGGAGCGCACGCCGTCCTACATCCTCGCCGCCGGCCTCGCCGGCCAGGCCCGCAACACGCTCGGGTTCGTCGGCTACTGCGACCCGGACACGCCCGGCGGCCAGCTGCTCGCCGCCAAGCTCGGCGATCCCTTCCTGTTCGACAAGGTGGACGTGCGCACGCGGCTCAAGGCCGAGGTGGTCAAGTTCGAGCTCAGCGGCCACGCGGACCGCGACGAGCTGGTCGACTATGCGCGCCACTGCAAGCCGCGCGCCATCGTGCTCACCCACGGCGATCCGCCGGCGCGGGCTTGGATGGCGCGGACCCTCGGCGCCGCGATGCCCAAGTCCCGCATCCTCGATCCCGTGCCGTTGCAGGCGTACCAGGTGTAAGATCTTGGCGGCTTCGGCCCGTGGCATGCTCGTCATCGGGACTGTAGGGCCGGCGCTTGCCTGCCCGCCGTAGTCCCGCCAATGCGGGACGAAGGCTGGGTCGCCGGGCCGAATTCAATTGTGGAACGGCCTGCCGTCCCGCCCTTCGACTCCGCTCAGGGTCCCGAGCGAGGCCGAGGGACGGCAGCCCTACAAGCGGCACGCCTTCAGCACCTGCCGCAGCCGCCGGCACATGGCGGCGTTGCCCGCGATATAGTGGATGCGCGGCGGGTTCGGATCGAGCCGGCGGAGCGGGAACGGATGGTTCCGCAGGTAATGGATCTCCGCGCCGCCGCCGAGCGCGATGGCGTGGGCCGCGGCGATGTCCCAGAAGCGCACGTTGTGGTCGAGCAAACCGTCGAGCAGGCCGATGCCGACGTAGGCCAGGTGCAGTGTGCTGCTGCCCAGGCCGCGCATCTTGAATGCGCGGACGACGGCCGCGACCTGCGGCACGCAGTCCCGCTCGTAGGGGCTGTGCACCGCCACGAGCGAGTGGTCATGCGGCGGCTCCGGGCGCGCCCGGGCCGGCCGGCCGCCGTCGAAGGCGCCGATCCCCGGTCCGCCATGGATCAGCGTCCGCCGCCCCAGGTCGTAGACCACACCGTAGACCGGCCGCCCGTGTTCGAGCAGGGCGAGCGAGATGGCGCAGAAAGGTATGCCGTCCGAAAAGTTGTTGGTGCCGTCGATGGGATCCAGCACCCAGCAGAAGCGCGCGGTCACCGCGGGGGCCGGGCCCGCGCCGGGGCCCTCCTCGCTGAACGCCTGGTCCGCCGGAAATTCTGTGCGCAGGCGCCGCAGGATGGCCGCGGAGATGGCCAGGTCCGCCGCCGTCACCCGGGTGCCGTCGGCCTTCAGCGTGGCCCGGGCCCGCCCAAAATTCCGGTGCATCCGCCCGGCCTGGGACCGGACGATGCGCCGCGCCGCCTCCGCCCGCCGTTGGATTGCTGCCTGCATCGCTTCACGAACAACAGGAAGTCCGCCCGGAACCAAGCCCGAATCGCAAAGCGCGGCCGAGGCTTGCCAGCGGCGCCGCGGCCGATCTCTTTCAAGGCGTACCCCCACTCCTTATGCCGCACCCCGGTCTGTTTTTCGTGGCGGCGCTCGCCGCCCTCCCCCTGACCGCCCAGCAGCCGGCGGCCTGCAACTGCGCCGACGACCCGCCGATCCTGGTCACCGGCGAACTGGTGTACCTCCCGCTGCCGGCCGGCATCAAGGTCGAGGGCGCGGACCACCCCGACGATTTTGCCGTGCAGGCCGCCGGCCGAAGGATGAACGCCATCGTGCCCGGCCTGCCCGCCGGCAAGTACACCGTGGAGGTCGACGTCGCCGAGACCGTCTGCCGGGGCCGCGGCGAGCGCGTGATGGACATCCTGGTGGGCCGCACGGTGCTCGCGCAGGACGTCGACCTGATCAAGCGCGGGGGCGGCTTCGCCCAGGCCTGCCAGCTCGCAGGCACGGTGGACTACGAGCCGTGGGTGGTGGACCAGGATTTCGTCATCCATTTCATCGGCCGCACCAACGACGCCGTGTTCAACGCCATCCGGGTGATGGACGCCGACGGCAAGGTCGTCGCCTCATTGACCGCGGCGGAGCTGCAGGCGCAGGAGCCGGCGGACGCGGGCCGGATCCCCGTCGTGGCCACGCCCCCGATCTACCGCGACCCGGCGAAGCCGCGGGCCGAGCGGATCGACGACCTGATCGCCCGGATGTCACTGCGCGAAAAGGTGGCGCAGATGCTCAACGCCGCCCCGGCGATCGAGCGCCTCGGGGTGCCGGCCTACAATTACTGGAGCGAGGCCCTGCACGGCGTGGCGCGCGCCGGCACCGCCACCTCCTTCCCGCAGGCCATCGGCATGGCGGCGATGTGGGACGCGCCGCTGCTGCACGAGGTCGCGGACGCGATCGCCACCGAGGCGCGGGCCAAGTACGCCGACGCCATCGCCCACGGGGTGTACGCCCAGAACTACGGCCTCACCTTCTGGTCGCCCAACATCAACCTCTTCCGCGACCCGCGCTGGGGCCGGGGCCAGGAGACCTACGGCGAGGATCCGTTCCTCACCAGCCGCCTCGCGGTGGCGTTCATCACCGGC
>DATJUU010000291.1:0-2722 GCA_035502155.1 Opitutaceae bacterium
GGTGCGCGCCGGCGCTTAGGCCGAGGGGCGGCGCGGCGCCCCCCAATAGTTCGTCCCGAGCGCGGCTCCCAATATAATCGGGCCTCGTGAAAGCCGGTCGAGCCGGCGCCCGGGACGGGGGGCAGCGGAATATGCGCGTGCGTGCAGGAAGTGCGGGTCTCGGCACGTATCTCATTTTCTATTTCGGGCTGCCGCTGTTCGGCGCGCTGTGCCTGGGCTGGTCGCTGATCGCGCTGCCGGCGCGCTTACTGCTCCCGCCGCGAGCCGGTGCGGTGTTGGGGCGCCGCGGCATCTGCCGCGGCTTCCGCTGGTATCTCGCGGTGATGGTCCGGGTGGGTGCCATCAAACTCGACACACGGGCGTTGGAGGAACTCGCGCAGGAGTCCTCCGTGGTGCTCGCGCCAAACCACCCCGGCCTGTTCGACGCCATCCTGCTGCTCGCGTACCACCCGGACATGGTGTGCATCATGAAGAGCGCCATGCTGCGCAATCCGTTCCTGGGGCCCGGCGCGCGACTGGCGCGCTTCATCGGCAACGCGGCGCCGCGGCGCATGATCGGTGAGGCCGTGGCCGCGGTGCGCAGCGGCGCGGCGTTGCTGCTCTTTCCCGAGGGCACGCGCACCGTCCGTAATCCCGTCAATCGTTTTCAGCTCACCGTCGGCACGATCGCCAAGCACGCCCAGGCGCCGATCCTGACCCTGCTGATCGAGACGGATTCGCCGTACCTCAGCAAGGGCTGGCCGTTGTTCCGGGTGCCGTCGCTGCCCATCACCTACCGGGTTCGCCTTGGCCGGCGCTTCGCGCCGCCGCGCGACGTGCGCCGTTTCACCCGCGAACTCGAGCAGTATTTCCGCGCCGAACTGGACCATTCGACGCTCAATAGCTGGCTCCCTGGGCACGTGGGCAGCCATGCGCCCCGTCATCCGGCGCCCCGGGGCGCCACCGAGGTCGAGGCGCCCGAGGTGTCCACATCGCGTACGGGATCACTGCCCTGAAGTGCGGACGCGGCCCAGGCCTCTCTCAGCGCTCGGTGATCAGCAGCGTCGAGGTGGCCGAGGCGTAGAGAGTTCCGGCCGCATCTCGGAGAGCGGCCTCGGCGAACCCGACTCGCCGGCCGAGCGAGACCACGCGACCCTCGGCGCGCACCACGCCGGTGTCCTGTGTCATGGCCTTGTGATAGGCGACTTTGAGCTCGAGCGTCGAGTAGCTCTGCGTGGCCCGCAGCTGGCTGTGCACCGCGCAGCCGCAGGCCGAGTCGAGCAGCGTCGCCGCGTAGCCGCCGTGCACGATACCGAGGGGGTTGTAGGCGTGTTTCCCGGGTTTGCCTGCAAACACGGCGCGGCCGCTATCGACCTCCACCAGGGCGAAATCGAGTGACACGGCCATCCCGGGACGCCGGCCGGCGGCAATCATCTGGCGCAGCAGCTCCAGGCCCGGCAGCTGCGCTGCTGGATCCGTGGCCTCTCCTTCGGCGCCCATAGGTGCTGCTCCGGTTATCTGGATAGGGCATTGTCGCGGAAACCGCCGGGGGAGTCGCGAAGATCGGCCGCGATGGCTGCCGCAGGGTCCGGGCCGCGACTGTCAATCCGTGCCTACACGAGTCCCTCGGCCTGGCCTACGGACTTGACGCGGCGTTGGCTTGAGAGTTACGTCCGACGCTCACGCTTGAGTTACTGAGGAGCAGTTTATGAAGCGGAAGATTGGTGCGCTCGCGGGCGCGATGTGGCTGTTGCTGGCCGGTTCGCTGTGGGCGAGCTCGTACGACGACACGGTGGCACTGTTCAAGAACGCCGGCGAGAGCCGCTGGTTCTTCAGCCACTGCTACGGGTACGCCGTGTTTCCCACCGTCGGCGAGGGTGGTTTCGTGGTCGGTGGCGCTCATGGCACGGGCCGCGTGTACGTACACGGCAAGTACGTGGGGGACACCTCGGTGACGCAGGTGAGCGTCGGCTTCCAGGCCGGTGGGAAGGCCTACAGTCAGATCGTGTTCTTCGAGGACCAGCGCGCGTTCGACGAATTCACCAAGGGTGATTTCGAGTTCGGCGCCGACGTGAGCGCGGTGGCCATCACGGCCGCGGCCGGTGGCAGCGTCGGTACCACCGGCGCCAGCGCCGGGGCGAGCGGCGGCATGAAGGATGCGACGACTGCCGGCAAGTACTACAAAGGCCTCGCCGTGTTCACCATCGTCAAGGGCGGCGCGATGTACCAGGCGACCGTCGCGGGCCAGAAATTCACCTACAAGGCCAAGGCCTGAAGTGGAGCATTCCGGCACGGGGCGCCGCGGGGCGCCCCGTCGCCGGAGATCTCAGTAGATGACCCACGTCGCCCAGTAGGGCGGCTCGCCGCTCTCGAGATCCTCGTACTGCCGCGAGCGCCCGGCCGGATGCCCGGCCGGGACATTGCCGCAGCCGGCCACGGCGAACACCATGCGGTCCGCCTCTTCATCCAGCTCGGGGCAGGGATCGATCATCGGCTCCTCAGCAGGGGGTGAGAGAGCCTCCGCTGTCGCAGTCATTGCACGACCTTCGACGCCTGTCATGGTGGCCTTCCTTGCCGCCGCCGCCGTCCGGGCGGAATGCAAAGATACTCGCAAGCTCCCGGCTGCCCATAAGTGGGAACTGGCCCGTAGGTGCTGTAGGTGCGCACCGGCCCGTCGCGGCCGGGAGCTGAATTAAGTTAAGGTGTCGTCCGCGATTTAGCCGCTCAACAGGTGCCGCGTGCC
>DATJUU010000292.1:0-7895 GCA_035502155.1 Opitutaceae bacterium
GGCGAGGATTTCGCGCAACTCGGCGACATTCGACAGCACCGCGTTGATGCGCACGAACCGGCTCCTGGTCTCGCACGCGATCGCCTCCGCCAGCGAGGTTTTGCCGCTGCCGGGCGGGCCGTAGAAGATCAGGCTGCCAAAACGGTTGCCGGCCACCAGCCGCGGCAGCAGCGCCCCCCGCTGCAGGATGTGCTCCTGGCCCACCACCTCGGCCAGGGTGCGCGGCCGCATCCGGGCCGCCAGCGGCTGGGTTGAGGGACGCCGCGCGCCGCCGGCTCCCGCCGCCGGGGCCGGACCCGGCGTCGCCACCGGTTCCTCCGGCGCAAACAGTTCATTCTGGTCGCCGTGGGTCATGGCCAATCCCTGCTTGGCAGGATTTCCGGGGGATGCAAAGGTTTCTCGAAAAAGTGTTCGATTAAACGAAATTCATGACTAAGAAAATCGCCATGGCGTCCACCGAACTTCCCGTCGCGCTGACCATCGCCGGCTCCGACAGCGGCGGCGGGGCCGGCATCCAGGCCGATCTGCTGACGTTCGCGGCCCACGGGGTCTTCGGCACCACCGCCGTCACCTGCCTGACAGCGCAGAACCCCGGGGGCGTCGCGGCGATCGAGGTGCTGCCGGCCGCCTTCGTCGCCGCGCAGCTCCGCCAGGTGCAGGACTATTTTGCGGTGCGGGCGCTCAAGACCGGCATGCTCTACTCCGCCGCCATCATCGGCGTGGTCGCCGAGTTCCTCCGCGCCCACCGGGAGGTCCCGGCGGTCGTCGATCCCGTGATGGTGGCCTCGAGCGGCGCCGTCCTCCTCCAGCCCGAGGCGCTGGTGGCCGTGCGGGCGCAGCTGCTGCCGCTGGCCGCGGTGGTGACGCCCAATCTGGACGAGGTCGGCGTGCTGCTCGGCGAAAAACCGGCGACGGCGGCCGCGATGGCCGGGGCCGGGGCCGCGCTCGCCCGGCGCCACGGGGTGCCGTTCCTGATCAAGGGCGGCCACCTGGCGGGCGGCGAGCTCACCGACGCGCTCGTCACGCCGGACGGCGCCGCCCGGTTGTTCACCTCGCCCCGCATCGCCGGCGTCGACACCCACGGCAGCGGATGCACGCTGTCGGCGGCCATCGCCGCCAACCTGGCCAGGGGAAGCCGCCTCGAGGAGGCGGTCGCCGCCGCGCGGGATTACCTCCGGCGCGGCATGGAACAGGCCCTGCTGGTTCGCGGCCGCCGCTTCATCAACCACCGGCCATGAGCCATGAGTGCGGGCCGCCATGGCGAACGCGCGCCCCTGCTCTGGCTGCTGCTGCCGTGGATGGCCGGGCTGGCGGCCGGCAAGCTGCTCGCGGGCGCCTCGCGCCTCTGGCTGGTCGCCGCGGGATTCCTCGTGCTCGGCGCGGCCGCCTGCGCCTGGCGGCGGTCCGGCGTCGCCCGCCGGCTGTGGCCCGCCGCCCTCGGCGGCGCGGTGGCGCTGGCCGGCCTGCTGTATTACGACCTGCGCCGCGGCCGGCTGGCCGACTGGGATGCGCTGCCCCCGCGGGAGGCGCGGCTCACGCTCCGGCTGAACCAGCTCTTCGCCGCGTCCGATCCCCACCGCGTCAGCGGGCTCGCCACGGTGACCGCCGCCGAGCGCCATCTCCAGATGCTGGTGGGCCAGCCGCTTTACTTCTCCCTCGCGCTGCCCGCCGGCGCCGACCCGCCCCTGCGCTCCAGCGCGATCGAGGTGCTCGGCGTGCTGGAATCGCTGCCGCCGCACCCCCCGCCCGCCAGCTTCGCGGATTACCTCGTGAACGCCGGCATGAACTTCAAGCTCACCCGCGCCCGCCTGCTCCGGGAGGTGAGCCCGCCGTCGCGCTACCAGCGGTTCTGCCGCCGGGCCAACGTCCGACTGCATGACATCCTCGGGCGCGGCCTGGAGGACCGGCCGGCCCTGGCGGCAATCCTGCGCGCGATGATGCTCGGCCAGGTGCAGGAGCTCAGCGGCGAGCAAAAGGGCCTGTTCATGCGCAGCGGCACCCTCCACCTGTTCGCCATCAGCGGCCAGCAGATCAGCGTGATCGCGCTCTGCCTGCTGACGCTGCTGCACCTGCTGCGCGTGCCCCGCCTGCCGGCCGCGGGGTTCGGGCTCGCCGCCCTCTGGCTCTACGTCGATCTCACCGGCACGAGCCCTTCGGCGGTGCGTGCGTTCCTGATGTGCGGGCTGCTCGTCGCCGCCGCGGCGTTGCGCCGGCCCGGCGGCATCCTGGCGGCGCTCGCGGCGTCGGCCCTGGTCGTCCTCCTGCTCGACCCGATGGCGCTGTTCAGCGCCAGCTTCCAGATGTCGTACGGCATCGTCGCGATCCTGCTCCTCCTCGGCGTGCCGCTGGCCGACGCGCTCGCAGCGCGGTGGCCGTTGTTCGCCGCCCTGCCCCCGGTCTCGTGGCGCCGGCACCACCACGTGTGCGCCTGGCTCTGGCGGCAATTCCTCAGCCTGCTCGGCATCGGCCTGGCCACGATGCTGGTGAGCATGGTGACCAGCGTGCAGTTCTTCCACCTGTTCACGCCCGGGGCCCTGCCCGCCAACCTGATCCTGATCCCGGCGTCGTCGCTGGTGATCGGGGCGGGCTTCGTCTCGCTGCTCGCCGGCCTGCTGGGGTTCCCGGCGGGCTGTGTCCTCTTCAACCACGCGGGGGCGCTGATCCTCTGGCTGATGGACGCCTTCCTGCGCCGCGCGACCGCCGTGCCCGACCTGTTCCTGCCCGCGCAATTCCGCCCCGCCTGGCTGGGGCCGGCCGGACACGCCGCCCTCCTCGCCGTCTGTCTTGCCGGCAGCGCCTGGGGGTGGCGCCGCGCGCGCGGCGGCTTCTGGCCGCCCTTTGTGCTCGTGGGCCTGCTGCTGGCCGCCGGGGTCGCCTACGGCCCGTGAAGTCCGGCGCGCTTTGGGCTCCGCTTTTGCCGCCTTCTCTGGTACGCCTCGCGCCACGATGAAGAGCGCCTACGAACTTGCGATGGAGCGCCTCCGGGCGTCGGACCCCGACGCCGGCCGCCCGCTCACACCCGCCCAGAAGGCCCGGCTGGCGGAGATCGACCGGGTCTACCAGGGCCGGATCGCCGAACGGGAAATCTTTCTCCGCAAACTGCTCGAGGACACGACCGCCGCCGGGAAGGACGAGGAGGCGGAGAAAATCCGCCGCCAGCTGGCCGACGAGAGGGTCCGCCTCGCGGAGGAACGTGACACCGAAAAGGAGCAGGTGCGCCGGGGCCCGCCGTCCGCCTGAGCCCGCTCAGCCGGCGAATTCAAACTCCGCCACCAGCACGTGGTGGTCGGATGCCGGCGTTTCCCTGACCGCGTAGCCCACCGGCCGCAGGTGGCGGTTGTAGAACACGTGGTCCAGCACGTAGGGCCGGCGCCGCCAGGTCGCCTCGGTGGCCTGCACCGTGCGGTAGCCGATGTTGGTGAACTGGTGGATCAGCGAGTCGTGCTTGCTGACGTTGAAGTCGCCGCCGAGGAGCGTCGGTCCGGTCGAGCTGCGCAGCTCGTCGACCACGAACTGGCGCTGGCTGGTGTGCACCTCGCTGCTGGCGTTGATCATGAAAAAGGCCAGCAGGTGGGTGTTGTAGAGCTGGAGGGTCCGGCCGCCGACGGTTGTCCGCGCGCCGATCAGCAGCCGGTCGGTCGGCGTCTTCTTCTCGCCCTGAAAATCGAACTCGACCGCGGGCGACGGCAGATCGCGGCGCATGGTGTCGAAGAGCGGGGTCTTCGAGAGGATGACCAGGCCGATGCCGAAGGGCAGTTCGCGCGGATCGGCTTTGGGGTAGCTGAAGAAACTGTCGTACTCGCCGAGCTCCGCCCGCAGCCGGGTGTAGTTCGGCGGCGGCTCCAGCTGCACCCCTCCGGGCAGCGCGCGCTCGACCTCCTGCAGCAGCACAATGTCGGCGTTGTGGCTGCGGATCTCGCGGATCGTCAGGTCCAGGTTGATGGGCGCATCATCGGGCCGGGCATCGCTCCACGTCTGCCCGAACTGCATGTTGAATTGCAGGACCTTGAACGCGCACATGGGAGCGGGGCAACGGGGCGAAGCGAGGACGAGGGTGGGAGTAATTGGACTGCCGGGCGATGCGAATTCGCGGTCTGCGCAACTCCGCGATTTCCGGCCGGCAAGGCCATGATTCGCAGCCACTAAAATCTTTTCAGCCCCGGCCTATTCGCAAGCCAATTTTATTCTTTGCCGGTGCCGCTCATTCGGGCTCCGCCGTGCCTTCCGTCACCCAGGCGCGGGCCTCCGGCACCTGCCGGAAGAACTCCGCCAACGCCGCGCCCAGGTGGGCGGCGTAGCGGAAATGAGCGCCCTGACCGGTGCGCAACTCGGCCTCGTAAATGAACTTGTCGGCGTGCGTGCTGTGTTCGAACGGGGTCTGGGCACCCAGCAGCAGCGAGTAGACGTACGCCGGCGAACCGCGGCGGAGAAACTCGTGCGTCAGTTCCCGCTGGTCGGCGAGCAGCGCGGCGTGCGGCGCCGCCGGCACCTCCGGCGGCAGGTAGAAGCCCGCCTGGATCAGCGGTGTATGGCGGTGACCCGTGCGGTGTCGGTTGAGGTCACGCAGCTCGGCGATCGCGAGGTTGTTCCAAGCGAACGTCACCCGCATGCGACGGACGGCCGGCCCGCACTGGCCGTAACGGTTGGCGCGATGGCGCAGAGCCTCCGCCACCGGCTGGGTTTCCGGCAGCCAGGGCGACGTGGTGCGGTCGACCCCCACCCACACGGCGTCGGCCAGCGGCGCCGTCGACAGCCGCTCGAGGCCGAGGCGCAGTGAGGTGGCGAGTTCCTGGCGCGCCTGCTCCTGGTAGGACGCCTCGGCTTGGCTGTGGCGCAGGAGCCGCGGGGAAATCTTGAGCAGCTCCGCGCGGATCGCCGCCGCGGCGGCGCGGGCCTCGGGATGCGGCAGCGAGTCGAGATGGGTCACGGTCTGTGCCCACATCCGCGACGTCTGCACCAAGGCCAGGCTGGTGTGCGTGGCCAGCGGCACGAAGTAGCGCGCCCGGTCGAGGGCGTAGTTGCGCCGGATGCGATTCGCCACCGCGGCCTTGGCGTCCGGGGGCAGGCGCACGCGCGCCGGCTCGGCGCGGCCCAGCTCCTCGAGGCGGGCATATTCCGCGTGGTAGGCGGCGAAGGCCCGGCTCATCAGGTCGCGCCAGCGCGGCACCAGGTCGTCGGGAATGCCGATTGCCTCCGGCGCCGGCAGATGCGCCGCGTCCATGGCGATGTAGCGGGTGCTCGATTCCTGGCCGTCGGCCATGGGCGAGATCTCAAAGATCTTGTAGGCCAGCCACATTGAAACGTCGTCGACCGCCACGGCCAGGCCGCCGGTGAGGCCGCCGATGGAGGCGTGGCCGTAATCGACGAAGCGCAGGATGCGGTCGATCGACTCCTCGGGATGGGCGACGTCCACCTTTTCGAGGATCTTCGCCAGGCCCTCGTTGCTGCGCGAATAGCGCGCCAGGACGGAGGCGAGGAGCTCCGGCGTGACCTGGGGCAGGCCGGCGGCGGTCGGCGGCGGGACGAGGGCGAGACCGGTGACTTTCATGCGGCGGTGCGCTCCCGAGAGGTCACAAGGGCGGCGCCGCGAAGGCAATGGCGAAGCGCGCGCGCGGCGCTCACCGCGACGTCAGCCAGCTGCCGAGCGGCCCCTGGTAGAAGCCGAGCACCACCGACGCCAGCGCCAGCGCCGTCATCACCGCACCCGCGGTCCAGCCGACCGCCGGCGCCGCTCCCGCCGGGGCCCCGCCGGACGGCCGGGCAAGCCCGGCGTCGGGGAAGAACGCGGCCTTGAGCCAGCCAAAATAGTAGTAGATCGAGAGCACCACGCCGGCGATCGCGACGAGCAGCAGTCCGTAGCAGCCCGCCCGGAAGGCGGCGAGGAAGATGAGCAGCTTGCCCATGAAGCCCGCCAGCGGCGGGATGCCGGCGAGCGAGCCGAGGCCGATCGCCAGCACGGTGGCGAGGAACGGGCGCTCCCGCGCCAGTCCGGCGTAGTGCGCCAGATCCTGGTCGGCGTCGTCCGGGCCGGCCACGTGGGCCATGACGGCGAACACGGCGAAGGACGCGAGCAGGTAGGCCAGCAGGTAGAAATACACGGCGCCCAGCGCGAGGGGTTCGCGGTACGCGGCGATCACCCCGACGAGCAGGTAGCCGGCGTGGGACACGCCCGAGAGCCCCATCAGGCGCTTGACGTTGCGCTGCGAGAGGGCCGCGAGGTTGCCGAGCAGGATCGTGGCCGCAGCCATCACGGTGAGCGCCGGAATGATCACCTCCTGCAGCGGGGCGAACACATACAGGGTCAGTGTCAGCAGGACGGCAAAACCGCCGGCTTTTGAGGCGACGGCGAGGAAGGCTGTCACGGGCGTGGGCGCGCCCTGGTAAACGTCGGGAATCCAGATCTGGAACGGCACCGCACCGATCTTGAAGGCGACACCCGCCAGCACCAGCACGGCGCCGATGTTGGCGAGGAAGTTGTCAGGGTTGGCGGTGAGGAAATCGTGCAGGGCCGCGAAGTTCATCGGCGCGTCCGTCGCCGCCGGCAGCGCCCGGTTGCCGGCCACCCCATAAAGCAAAACGATGCCGAAGAGCAGGAGCGCGGAGCTGAGCGCGCCGAGGATGAGGTATTTGAGGCCGGCTTCCAGCGACGGCGCGCTGGTGCGGAAATAACTCACCAGGATGTAGAACCCCACCGTGACGGTCTCCAGCGCCACGAAGAACATCACGAACTGGCTGCTCTGCACCAGCAGCATCAGCGCCGCGGTCACCACGATCACGGTGTGGTAGAACTCCGTGCGCGGCACCGGCTGGCGCTCGAGCGTGACGGTGGCGAGGACGCAGACCAGCAGGGCGCTGAGCACGAAGAACAGCCGCATGAACTGGCCGCTGCTCGAGTGATGCAGCAGGCCGCCGAACGTCTCGCGATCGAGAAACGCCGAGTGGAAGTTGATCCCGATGCCGGCCAGCACGGCCAGCAGACTGACGATCGCGACCGCGGGGATCAGGCGCCGCTGCGCCGCCGGCAGGACCAGCTCGAGCACGAGGAGCAGGAGGGCGATGACCCCGAGCATCAGTTCGGGGAAGATCGCCATCCACTGGTTGGCCGCGGCGGCCGACTGCAGGGCGGAGAGGGTGGCGGCGGCAAACATGGCGGGTCAGGAGCGGGCCGGCGCCGGCGCGGCAGCGGTCACGACGGCGGGACGAAGGGCGGGCAGGGCCTGGTTGAGCGCACCGGTCAGCGACCGCGGCCAGAAGCCGACGAAGAGCAGCGCGGCGAGCAGAATCAGCGCCGGCAGGCGCTCGGCCCAGCGCAGGTCGGCCGGCGCGCGCCGGGCGGCGACGGCGGCGAATTCCGCGGTCGGCGGGCCAAAGAACACCCGCGCCGCGGCACGCAGGCCGTAGACCGCCGAGATGATGATGCCCAAGACCGCCGCGGCGGTCATCCATGGCGAGAACTGCCACAGGGCGACGAAGATCGCCAGTTCGCCCCAGAAATTCGCGAACCCCGGCAGGCCGATGGCGGCGAGCGTTCCCGCGGTGAACAATCCCGCCAGCACGGGCGCGGACCGGCCGAGGCCGCCCATCTCGCCCAGGTCAAAGGTCTCCGTGCGGTGGTGGATGCTGGTTGCGAGCAGGAAGAGCAGCGCGACGGCCAAGCCGTGCCCGACCATGAGCAGCACGACGCCGCCGGCGCCGGCCACCGACAGGGTGGCGACGCCGAGGAACGCGTAGCCCATGTGCATCACCGAGCTGTACCCGATCATCTGCTTGAGGTCGCGCTGGGCCATCGTGATCAGCCCGACCACGAGCACGTTGCCCAGCGCCAGCCAGGCGAGCAGGCAGGTCCACGACAGCGGCACGCCCGACAGCCCGGGCAGCGTGAACATCGCCGTGCC
>DATJUU010000293.1:0-3804 GCA_035502155.1 Opitutaceae bacterium
GCGCCCCTACAGGGCGGACGGCGGCCTGCTCCGCCATCTCTTCGTAGGGGCGCAGGCTTGCTGCGCCCTTCTCCGTTCCCTCCGTTGCCTCCTGTAAAACAGACCCCCGGGGTCGGCGACCCCGGCTACAGCCGACGGGACCATCGCCTGCAGGCGATCCTTGAGCCTGTCCAATTCTGTAGCCGGCTTCGTTGAGGCCGGTCCGGGGTCGGCGACCCCGGCTACAGGCGACGCCCGCAAGCGGGCTTCCTGTGTTGAAATCTGCGAAGCTGTAGGGCCGGCGCTCGCCTGCCCGCCGTAGCCTCTTAGCGAAGGCTGGGCCGCCGCGCCGCTCCGAGATGGCTGATCGGCCTGCCGGCAAGCTCAGGGTACCGGCCAAGTCGAGGGACGGCAGCCCTACACCGATGCGTTATGGAGAATCGGCATGCCGTCGAGCCCTTCGACTCCGCTCAGGGTCCCGAGCGAAGCCGAGGGACGGCAGCCCTACTGATGGCGGATCACACCAGCCCCTGGTCGAGCATCGCCTCGGCCACCTTGCGGAAACCGGCGACGTTGGCGCCGTCGACGTAGTTCACCCAGCCCTCGCGTTCGCCGAAGCGCACGCACTGGTTGTGGATCGCCTTCATGATCTCGAGCAGCTTCTTGTCCACCTCGTTGGCCGACCACTGCAGCCGGGTGCTGTTCTGCGTCATCTCCAGGCCGCTGACGGACACGCCGCCGGCGTTGGCCGCCTTGCCCGGTCCGAAGAGGATGCGTTGCTCGAGAAACAGGTCGGCGGCCTCGATCGTGCAGGGCATGTTCGCGCCCTCGCCGACGGCGATGCAGCCGTGGCCCACCAGCGCCTTGGCGTCGGCGAGCGTCAGCTCGTTCTGGGTCGCGCACGGCAGGGCGACCTCGCAGGGCACGCCCCACGGGCGCCGGCCGGCGTGGTACGCGCAGTGGAAATGGTCGGCGTATTCCTTGATGCGGCCGCGCTTCACGTTCTTGAGCTCCTTCACGAACGCGAGCTTCTCGCCCGTCACGCCCTCCGGGTCGTGGATCATGCCGTCGGAATCCGACAGCGTCACGACCGTCGCGCCCATGAGCATGGCCTTCTCGGCGGCGAACTGCGCGACGTTGCCCGAGCCGGAGATGGCGACGGTCTTGCCGCTGAAGCTGTTGCCGCGGGTGTGCAGCATCTCCTCGACGAAATAGACCAGGCCGTAGCCGGTGGCCTCCTCCCGGATGCGGCTGCCGCTCCAGTTGATGCCCTTGCCGGTGAGCACGCCGGTGAACTCGTTGCGCAGCTTCTTGTACTGGCCGAAGAGGAAGCCGATCTCGCGGCCGCCCACCCCGATGTCGCCGGCCGGCACGTCGGTGTCCGGCCCGATGTGACGGAACAGCTCGTTCATGAACGCCTGGCAGAAGCGCATGACCTCCTCGTCGGTCTTGCCCTTCGGGTCGAAGTCGGAGCCGCCCTTGCCGCCGCCCATCGGCAGGGTGGTGAGGGCGTTCTTGAACACCTGCTCGAAGGCGAGGAACTTCAGCGTGCCGATCGTCACCGACGGGTGGAAGCGCAGGCCGCCCTTGTAGGGGCCGATCGCGCTGTTCATCTGGATGCGGTAGCCGCGGTTGACCTGCACCTCGCCGTGGCGGTCCATCCAGGTCACGCGGAACATGATCGCGCGCTCCGGCTCGGTGATCCGCTCGAGGATCTTGGCCTCGCGGTAGCGCGGGTTCTTCTCGATGAAAGGCCACACCGATTTGGCGACTTCGGTGACGGCCTGGTGGAATTCGGTTTCGGCGGGATAGCGTTGTTTGAGGGCGGCGAGGAAGGCCGCGATGTCCTGGGCCATGGGGGCGATCTCCAAGGGTTCGGGGTTGGCGCCGGGCAGCGCCCGCGGATCGGCCGCGAAGGACGGAGGCGGGGCAACGCGCCCGGCGGATGGTTGTTGTTGGGCGTGGTTGTAGCGGCGCCCGGGAGGGATGACGAACCGATTATGGCCACCCCCGGCGGCATAAGCCGGCGGCCTGCCGGCAAGTCACGGGACTAAAGACGGCGCCCGGGGCATTGACAAACCATCGGGCGTGGCCCGGAACGCCCAACACCCGATGTTCAAGCAGGCCCCGATCGGGCACGTAGGGGCGCAGGCTTGCTGCGCCTTGGCCTTTGGTCGGGCATCCGGCGTTGTAGGGCGGCATCGCCGAATGCCGCCCATTTTATGACCCGGCGGGGTTCGGTGACCGCGCCCTACAACGCCCGACGGTGGCGATTGGACAAGGGACGCATCCTCTCGAGCGAAGTCGAGGGACGGCAGCCCTACAGCTCCGTTCCCTCCTGTAAAACAGACCCCCGGGGTCGGCGACCCCGGCGACCGCCGGTTTTCCATTTGACCCTCGCCGGACCGCGGGCGACGGTTGCCTTGGTTTCCAGTTTTCACTCGCGCACTTATGGCTGAAGCAACCACTTACGATCTCATTGTCATCGGCGGCGGGCCGGCCGGCTACGCGGCCGCCATCCGCGCCGGCCAGCTCGGCAAAAAGGTCGCCTGCATCGAGCTCGAGCGGGCCGGCGGCACCTGCCTCAACTGGGGCTGCATCCCCTCCAAGGCCCTGCTCAAGAGCGCCGAGCTCTACCTCAAGCTCCGGAAGCCGGAGGCCTTCGGCCTGGGCGCCACGGGCGTGACCTTCGACTTCGCCCAGGTCATGCAGCGCTCGCGCGGCGTGGCCGACCAGATGGCCAAGGGCGTCGAGTTCCTCTTCCGCAAGTACAAGGTCGATTACCTCCTCGGCCGCGGCCGCGTCATCGTGCCCGGCATGGTGGAAATCACCGAGGGCCAGCACAAGGGCCGGTTCTTCAAGACCGGGCGCGTCCTCCTCGCCACCGGCTGCAAGCCGCGCCTCCTCCCCGGCCTGCCGGTCGACGGCGAGCGCGTCCTGACCTCGCGCGAGGCCCTCGAGCCGCGCCCCCGGCCGCCCGCGGCCATCGCCATCATCGGCGCCGGGGCGATCGGCGTGGAGTTCGCCTATTTCCTCCACGCCTTCGGGAGCAAGGTCACCCTCGTCGAGCTCCTGCCGCAGATCGTGCCGGCGGAGGACGAGGAGGTCGCCCGCACCCTGCACCGGATCTTCGAGAAGCAGGGCATGACCATCCACACCGGCACCAAGGCCGAGAACATCAAGGTCGGCAAAAATTCGGTCACCCTCGACCTCGTCAAGGGCGAGCAGCGCACGCCGCTGGAGGTGGAGAGCGTGCTCGTGGCCGTCGGCGTCGTCGCCAACCTCGAGGGCGCGGTGTCGAACAAGGTGGCGCTCGACCTCGACCGCGGCTTCGTGAAGGTCGACGCGAACTACCAGAGCAACGTGCCGGGCATCTACGCCGCGGGCGACATCATCGGCCCGCCGTGGCTGGCGCACGTCGCCACCTTCCGCGCGGTCAACGCCGTCAACGGCATGTTCGGCCACGGCACGCCGAGGCACGTGAAGAACTTCCCCGCCTGCACCTACTGCCAGCCGCAGATCGCAAGCATCGGGCTGTCGGAAAAGGCGCTGAAGGAGAAAAACATCGCCTACAAGGTGGGCAAATTCCCGTTCCTCGCCGTGGGCAAGGCGGTGGCGACGGGGGAGGCCGACGGCTTCGTCAAGGTGCTGAGCGACCCGGCCACGGGCGAGATCCTGGGCGCGCACATCATCGGCGCCGAGGCCACGGAGCTGATCGCGGAGTACAGCCTGGCGATGAACCTCGAGGCGACGGTGGAAGAGATGCATGCCACCATCCATCCGCACCCGACCTACGGCGAGGCCGTGATGGAGGCCGCGGCGGCG
>DATJUU010000294.1:0-25512 GCA_035502155.1 Opitutaceae bacterium
GGCCGCCGCTTCAAGCCCGAGGTGCTCGCCATCACCTGGAACGGCCGGTCCGTCTCCGACCTCCTCAACACCCCGATCGACGACGCCCTGCCGCTGTTCGCGGACCAGCCGGTCATCCGCCAGCGGCTCGCCGTGCTTGCCGAGGTTGGCCTCGGTTATCTCACGCTCGGCCAGCCGCTCAACACCCTGAGCGGCGGCGAGGCCCAGCGGCTCAAGCTCGTCCGCTATCTCGGCAGCCTCGCAGCGGACGCTGGTTCAGGGTTCAGAGTTCAGGGTTCAGGGTTGGATGCAGATAACTCAAAACCAAAAACTCAAAATCCAGAACCTGCGCCCGCCGGGGCGCTGCTCCTGCTGGATGAGCCGACCACCGGGCTGCACAAGCACGACGTCGGCCGGCTGCTCGACGTGCTCCACCGGCTCGTCGACCGCGGCCACAGCGTCGTCGTCATCGAACACAACCTCGACGTGCTCCTCTCGGCCGACTGGATCCTCGAGGTCGGCCCCGACGCCGGCGCCCGCGGCGGCCGGGTCGTCGCGGCCGGCCCGCCGGAGGCGATCGCGCAGGCGGGCACGGCGACGTCGCCGTTCCTGCGGCGCGCGCTGATCGCCAGCGGGGAGAAGCCAGAGTCCGGAGGCCAGCAGCCAGAGCTGATGGCCGCGGAGGCGCCGTCGGCCTACAACCCAGAACCCAAAACTCAAAACCCAGAACTCACGATCGTCGGCGCGCGGGAGAACAACCTGAAGGACCTTTCGGTTTCCATCCCGCACCACCAGCTGTCGGTCGTGACCGGCGTCTCGGGCTCGGGCAAGTCCACCCTGGCGTTCGACATCGTGTTCGCCGAGGGCCAGCGGCGGTTCATGGAGTCGATGTCGCCCTACGCGCGGCAGTTCGTCGAACAGTTGCCGCGGCCGGCCATCGACCGGCTGTCGGGCATCCCGCCGACGGTCGCGATCGAGCAGCGGGTGACGCGCGGCTCGCGCAAGTCGACGGTCGCCACCATCACCGAGGTGGCGCAGTACCTCCGCCTGCTCTACGCCCGCCTCGGGGTGCAGCACCATCCCGAGACCGGCCGGCCCGTCACGCCGCTCTCCCCGGCCCAGCTCCGCCTGCTGCTCCGCCGGGCGCTGGCCACGCCGGCGGCGCGGCGCGCGCCGCACCTGTACCTCTGCGCGCCGCTCATCCGCGGCCGCAAGGGCCACCACCAGCCGATCGCCGACTGGATCGCGCGCCAGGGCTTCGAGCTGATGCGCGCCGACGGCCGCGTGCTCCGCGCCGCGGACTTCAAGAAACTCGACCGCTACAAGGAGCATGACATCGAAGTCGTCGTCGCCGACCTGAAGTCGGCGACGAGGGTAAAGGGTAAGGGGCAAGGTGTAAGGTCGGCCGCTCCCAAGCCCTTACTCCTTAAACCTTACACCTTACCCTCGCCAGACACTGCGCTGGCCGAAGCGCTGCGGCTCGGCAAAGGCGCCTGCTTCCTGGTCACGAACGACGGAAAGACTCTCTCCTGGTTCTCCACCACGCGCACCGACCGCGAGACGGGGGAGTCGTTTCCCGAGCTGGACCCGAAGCATTTCTCCTTCAACTCGCCCAAGGGCTGGTGCCCGACGTGCCGCGGCCACGGGCGCATCTACGACTGGATGCTGACCCCGCCCGAGGACGGCGAACTGCCGCCCGAGATCGCGGACCTCGCGCGGCGGTCGGACGACGGCGACGCCGGCGGCAAGCTCTGTCCCGCCTGCCACGGGGAGCGCCTCAGCCGCCTCGCCCGCGCCGTGCGGCTGCATCTCCGCGCCGGGCCGCCGCTGTCGCTGCCGGCGTTGCTGCGGCTGACCCCGGCCGCCCTCGTCGCCCGCCTCCGCCAGCTGAAGCTCGACGCCCGCGGCCGCGCCATCACCCAGGACATCGTGCCGCAGATCGAGGAGCGCCTGCGCTTCCTCGACCACGTCGGCCTCGGCTACCTCGCGCTCGACCGGCCGACGGAGTCGCTGTCCGGCGGCGAGGCGCAGCGCATCCGGCTGGCGGCGCAGCTCGGCTCGAACCTCTCCGGCGTGCTCTACGTGCTCGACGAGCCGTCCATCGGCCTGCACGCCCGCGACAACGAGCGCCTGATCGACACCCTCGAGTCGCTGCGCGACAAGGGCAACACGCTGCTGGTGGTCGAACACGACGATGCCGTCATGGCGCGGGCCGACCACATCCTCGACCTCGGCCCCGGGGCCGGGACGCACGGCGGCCAGCTCATCGCCAGCGGCACGCCGGCGGAGATCCGGCGGTGCGACCAGTCCCTGACGGGGATCTTTCTCGCCAAGGGGATCAGGCATCCGCTGCGGGGAGCCTACCGGCAAGTTCCAGGTTCCAAGTTCCAAGTTCCAAGAGAACGGCGGACGGGAAAAGGCCAATCAGTCGGCCAAACCAAAACCCAAAACCCTGAACCCAAAACCCTGAACCCTGAACCGCCCGCCACGCCCGCGTGGCTTGAGCTCCGCGGGGCGCGGTACCGCAACCTGCGGAGCGTCGACCTGCGGCTCCCGCTCGGGCGGCTGATCATGGTCTGCGGGCCGTCCGGCGCGGGCAAATCGACGCTCTTCGGCGACCTGCTGCATCCGGCCGTGGCCTGCGCGATCCGGCGCGGCGAACGCCGGCTGACCGGCCGCGCGTTTACCCGGCTGGCCAGGTTCGCGGGCGACGCGCTCGCCGCCGGGCCCGTGGAGCCGCCGTTCGCCGAGCTGCGCGGCGGGCCGGCGTTCAAGGCGGTGATCGAGGTGGACCAGGCGCCGATCGGCAAGACGCCGCGCTCCACGCCCGCGACCTACCTCGGCATCTTCGACCAGATCCGGCAGTTCTTCGCCTCGCTGCCCGAGGCGCGCATGCGGGGCTACACCGCCTCGCGCTTCTCCTTCAACACCACCGGCGGCCGGTGCGCCACCTGCCAGGGCGCGGGGCGGGTGAAACTCGAGATGGCCTTCATGCCCGACGTCTACCTGCCCTGCGAGGACTGCGGCGGCCTGCGCTACGGCGCCGAGCTCAACGACATCACCTGGAAGGGCAAAACCATCGGCCGGGTGCTGCAGCTCACGTTCGAGGAGGCGGCGGCGTTCTTCGACTTCCACGCCCGCCTCGGCGAGGTCTGCCGGCTGATGTGCGACTGCGGGCTCGGCTACCTCACCCTCGGCCAGAGCAGCCCCACCCTCTCCGGCGGCGAAGCCCAGCGCCTCAAGCTCGTGACCGAGCTGGCCCACGGCCTGCAGACCTACGCCGAGCGGGCACAGGGCCTCCGCCCGCGCAATCTCTACCTGCTGGAGGAGCCGACCATCGGCCTGCACCTCAGCGACTGCGAGAAGCTCATCCGCGTCCTGCACAGCCTCGTCGACCAGGGCCACACCGTGGTGGTGATCGAGCACCACCTCGACCTGCTGGCCGAGGCCGACTGGCTGGTCGAGCTCGGGCCCGGCGGCGGACCGGCCGGGGGCGAAATCGTCTACCAGGGGCCGCTCGCCGGGCTGGCGGCAGTCAAACGCAGCCCGACCGCGCCGTACCTGCGGGCCAAGCTCGGGATGCAGCTGTAGGGGCGCAATCTTGTTGCGCCCTCAAGTTCAGCTTGGGCGCAGCAAGTCTGCGCCCCTACCGGAAGATACGGAGATCGGTTCGTTTCGCGGTTTTCGGCCGGCCTAGTCCTCGCGGTGAACCAGCACCAGCAGCGTGACCAGCGCGGCGAAGATCAGCGTCGGCCCGATCACCCAGCCGGGGTGCACCGGGATCTGCCAGCGGGCGATGACCCACGGCACGGCGCAGCACTTGGCGATGATGACGAGCCAGCCGATCTCGAGCACCAGCCGGAGCCGGCGCGGCAAATGAGGGGTCAGGACGAGGGGCGCCTGCATCCCGCAAGCCTAGCAGGGGCCGGCCGGCGCCGCTGCGCACGGGCTGCCCAACGCTGCGCAGATTTTGCGCCGCGGCCGGTTCGCGCTCAGGCCAGCGCCTGGCGCACCGCCGCCGCCAGCTCGGCGGCCTTGACCGGCTTGATCAGGCAGGCCGACAGCTCGGCGATCGCAATGCTGCGCGAGAGCAGCTCGGGGTTCATGTACCCGGTGAGCAGGATCCGCTTCGTGCGCGGATGCCGCTCGCGCATGCGGACGAGGAAATCCAGCCCGGTTTCGCCGGGCATCACGTGGTCGCACACCACCATCGCGAACCGCCGGGCGCCGAGCAGCATCTCCGCCTCCGCCGCGGTTCCGGCCGTCTCGACCGCGAACTCCCCCGCCAGTCCCTCCCGCATCGCCGCGAGCAACTGGGGCTCGTCGTCCACCAGCAGCACCGGCGGCGCGTCGGCGGGGGTCGGCTGCGGCGGGGCGGATTCCATGAGGCCGCTTCAGCCCGTCGGGCGCACGCTCTGGTCGTGGAGCTTGGCGGCCTCGTCCACGACCTTGAGCAGCTCGCCCAGGGAGACGGGTTTCAGCAAATAGCGGAACAGCGCGGCCTCGTTGACGCTGCGCAGCAGCATCTCCGGCTTCATGTAGGCGGTGACGAGCACGCGCTGCATCTCGGGATACTCCTCGCGCACCCGCACGAGGAAGCCCATCCCGTTGCCGCCCGGCATCAGGTGGTCCGAGACGACCACCTTGAAGCCTCGCGTGCGCAGGAGGGCGTCGGCTTCCTGCACCGACGTGGCGGTGGCCACGTCGAAATGGGGGCTGAGCGCGGCGGCGTAGACGTCCAGCAGCGGCTTCTCGTCGTCAATGAGCAGCACGGCGCCCTTGGGCTGGTCGCCGGTGGCGGCAGGAGACCCATCAATCATGCTACGCATCGTGCCGCCCGGGCATGACTTGGCAAATCCAATTCACCGGGATTTCCCCCAGAAGGCGGCGGGAATTCTCCGGAGCGTTTTGGGGTTGCCTCGCCCCCGGGCCGGTCGTTCCATCGCGCTCACCGTCCGCAGCATGGAGTCCATCAACCTGCATGCCGCCATCCGCGCGGGGACCCTGATCCAAGTGCCGGTGAGCGTGCTTACGAGCGAGAACCTGACCGCGCCCAACGCGGCCGGCAGCACGCCGCTGCACACGGCCGCGCGCTACGGCCGGCTGGCCGAGCTGCCCGCGGCGGTCCTGACGGCGCCCCATCTGCTCTGCAAGAACGAGTCGGGCTACACCCCGCTGCACCACGCCGCGGAGGGCGGCCACCTCGACCAGGTGCCGCCGGCCCTGATGACCCGCGACAACCTGCTCACGCGCAGCAACAGCGGCTACACCGTCTTCCACGTGGCGGCGGCCCACGGCCACCTCGGGCAGCTCCCGCCCGGCCTGCTCACCGAGGAGGTCATGCGCCTGAAGACCGAGCTGGGCAACACCCTGCTCCACGAGGCGGCCGAAAACGGCACCCTCGGCGCCGTGCCGCCCGCATTCCTCACCGCCGCCCTGCTGGGCGAGCGCAACATCAGCGGCGAAAGCGTCTTCCACGTCGCCGCCCTCAACGGCCACCTCGACCAGATCCCGCCGGCGCTCGTCACCCGCGAGAACCTCCTCCGCCAGACCACCGCGGGCGACACCGTCTTCCATGCCGCCGCGATCGCCGGGCACCTCGAGCAGATCCCCGGCGCCATGCTGGTGGCCGACAACCTGACCCTGCCCAGCACCTCCGGCTACACCGCGATCCACGCGGTGGCCGAGACCGGCCAGCTCCACAAGATCCCGCCGGCCCAGCTCACCGAGGACCTGCTGCTGACGCGCAACGACCACGGCGACACCGCCGTCCACGCCGCCGCGTTCGCCGGCTACCTCAACCAGATCCCGCCCGCGCTGCTGACGGCCGAGCTGCTCAACGTGCGCAATTTCGACGGCGTGACCCCGGTTCGCACCGCGGAGCGCAACGGCAACCTCGCCCAGATCCCGGAGGAGTTCCGGCCCCGGCCGCCCGGCTTCTGGAAACGGCTGGCGACCCGGATCGGCGACACGCGCACCCCCTGGGGTTGAGCCGGCGCGACCGCGCCCGGACCTTCCGCCACCTCCGCCGCCCCGTGTGCCCGCCGCCAGGCGGGCTTCGTTTTCCCGGGGGGCGATGGGTTTTGCCTTCCCCTCGCCCGGCCGATCCCCTACGCCTTGGGCTGACTGCCTTGCCATGAACACCACGATCTCCGCCATCACCGCCCGCGAAATCCTCGACTCCCGGGGCAACCCGACGATTGAAGTCGACGTCCGCCTCGCCTCCGGCCACCTCGGCCGCGCCGCCGTGCCCTCCGGGGCCTCCACCGGCGAACACGAGGCCCTCGAGCTGCGCGACGGCGACAAGAAACGGTACCTCGGCAAGGGCGTCCTCAACGCCGTCGCCAA
Organism: Opitutaceae bacterium; assembly: GCA_035502155.1. Taxonomy (GTDB): domain Bacteria; phylum Verrucomicrobiota; class Verrucomicrobiia; order Opitutales; family Opitutaceae; genus Fen-1467. The sequence goes on from DATJUU010000294.1 coordinate 6,328, forward strand.
CGTCAAGGCCAGGATCGCCCCCGCCCTCATCGGCCAGGACGCCACCGACCAGGTCGCGGTCGACCGCGCGATGCTCGCGCTCGACGGCACCAAGACCAAGTCGAAGCTCGGCGCCAACGCCATCCTCGGCGTCTCCCTCGCCGCCGCGCGCGCGTCCGCCATCGCCCTCGAGCTCCCGCTCTACCGCTACCTCGGCGGGCCCAACGCCAAGGTCCTGCCCGTCCCGATGATGAACATCATGAACGGCGGCGCCCATTCCGACGCCCCGATCGACTTCCAGGAGTTCATGATCATGCCGGTCGGCGCGGACAGCTTCCGCGAGGGCCTGCGCATGGGCGCCGAGGTGTTCCACGCGCTGAAAAAGGTGCTCAAGGACAAGGGCCTCTCCACCGCCGTCGGCGACGAGGGCGGCTTCGCCCCGAAGCTCGAATCCATCGAGGCGGCGCTCGACGCCATCGCCCTGGCGGTGAAGAACGCCGGCTACACCTTCGGCCAGCAGGTCAAGATCGCCCTCGATCCCGCCGCCTCCGAGTTCTACGACGCCGCGAGCAAAAAATACGTCTTCAAGAAGTCCGACGGCCGCAAGCTCTCCGGCGACCAGATGGTCGCGTTCTACCAGGAGCTGGCCGCGAAGTACCCGATCGCCTCGATCGAGGATGGCTGCGGCGAGAACGACTGGGAGACGTGGAAGAAGCTCACCGACGCGCTGGGCAGGAAGCTCCAGCTCGTGGGCGACGACATCTTCGTGACCAACACGGAAATCCTCGCCCGCGGCATCAAGGAGGGCGTGGCCAACTCGATTCTGGTCAAGGTCAACCAGATCGGCTCGCTCACCGAGACGCTCGACGCCGTGGAGATGGCCAAGGCGGCCAACTACACCGCCGTCATCTCGCACCGCTCGGGCGAGACGGAGGACTCGACCATCGCCGACATCGCGGTGGCGACCAACGCGGGCCAGATCAAGACCGGCTCGCTCTGCCGCACCGACCGCGTCTGCAAGTACAACCAGCTCCTCCGCATCGAGGAGGAACTGGGCAAGAGCGCGATCTACGGCGGGAAGCTGTAGAGCGGACCTCTCTTCACATCAAGGACGCGAAGGGAGCCAAGGCATCCGGGCCGGTCGGTCGACCGGCCCTTTTTGCTGTCCGGGCGCGGGACGCCGGCCGCTAAAAGGCCCCGGCGAGTTGCGACCGGCGGCTCCGTGGACATCTGTGGGGCTTCCGCCGTGGCCCCCAGCTCTCCACCCCCGGACAGCCCCGCCGGCCCGCCATCTGGCGCGCCGGAATCGCGCCGGCTGGCCGTCATCATGTTCACCGATATGGTCGGCTACAGCGCCCTCACCCAGCGCGACGAGGCCCTGGCGCTGCAGTTGCTCGAGGAGCACCGGCAGATCGTGCGCCCCATCCTCGCCCGGCACGGCGGCCGGGAGATCAAGACCATCGGGGACGCCTTCCTGGTGGAATTCGCCAGCGCGCTGGCCGCCGCGGCCGGCGCGGTCGAGATCCAGCGGGCGCTGCACGACCGCAACGAGGCGGCGCCGGCCGACCGGCGGCTGCAGATCCGCATCGGCCTCCACGCCGGCGATGTGGTCTATCGGGAAAACGATGTCTTCGGCGACGGGGTCAACATCGCCGCCCGGATCGAGCCGCTGGCCGGGGCCGGCGGGATCTGCCTGTCCGAGGACGTGGCGCGCCAGATCCAGAACAAGATCGGCCATCCCCTCGTCCGCCTCGGCTCGGGCGAGCTCAAGAACATCGCGATGCCGGTGGCGATCTTCCGCCTGCTGTTGCCGTGGCAGAAGCGGCGGGCGCCGGCGGCGGAGCGGCTGACGTTCCTGCTGCGCAAGCGCTCGGTGCGGCGGGCCCTGGTGGCCGCCGCCGCCGCCATCGCCGTGCTCGCCTGGCTGCGCCTGGGCGCGCCGCGCGCGGCGCCGGCGCTCCCGCTCAACCGGCTCGCCGTGCTGCCGCTGGCGAACCTCGGCGGCGACGCCACCGACGAGAATTTCGCCGACGGCATGACGGAGGAGCTGATCTCCTCGCTCGCGAACATCCGCGACCTCAACGTCATCGCCCGCACCTCGGTCGCGCGGTTCAAGGGGACGCAGCTCGACATCGCCGCAATTGGCGCCGCGCTGCGCGTGGGCTCCGTGCTCGAGGGCAGCGTGCGCATGGCCGGGGATGAGGTGCGGATCAACGTGCATCTCGTCGACGTCCGGACCCAGAAGACCCTCTGGTCCCAGGAATACACCCGCCTGCTCAAGGACGTGTTTGCGATCCAGTCGGCCATCGCCTCGAGCGTGACGGACGCCCTGCAGGTCCAGCTGCTGTCCGGGGAGCGCGACCGGCTGGAACGCCGCGGCACCGCCAGCAGCGAGGCCTACCGCCAGTACCTGGCGGGGCGGGCGCAGCTCAACAAGCGCACGGGGGAGGAGATCGCGAACGCGATTGCGAGCTTCACCCACGCGACCGAGGAGGATCCCGCGTTCGCCCTCGCCTTCGCCGGGCTCGCGGAGGGCTACACCCTCGCGGGCAACGCGGGCTTCGGCTCGCTGCCGCGCGACGAGGCCATCGCCCGCGCCCGGACCTGCGCGCAGAAGGCGATCGCGCTCGACGGCTCGCTCGCCGAGGCCCACGCCGCGCTCGGCTACGTCAACTTCCGCATCGACTGGGACTGGGCCGCCGCCGAGGCCGAGTTCAAGCGGGCGCTGGAGCTGAAGCCGGGCTACGCCCGCGCCCACGAGTGGTACGGGCTCTTTCTCGCGATCGAGAAGCGCGGCGACGAGGCGCTGGCCGAGATGCGCCGCGCGCAGGACCTCGACCCCCTGTCGCCGAGCGTCAACACCGGCATCGGCCGCCTCCTGCATTTCCAGCGCCGCTACGACGAGGCCGTCGCCCAGTTCAAGGAGGTCCTCCGGCTCGAACCGGACTACGCCGAGGCGTATTTCGGGCTCGGGATGACCTACCTGGCGGCGCGCCGGTACGACGACGCCATTGCCGCCCTCCAGACCGCCATCCGGCTGTCCGGCAACCGGCCCGTGATGGTCGCCATTCTTGGCCTGACGGAGGGCCGCGCCGGGCGCAAGGCCGAGGCCCGGAGGATTTACGATGACCTCCTGAAAAGCGCGGCCACCGGGCCCTTCCCCACCTACCTGCTCGGCGTCGTTTCGGTGGGGCTGGGCGAAACCGACCGCGCCTTCCAGCTCTTCGAGCGCGCTTGCGCGGAGCGCGACGGCATCTTGGTCTATCTCGGCGTCGACCCGATCCTCGACTCGCTCTGGAGCGACCCGCGCTACGCCGCCCTGATGAAGAAGATCGGGCTGCCCCCTTGATTCATTTCCCCGCACCTTCCTCCGCGTGAAAACCCTCCCCCAACTCTTCGCCAACAACCGGGCCTGGGCCGCGCGCCTCCAGCAGCAGGACCCGGACTTCTTCCGCCGGCTCTCCCAGCAGCAGTCGCCCGGCTACCTCTGGATCGGCTGCTCCGACAGCCGCGTGCCCGCCAACCAGATCGTCGGCCTGCTGCCGGGCGAGCTCTTCGTCCACCGCAACATCGCCAACCTCATCGTGCACACGGACCTCAACTGCCTGTCCGTGATGCAATTCGCCGTGGAGATCCTCCAGGTGCGCCACATCATCGTCTGCGGCCACTACGGCTGCAGCGGCGTGCGGGCGGCGCTGCGCGGCGACCGGATCGGGCTGGCCGACAACTGGCTGCGCCACCTGCGGGACGTGCGCGAGAAGCACGAGGCGCGCCTGGCGGACCGGCCCGACGAAGCCGCCGCGTGCGACCGCCTCGGCGAGCTGAACGTCATCGAGCAGGTCGCCAACGCCTGCCAGACAACGATCGCCCGCGAGGCCTGGGAACGCGGCCAGGCGCTGTCCGTCCACGGCTGGATCTACGGCCTGCGCGACGGTCTTCTGCGCGACCTCAACACCACGGTGACGGCCCTCGCCGAGACGCCGGCCGTCTACCGCGCCGCGCTCGCGGCGCTGCAGTGATTCTTCCTTCACACCAAGGCAGCAAAGGACGCCAAGGAGCCTTGGGGGGCTCTTTAATCCGTGCCATCCGTGTAATCCGTGGTGAACGAGCCCCCGCGCTCGCGGCGCTGCAGTGATTTTTCTTTCACACCAAGGCAGCGAAGGACGCCAAGGAGTCTTTGGGGGCTCTTTAATCCGTGCCATCCGTGTAATCCGTGGTGAACGAGCCCCCGCTCTCGCCGCGGCCTCCGGTGAGGCTTATCCGGCGTCCGCCGCGATCCCGAGGTTCTTGGCGTGGAAGGCCAGGGCGTCGCGGACGTGCAGGTCCCAGTAGTCCCAGTCGTGGCCGCCGGGGAACTCGCGGTAGCGGTGCGGCACTGCCAGCGCGAGCAGCTCGCGGTGGAACTTCCGGTTGTGCTCGAGGAGCGAATCGTCGGTGCCGCAGTCGATCAGCAGGCGCGGCAGGCGGCGGCGCCGGCGGCGGGCGCGGCGGACGAGCACGAGCAGGTCGTGGTGCGTGCCGATCGGCCGCCGGCCGAAGATGCGCCGCATCTCCAGGAAGAACGCCGGCGGGTGCTTGCGGAAGATCTCGTCGCGCCGCGCCTCGCGCGGGCTGAGGTCGAGGTTGAAGCGCATCAGCGCGCCGGAGTGGCTGTTGGCCGAGCAGAATTTCTCCGGGTGGCCGAGCGCCAGCCGCAGCGCGCCGAAGCCGCCCATGGACAGCCCGCCGATGGCCCGCGCCCCGCGCGCCGGCCGCGCCGGGAAGTTGCGCTCGACGAAGGCCGGCAGCTCGGCGCTGAAGTGCCGCGCGTAGGCGGGCCCCTCGTCATTGTCGGTGTAGAAGCCGCGGTAGCCGTCGGGCATCACCACGATCAGCGGCAGCTCGCGGACGTAGGCCTCGATGCGGGAGCGGCGCAGCCAGATCGTCGAGTCGTCGCCCAGCCCGTGGAGCAGATAGAACGTCGGATACGGCGGGCGGCCGACCGCCGGCAGCAGCACCTGCATCGTCGTCTGCTTGGCGAGAATCTCGCTGCGCCAGTGAACCTGCGCCCAGGGCATCGTGGGGGAAAGTATCAAGTGCCAGGTAACAAGTAACAAGAATTAAGACCGCCTGCCGCATCTTGTTACTTGGTACTTGATACTTGTTACTTCTTTGCGGGCCTCTGCGTTCGCTACTCCACGCGCAAGATACACCCGCGCAGGTACTCGCTCTCGGGCATGGTCACGAGCACCGGGTGGTCCGGCGGCTGGTGGCAGAACACGAGCACCTGCACGCGGCGCTTCGCGTCGGCCGCCGCGCCGGCCAGCATGGCGCGGAAGTCGGCGTCCTGCACGTGGTGGGAGCAGCTGAAGGTGGCGAGCACCCCGCCCGGGGTGAGCCGCTGCATCGCCCGCAGGTTGATCTCCTTGTAGCCGCGCATCGCCCCCTCGAGCGAGCCCTTGGACCGCGCGAAGGGCGGCGGGTCGAGCACGATCAGGTCCCAGGTCTCGTCGCGCCGCTCGGTGAAGTAGTCGAAGACGTTGCCGGCGGCGAACTCGGCGCGCAGGCCGTTGCGCTCGGCGTTGCGCCGCGCCTGGGCCACCGCCTCGGGCGCGCTGTCGATCCCCCGCACCGTCGTGGCGCCGGCCCGGGCGCCATGCAGCGCGAAGGAACCCTGGTTGCAGAAGGCGTCGAGCAGGCGCACCCCCGCGGGCCGGCCCGGCGCCAGCGTGGGCACGAGCCGGGCGACGGCGGCGTGCTGGGGCCGCTGGTCGAGATAAAAGCCGGTTTTCTGGCCGCCCGTCAGATCGAGCCAGTAGTCGAGCCCGTCGATCCGCATCCACCGCGCGGCCCACGGCTGCCCCGAGCGGGTGCGCACCTCCAGCGGCAGGCCCTCGAGGCGCCGGATCGGGGCGTCGTGCCGCCAGACGATCTCGGTCGCGCCCGTCAGCCCGACCAGCAGATCGCCGATCGTCGCCGCGCGCCGCTCCATCGCCAGCGTCTGCAGCTGCGCGACCAGGGTGTCGCCGAACTGGTCGACGACCACGCCCGGCAGGTCGTCCGACTCAGCCCAGACGAGGCGCCGGCAGGGCGGCGCCTCTGTCGCCGGCCCGCGCCGCGCGATCGCCGCGCCCAGCGCCGCGCGCAGGTGCGCGGCGTCCAGCTCCACCCGCTCGCGGCTCAGCCGGCGCCAGGCGATCTGCGAGCGGCTGTTGTAGATTCCCGTGCCGAGGAAACGCCCGCGGGCGTCGCGGCACTCCACCACCCCGCCATCGTGCTCCGCCGGCAGCAGGGCCTCGACCTCGTTGGCGAACACCCACGGATGCCCGCGCAGCACGCGCGCCGTGGCGTTGGGCTTGAGTTTCAGGGCCGCGGGCATGGCCCGCCATCATCGCCGGTTTCGCCGGCCACAGAAGCCCAAAGTGGCGCGGCCGCCGCTGGCCGCGCCCGTCCCTCCCCGCCCCGGCGGCTCAGGCCGCCAGTTCGTCCGACTCCGCCGGCGTGCCCACGCAGGCGGACCGGTCGACCGGGACCGGCTCGGTGCCGGCATGGAAGCCCCGGACGTCCTCATAGCCCGCCGGCGCCGCGGCCATGCCCCAAACCAACAGGGCGAAGCCGATCACGTCGGCGGTCACAATGATCCAGAAGACAAGGTTCATGTTCTTTAAGTTTGTCCCATCCTGCCCGACCGGCCGCATTCCGCCCATGGGGTGTCCCCCGCAGGCGGCGGCGCGATTTCCCCCACGGGGGCCGCCGCGAAATTGTCTTCCCTTGGGCACCCGCGGGCGGTTTCTTGACCCTTTCCCATGTCCGCCGCCGCCGAAATCGCCCGCCGCCGCACGTTCGCGATCATCTCCCATCCCGACGCGGGCAAGACCACGCTCACGGAAAAGTTCCTCCTCTACGGCAACGCCGTCCACCTCGCCGGCGCGGTGAAGGACCGCAAGAACCAGCGCGCCACCCGCTCCGACTGGATGGAGCTCGAGCGCCAGCGCGGCATCTCCATCTCCTCCACCGTCCTGCAGTTCGAGTACGCCGGCTTCGCCGTCAACCTGCTCGACACCCCCGGCCACAAGGACTTCTCCGAGGACACCTACCGCGTCCTCACCGCGGTCGACGCCGTGGTGATGGTGATCGACGCCGCCAAGGGCATCGAGGCCCAGACGCGCAAGCTCTTCGAGGTCTGCCGCCGCCGCGGCGTGCCGATCTTCACGTTCATGAACAAGTGCGACCGGCCCACGCTCAACCCGATCGTGCTGCTCGACGAGCTGGAGCACGTCCTCGGCCTGCAGGCCTGCGCCATGACCTGGCCGCTGGGCAACGGCCCGTCGTTCCGCGGCGTCTACGACCGGCTCCGGCGCGAGGTCCACCTCTTTGAGCGCGTGCCCGGCGGCGCCTACCGCGCCCCCGAGCAGGTGACCGGACTCGACGCCCCCCTCGTGCGCGAGCGACTCGACGAGTCCTCGCACCGCGAGGCGGCCGAGCAGCTGGCGATGCTGGAGGGCGCCGGCCACGCCTTCACCGTGGCCGCCGTCCGCGCCGGCCAGCAGAGCCCGGTCTACTTCGGCAGCGCGGTGAACAACTTCGGCGTCGAGCTCCTGCTCGACGGCTTCCTGCGCGACTCGGTGCCGCCCGCGCCCCGCCGCGGCCTCGCCGCCGCGTTCGTGGACGAGCCCGAGCCCGCCGAGGCGCCCGAGGCCCTCGCCCCCGACGACGGCCACGGCCACAACGGCCGGCACCCGGTGCCCGTCACCCACGACAAGTTCTCCGGGTTCATCTTCAAGATCCAGGCCAACATGGATCCGAAGCACCGCGACCGCATCGCCTTCCTGCGGGTCTGCTCCGGCCGCTTCGAGCGCGACATGGTGGTGACCCACGCGCCGACCGGCCGGCGGGTGCGGTTGTCCTCGTCGCACAAGCTCTTCGGCCGCGAGCGCGAGACGATGAACGAGGCCTGGCCGGGCGATGTCGTCGGCCTCGTCGGCCACGACAGCTTCGGCATCGGCGACACGCTCACGACCGACCCGGCGATCCGCTACCACGAGATCCCGCAGTTTCCGCCGGAGGTCTTCGCGTTCCTCAGCAACCCGAACCCCGCGGCGGCCAAGAAATACCGCGCGGGGGTGCAGCAGCTCCTCCAGGAGCACATCGTGCGGACCTTCCTGCCGCGGCACCAGGCGCCGGGGGTGACGCTCCTCGCCGCCGTCGGCCCGCTGCAGTTCGAGGTCGTCCAGTACCGGCTGCAGAGCGAGTACGGCGCGGAGTCCCGCCTGGAGACCGCGCCGTGGCAGCTCCTGCGCTGGGTCGCGCCGCACCCCGCCCTGGAAAACCTGGCGGCCATCGTCGTCGCCAGCGGCGTCAGCTGGGGCGCCGACCCCGAGGGCCGGCCGATCCTCCTGTTCCCGAGCGACTGGACGCTGCGCTATTTCGAAGAGAAGAACCCGGAGCTGCAGCTGCTCGTGCTGCCGCCGGCCTGACGCGGAAAGCGCGGTCGGCGGGCGCCGGCCGCCCGGTTACTCGACGCGCTGGCCCAGGTTGAAGGCCACGACGCTCTCGACGGCTTTGCCTTTCGCCAGCGCCGGGAAGAAGTGCAGGTCGGGCCGCACCGCCTCCAGCTCGGCGTCGCTCACCGCCCGCGAGCAGACGGCGTCCTCGTAGAAGCCGGCCACCCGGCCGTCCTTGCCCACTTTCACGTAGAGCAGCCGGTCCAGCTTCTTCACGGAGAGCCGCGCCGAAAGGTCCGGGGGCCAGAAGCCCTGGGCCGGAGCGGGCGGCAGGGTCTGGTCGCGATTGCGGACCGCATAGTCCGCGGTCGCGAACTGGAACGCGTCATCGCTGGTCATGGCCACTTGTTTCGGGGCGGTGCTGGTGGGAATCTCGGTGCCCCGGTTGTAGATGTGGATCCGATAGTCCTCGAGCTGGTAGCCCGGCGGAAAGCCGCCGCGAAACACGCGCACCGTCTGCGGCCTCGCATCGACGGACGGAAGCGCCTGGGCATAGACCAGGGCCCGCATGGACTTGGGATTGTCCGGATTCTCGCGGAAACGGACGACGGCGACCAGGTAAGGGTCCGCCAGCGGCTGGCGCGACGAGAGGTCGAACGACAGATACAACGCGTCGCAGGCGTCCGCGCGCTGTCGCGCGGCCGCATCCGGCACGGAGCTGAGTTCCGAATTCTGGGACAACAAACTCGACTGCAGGGCGGTGAATTGCGTTTCCGTGTCGGAATCCAGCAACGGCTGGGGAGTCGGGTTGCCGAAGGAATCCCGTAGCTCCCCCTTGGCATTGCCAACCATCATTTGTGCGGCGCGAAGCTCGGCGGCGGCTTCGTCGGCGACACTCGCATTATAGTTGGCCAAGTCGATGGCCTGACGCTCATGCTGCACGGGGTTGTTGGCGGGCGTATAAACGCGCTCAGCCTTGAGGCCGGCCAGCGTGGCGTAGGCCGTGGTCATTTTCAGCGTGCTGTCGATCTTGATCCGCAACCCGGCCGCCACCCGCGTGGACACGAGGGTGCGTTTGCCCCCGGCGTTGATGACAAAGGACTCGCCCTGCACCCCCTGGACCGGGCAGAGCTTGCCCTGCCACTCGATGGAGAGGTCCGCCCCCAAGTAAAGGGTGTACGGTTTGGATGGCGGGCCGCCGGGGGCGGCGGGCCCGTCGGCCCCGGGCAGCGGGCCGGACAGCAGCCAGAAGGTCACGATCGCAGGGAGCCAACGGATCGGCCGGGTCCCGGGCAGAACCGAACGAGCGCTGGATTTCATGGTGGGTGGGGCGGGAGATTGGCGGCGCCCGACGGGACCCGATCAATCGACGCGCTGGCCCAGGTTGAAGGCCACGACGCTTTCGACGGCCTTGCCTTTCGCCAGCGCCGGGAAGAAGTGCAGGTCGGGCCGCACGGCTTCCAGTTCGGTGTCGCTCACGGTCCGCGAGCAGACGGCGTCCTCGTAGAATCCGGCCACCCGGCCGTCCTTGCCCACTTTCACGTAGAGCAGCCGATCCAGCTTCTTCACGGAGAGCCGCGCCGAAAGGTCCGGGGGCCAGAAGGCCTGGGCCGGCGCCGGCGGCAGGGTCCGGTCGCGATTGCGGACCGCATAGTCCGCGCTCGCGAACTGGAACGCCTCATCGCTGGTCATGGCCAGCTGTTTGGGCGCGGCGCTCGAGGCGACCTCGGTGCCGTGGTCGTAGACGTGGATCTGGTAATCCTCGAGCAGGTACCCGAGCGGGAATCCACCGCGGAACAGCCGCACGGCCTGCGGCTTGCCGGTCAGCGGCGGCAGCGCCTGCGCGTAGACCAGCAGCCGCGCCGTCTTGGGATTGGAGGCTTTCTCCCGGAAACGCACGACAACGACCAGGTAGGGATCCGCCAGTGGCTGGCGCGACGAGATTTCGAACGACAGCGCGAACGCGTCGAACAGCTCCCGGCCGAGCTCCACCTGTTCCCGGGCGACGGCGCTGGACACGGAGTTGATGTCCGAGCCCTGGCCCAACAGATTCTGATTCAATGTGGCGGTAGCGCTGTCGAGGTCGGCCTGGGAGACCGTGGGGGGCGGGGGCGGCCCCTCGAGCGGGTTCCACGTCGCCACCATCCCGTTATAGGTGCCCGAGATGCGTTCCATGTTGTTGAGGGTGGCGACGGCCTGATCCACACTCGCCGACGCGTCTCCTGCCATCTCCACGGCATCGTTGGCATGATGCCGGGGATCTCTGGCCGGCGTATAGGCGCGCTCGGCCTTCAGGTCCGCGATCGTGGCGAAGGCCGTGGTCATCTTCAGCGTGCTGTCGATCTTCAACTTCAGGTCGGTGTCGCGCACGGGGAGGCGCTTGCCATCGGCCTCGATCACAAAGGAATTGCGCTGCACCCCCCGCACCGGCCAGAGCTTGCCCTGCCACTCGACGGACAGGTCCGCTCCCACGTAGAGCGTGTACGGTTTGGGCGGCGGCGCGCCGGCAGCGGCGGGCCCGGCGGCGCCGGGCAGCGGGGCGGGCAAAAGCAGGAGCGTCACGACGGCGGGGAGCATGCGGAGGGGCGAGGCTCCACTCGAAACCAAGGTGAGGCGGGTTTTCATGGTTTTGGGGTTTCTGGGAACCAGGGGAAAAGGAAACGGCCGGCGCGGCAGTGCCGGGGTCAGCCCGACTTGTCGTCGGCCGGAACCAGCGTCCGGATCCGGGCCAGGTAGTCCTCGACGGCGTCGGATTTCTGAAGCTGCAGGGCTTTCTCCAGGTAGGCGACCGCCTTGGCGTAGTGGCGGTTCTGCACCTCGATGGTCGCCAGCTCCAGGCTCGCCCGGTAGGCGAATTCGGGCACGCGGTCGGCGGCCTCGAAGGCGAAGCTCGCGTGGGCCAGGTCCTTTTCCTCGACGCAGATGCGCCCCAGGGTGAGCAGGGCCCGGCCGTCGAGCGGTGCCAGCGCGAGCAGGGACTCGATCTCCTTGCGCGCGTCCGGCCAGTGCTTCCCGGCCATCAGGAGGTCGGCGCGGGTCTGCAGCAGCGCCAGCCGGCCCGCCGGCGTGAGCTCGCCCTTGACCGCCGCGAGCGCCTGCTCCGCCTCGGGCAGCTTGCCGGCGGCGATCAGCACCTGCGCGTAATAGATCAGCTTCTGCTCGCCGCGCGCCCGCGCCGGGCCGAGGAGCTGCGCATAGACGGCCGCGGCCTCGGGCGCCAGGCCCTGCTCGGCGTAGAGGTCGCCGAGCAAAGCCAGTTCGTCGGGATCGGCGGCGCCGGCCGCCTGCGCGGTCTCGAGCACGGCGATCGCCTCCAGCTTGCGCTGCTGCGCGATCAGGATGCTGGCGTAGTCGAGCCAGAGGTTGGCATCCGTCGGCTGCGCCTTGATCAGGCTGCGGACCAGCGGCTCCGCCCGGCCGAACTGCTTTCCCTTGATGTAGATCCGCAGCAAGCCCTGCTGCCACCCGGGATCCGCCGGGTCGATGGTCGCCGCCTGCAGGTAGTCGACCTCGGCCGCCACGAGGTTGCCCTGCATCTCCAGGCAGTAGCCGAGCAGGCCGAGGGTGCTCGCGTCCCGGTCGCCCAGGCTCACCGCCTTGACGAAGCATTTCACCGCCTCGGGTAACCGGTCGGTCGTGTAGTACAGCACGCCGAGGTTCTTCCAGGCGCGCAGGAACTCCGGATAGCGCTCCACGGCGCTGCGGTAGCACTTTTCGGCCAGCGCCATCTGCTTGCCCTCGTAGTAGGCGTTGCCGAGCACGAACTCGAACGCCGGGCTGGGCTTCTCCTTGTCGCCCATCATGGTCTCGAGCAGCTTCACCGCGAACTCCGGGTTCGTCGCCAGCATGGCCGAGACCTTGTCGTAGAGCGCAAACTCCTCCGGCGACAGCTCCGGCTCGCGCTCGTGGAGGACGGCGGTCGAGGCCTTGACCATCTTCTGGGTGTCGACCTTGGGCCGGCTCGGCGTCTGGCCCTGCGACCACTGGTCCTGCTGGAAGCGGTCGAAGTCGCTCTCGGGATTGGACGACTGCGCCGCGAGCGGGGCGCCCGCGGCCACGGCCAGGATCAGGATTGGCAGGAACGTTTTCATCGGACTTCGAACATGGAACCGCCGTCGACGGTCACGCGGACCAGCTGCATCGCCATGCACTTCACCTTCTTGCCGCGCCGGATCGCCGGCTCGAACACCCACTGGTCCTGCACGGTCTGGGCGACCAGCTGGTCAAATTCGGGAACGCCCGACGACTGGACCACGTGGGCGCCCTCGCCGTGGCCCGTCACGTCGATCACCAGCAACACGTCAACCCGCAGGCTGCGCACCGTGCCGAAGAAGCGGCCGACCCCGGGCGGAGCGACGCGCGCGATGGCGTGCGGCGGCCGGTCGACCTCGCTCACCTGGTAGACATGGTGGACATCCGTGTCGACGGTCAGGCGCGGTTTGAGGTTCGTGTCCAGATACCCAAACCGGGCGATCGCCCCGGGCAATTCCCGCGTGGCCGGCACCAGGCCCTCCAGGTCGGGCGGCACGACGGCGATATGCACGGGGCTGTCCGAGGCCCCGATCTCGATGCCGGTCAACGCCACCACGTTCTCCTGCGGGGGCGGCGGCGGATCGTCGGGGCGCGGCGCCGGGGGCGGCGGTTCGAACGGCAGCGACACCGCCCGCAGGTCCATCAGCTCGGCGGCCGGTTGGGTCGGGTGCACGTCCTCGAAATAGGCCAGGCCCACGAACAGCAGCCCGGTGAAGCCCAGGCCGGCGAGCCAGCAGAGCGCCTCCTCGCGGCCCGAGAATTCTTCGGCGACGTTGGCCAGGCGGTTCATCGGCGGTCCTCAGTTGGCGCGGTTGGTGGCGAACTCCACATGCTCGATCCCCGAGCGCTTCGCCTCGGTGTAGACCGCGGCGAACGTGCCGAGGTTGGACGCGCGGTCGCCGCGGATGATGACCGCGGGCGAGCGGCCGATCGCGGCCTGCTTCAACACGTCGGCGACCTGGTCGGTGCGGATCTCCTGCCCGTCGAAATAAATGCGGTTGTCCGCGGTGATGGCGAGAAAGAGGACGTTCTGTTCCACCGTGGTCGTGCCGGAGACGTCGGGCTTCTCCACCTCCACGCCGGGATCGTTCACGAACGCGCTGCTGATCATCAGGAAGATGACGAGCACCATGACGCAGTCGACCATCGGCACCATGTCGATGTGCGTGGGCTCGAAATGGCCCTGGCCGTGGCGCCGCCCGATCACGGGTGGTCCCTCCCCACGGCCGGATCGCCCCGGTTCTGCTGCGCCACCAGGCGCTGCACCTGCCGGTGCGCCAGGTACACGAGGGCCAGCGCCGGCAGCGCGACCAGCAGCCCCGATTCCGTCGCCACCAGCACCTCGGAGATGCCCTGCGCGAGGCCCTCCATCGACCGCTCCCCCGCCCGGGCCGACAGGGTCTCGAAGGTTTTCGCCATGCCGCTCACGGTGCCGAGCAGCCCGAGCAGCGGCGCGGCCGAGATCATCGCGGCGAGGGCGATCCGCTGGTGCCGGAACCACTCCGGGAGGGTGTCCTGCAGCCGCGGGCCGCCCCCGGACTGCAGCCGGCGGCGCGACTGCCGCAGCCCCAGCAGCAGCCGGAAGCACCGCGCGTAGAGCACCACCGCGAGCACCATGATCGCGATGACCGCCGGGCCGCCCTTGGCGATCAGGTCGAGCATCGGTTTCATGCCGGCACGGGTTCCCTGGGCTTGGTGCCGGCGGCGGCCGTCTCCACGGCGGTGCAGAATTCCAGCGCGTAGCGTTCGAGCAGCGCGAGGTTCTTGTGGATGCGGTGCGCGAGAAAGCCGTGGGCGATCAGGGTCGGGATCGCCACCACGAGGCCGAGCTGGGTCGCCACCAGCACCTCGGAAATGCCGCTGGCGAGCCGGGCCGCGTTGCCGGTGCCGAACACCGTGATGAGGGCAAAGGTCTTCACCATGCCGATCACCGTGCCCAGCAGGCCCATCAGCGGCGCCGCCGTGGCGATGACCGCGAGCAGCGGCAGCCGGCGCTCGTAATGGAGCCGCTGCGCCAGCACCACCGCCTGGAGGCGTTCCTCGAGGATGGCCTTGGGCTGGTCCGCGAAGCGCAGGCCGGCGGTGAACAGCTCCCGCACCGAGTTTCCGAGGGTCCGGACTTTCTCGGCGGCCTCGGCGGTCGCCCCGCGCGCCACCAGGTCCAGGAAGGCCGCGACGGCCTCCGGCGGCTCCACCTCCATCCGGGTCAGGTCGCGGACCTTGTCGAGGAACATGAGCAACGCCAGCAGGCCGACGCCCAGGATCACGTACGCCATCACCCCGCCCTTCTGCACGTGCTGCCAGAGCGTGCCGCTGGTCTCCTTCAGGCGCAGCGCCTTCCCGCCCGAGGCGTCCGCGACGATGGTTCCCGGCCGCCCGGCAAAGAAGGCCGCCGCGTCGTCGGCCTTCCAGCCCGCGAGCGCGTAACTCGCCGGATACTTGGCGCCCTCGCGCCGGCGTACCGTGCCGGCGGGGCCGCCCGCCGCGGGCAGGAAGAAGGTCTCCGGACCGGTGAATGCAAACGTCCCCGGCAGCATCTGGCTGGTCTCGGCGATCATCGCCTGGCCCTGCGCGCGGTAGCCGCCGAGCGTGCGCTGCGTGCGCGCGAGGAGGAAATCCGCGATGTCCAGGGCCGCCTGCCCGCTGGGTCCGGCGCCCGGATCGTCGAGCCGCTTCAGCAGGTCGGCGATGCGCTCCCCGTCGATCTGCTCCTCGCCGGGGGCGAGGCCGTCGTCGACCGCCTTCAACCCGTCATGGGCCAGGGTGCTGGCATAGGCGGTGGTCTTCCGTGTCGTCTCCAGCTCCTGCAGCAGCTTGCGGCGCTCCGCCGCGGTGTCCTCGTCGTGGGTCTCCAGCCGGCTGGTTTCGCTCTCCAGGGCGATGATGCGGTCCTCCGTGGCGCGCAGTTGCTCGAGCAACGGGGCCTTTTCGGCGGCGATGCGGGCCCGGGTTTGGTTGAGCTCCTGGGCGGCCTGGGCGACGCGCTCGCGATAATCGCCGGCGGCCTTGGTCATCGCCTCGTCGAACGACGGGGCGGCGCGGGCCACGGCGAGAAGGCAGCCGAGCGTGCAGACGGAAGAAAGGACTCGTTTCATGGCGCTCCGTGGCTCGCGGTTTCGGGGAGCGCCTGGGTCACCTGCGCCGGGACCACGACGAAGGCCGGGTCGGCGCGGTCGCGGGCGATGTCGAGCAGGTGCGCCACCCGCGCGTAGGCGTCCGGCGCCGGCTCCCAGCGCCAGCCGCCGGCCCCGGGGCGGCCCAGCCAGGCCTTCCGGGTGGAGCGGTCGATCGCGTAGCCGTGGCTCAGGCCCCAGTAGATCACGTCCAGCGATTTGGCGCCCGACTCGCCCTCGAGCGTCAGCACGTCCTCGCCCGCGGTGACCACGCGGTCGAACTGCGCACAGCGGTTCAACACGTTCATGGCGAGTTGCATCCGCTCTCCGAACGGCAGATCGGCGGCGGCCAGGCTGCGATAGGTCATCTCCAGCGCGTCGGCCAGGCGCGGCGGCAGGTTGGGGCGGAGCGCGATCAGTTTTTCCGTCAGCGCCTTCAGACGCGCCTCGTCGGACTTCAGGTCCTCGGCCGCCGTCCGGTTCTTCGCGGCCAGGCCGTCGAGCTCCCCGCGGGCCTGGGCCGTCTTCGCCCGTTCGAGATCGCGTTTGTCCTCGAGCGATTTCGCGCGCTCCTGCTCCGCCGCCAGCGTCCCCTCGAGCAATCCGCGCTCGGAGCTCCACGCGGTGTCGATCCGGGTGGTCTCGACGCGCATCTTGACCCAGTCCCGGGCCAGCTGATCGACCTCGTCGATGGGATCGGCGGCCAGCATTCGTGCTGCCGGAAGCAGCGAAACCGCGGCCACGATGCGTCCAACAAAGCGCCTGTTCATGGGTGGAAAACGCGGAGCCCCAGGATCCGCGGGGGTAACGGAAAAAACATCGTGGAGGGATTCTTCCAAGCCAATACAAAAAGCGCCGGGGGCGGCGTGCCGTTCGCCTCGACCGGTTCACGGTCCGCCGAAAGTCGAAAACCTAATACGCTTCATTTCAGTGGTTCGGGGAAATCCCCGCGTCACCGGAATGCCGCCGGATCTTCGCGGGCGGCGGGGTTCGCGCCGGGCCGGCGGGGGGCGAGCCTTTGAACTTCGCCAGGCCTAAGCTATAGTGTGAATCGCCGCGCCGTTGCCCTTGGTGCGAGGTCCGGCTTTCTTGCGTCCCAGTCGAAATCATGCGCATGCCCCTGCCGCCCCCGGCCCCCGGGAAACCCCAGGTCCGCGTTCCCCTGTGGGGCGTCCTGCTGGCCCTGGCCGCCTGCCCGGCGCCGGCCGGCCCGGCCGCCGCCCCCCCGCCCAAACCCTACACGCTGTTCTTCGGGGCGGATCTGGACATTCAGCAGGGCAAGGAATTCTGCCGCGTGCAGGATGTCGCGGGCGACACCCTCGTCGCCCGCGTCGACGGCGCGCTGCGCCCGATCCCCACGAACGCCGGGCCGGTCAACCTGCGCCTGCACCAGGCGCTCAAGCTCGGCGGCACGACAGTCACGATCGCGAAGCTCAAGGCCGAGCGGGTGTACACGCCCGGCAACGATCCGGTGCGGAAATTCGCCCGCGAACAGCCCGGATCCGCCGGCCTGGCCCAGTATGACATCGCCCAGGGCAAGGCCCTCGAATCCGAGATGAACGCCAGCATCGGCAGCCTGAGCGGCCCGCTGAGCCCGCAGGTCCAGGCCGGGGTGCAGGCCGCCGAAGCCGCGGCGGACCAGGCCCGGACCCAGATGAACGCGGCCGTCTATGATCCCTCCGAGTACGCCATCCGGATGCAGAACGAGCTGGCGAAACAGGAATTCGACGCCATCGAGATCACCTTCGACGTCTCGGCCCCGACTCCGCTCCCCCACCCCTACATCGTGATCGTGGCGCAATACCGCGAGCCCGACGCGCCGGCCGGCGCGGTGCACAACTGGATTTACGCGCAGGCCCTCGATCCCATCGACCGCGCGCCGCGCGCGGTGACGATCAACCGGGGCGGATTCCCCAAGGGCTTCGAGCTCCAGAGCTACCAGCTGCACCTCTACGACCGGGGGCGGGAGCTGGCGACCAGCGTGGCGGACCGCCGGCTGCCGCTCACGCGCGACGAGGCGTTCCAGTACGTCGTGCTCGACTACTTCGCGAGCCACAAGGGCGAGAACGTGCCGGCGTCCCCGGCCCTGTTCCAGCTGCCCGCGGACCTGCGGACCCACGTGTCGGACGCCCAGTTCACCCAAACCTTCTACGTGACCGTGACCAAAAACGGCCTGCCCACCGCCGCCTACCTCGACCCGGACTGCCGGCAGAAGATCGAGGATCCCTATTTGCAGTCGGTGATCCTGGACATACGTTTTACGCCGCAGCTCGACCAAGGTCGGCCGATCGGGGGCGTCGCCCTCGTGAAGCTGAGCCATCTCCTCTGAACCGGCCGTGCCCGCGGACCGCCGCCCCGATTCCCCCCCATCCGATCGTCACCCCCGATGAAAACTCCGCTCCATCCCAGAATACCCCTGCTGCTCCTCGCCGCCGGCCTTGCCCGGGTGACGCCCGGTCTGCTGGTCGCCGCGGCCCCCGCCACGACGGTCCCAAAGCCGTACACCCTTTTCGTGGGCGTGGATTTCGACGTCCAGCAGCAGCAACAGTTCTACCGCGTCCGCGACGTCGTGGGCGGCTCGTTCATCGTCGACGCCAAGGGTCAGGAGCTCCACATCCCGATGCGCGACTGGTCGGTCCGGCTCCGGATCGCGGAATCCCTGAAGCTCGCCGACACCGCGGTCACCATCGCCGACCTCAAGAGCGAGCGCACCTACACCGCGGCGGCCGATCCGGTGCGCAAGTGGTCGCGGGAGACCGGGGCCAGCGACCTCACCGCCGACGCGGTGCACAATGACGAGGCGCAGCAGACCTTGAGCTGGACCCTCGAAGTGGCGAATGACACCACCATGAACGGCTTCACCCGGGCGGCGGCCGCAGCCCAAACGCCGGGGCTGCAGGGCGCCGCCGTCAGTGCAGCGCAGTCCTACGGCCAGGCCGTCACCGCCGCCTCCTCCGACCAGTACGACTCCGGCGCCTCCACCCTGAAGATGCAGGAGGAACTCGCCAAGAAGCAGTTCGATGCGATGGAGGTGAGCTTCGCGGTGTCCTCGCCCCGGCCGCTGACCGACGCCTACGTGGTGGTGATGGCGCGGTACCACGACCCGCAGCAGCCCAAGGACACCGCGCGCAACTGGATTTACGCGGAGTCGCTGGGCACGGTCAACGAGCAGCCGCGCCGCGTCCACGTCCTGCAGGGCGGCTTCCCGCCGGGCTTCGAGCTCGAAAACGTCAGCGTGCATCTCTTTGACCACGGCCGGGAGACCGCCTCCAACGTGGCCGCGCGCCGCATCGAGCTGACCCGCGACGAGGCGTTTCAGTTCATGGTGGTCGATTACTTCTCCACCCACAAGGACGCCACGCTGCCGCCCTCCCTGGCGATGGGCCGCCTCTCCGCCGCGATGCGCGCCGGCCTGTCCGCCGGCGAGCTGGGCCAGACCTATTTTGTGAAGGTCAACAAGGACGGATTGCCCCGCGGCGCGTTTCTCGACGAGGCGTGCACCCGCCGGGCCGGGGACGCCGCGCTCGACGCGGTCTTCGCCGACTGCCGCTTCCGCCCCGCGCTGGTCCAAGGCCGGCCGGTGGACGGGGTGGCCCGCCTGAGCCTTCGCGAGTTGCCAAATTGAGCGGCCGGCGGCG
>DATJUU010000295.1:0-13228 GCA_035502155.1 Opitutaceae bacterium
TCGCCCCGGTGGCGGATGAGGTGGACGTGCCGGCGCCGGTGCGCGCCGCGGTCGCGGCCCGCCTGCGCGCCGACGGCCTGCCGGCGCTGGTGGCGGAGCTGCGGCGGCTGAACCCGGGCGGGCTCGGCGCGCTCGACGTGCACAATCCGCGGCGGGTGGCGCGCGCGCTCGAGCGCTGCGTGGCCTCGGGCCGGCCGCTGGCGGAGCTGGCCGCGGACTTCGCCCGACAGCCGGCGCCGTTCGCGGACTGGCAGACGCGCCTGGTGCGGCTGGACCGGCCGCGCGCGGAGCTCGAGGCGCGCATCGACGCCCGCGTGCGGGCGATGCTGGACGCCGGCCTGGTCGAGGAGGTGCGCCGCCTGCGGGCCGAAGGGCTGGAGCGAAACCCGAGCGCCGCCCGCGCGATCGGCTACCGCGAGACGCTCGCGATGCTGGACGGGCACCTGCGCCCGGACGAACTCGCCGCCGCGATCGTGCAGGGCACCCGCGCGCTGGCGAAGAAGCAGCGGACGTGGTTCCGCACCCAGCTGCCGCCGCACCCGGTGCTCGACGCCGGCAGCGTCACGCTGGACGCGCTGTTTCCGGATTCCCCGGCAGCAGCCGCGCGTAGATGATCACGTGGACGCCGAGGAGGAGCGGCGCGACGAAGACCGGCAGCAGGCTGAGCGGCAGGCGGGCGAACCCCGCGAGCCGCCACGGCTGCGCCAGGCCGACCCGGGCGGCCGCGAGCGCGAGCAGCAGCAGGCCGACGAACCCGACGGTGTTCCAGATGACCACGGCGTGGCGGCGGACGACCTCCGGCAGGGGGATGGCCACCAGCCCCACCGCCAGCACGGCCACGAAAATCTCGCTCCACGCGCCGGGCACGAAGACGTAGGGCAGTTCGCCGCGCGCGTACAGGAGGAGCAGGTAGACCCCGTAGAGGCGGATGGCGTGCAGCGCCACGAGCCGGCGCAGATCGAGCACGGCCAGCCACGTCCGCGGCCCGCGGAAGCCGTAGGCGCCGGCCAGGAGCAGCGCCGCGAGCGCGGGGGCGAGGGCCAGCTGCGCCCAGGCGGGCAGGCGGGCCAGGAGCTCGAGCCGGCCGACCACGAGCGCAGCGAGCAGCCACGGCCAGAAGATCAGTCGAAGCAGGAGACGCACGGAAAGGGGAAGCCGCGGGGGCGGCCGGCCGGCCGGGGCCGGCTCATTCGGGCACCGTGAGGTGGTAGCGCTCGAACGAGCTGCCTTCCAGGCGGTGCAGGGCGGAGATGGAATTCTGGAGCGTGACCCGCGCCTGGAGCTCGGCGACGCGGGCGTTCTCCAGGTCGGATTGCGTCTGCAGCACGTCGCGGCTGGTGGCCAGGCCGGCGTCGAAGCGGGCGCGTTCGAGGTCGTATTGCTTGGAGCTGTAGTCGGCGGCCACGGCGGCGATCTTGACGCCTTCGCTGTTGGTCTCGACCGAGCGCACCGCCGAGCGGACCTGGACGAGGATGTTCTGCTCCAGCTGGCGGAGGCTGGTCTGCTGCTGGGCCAGGGCGTTCAGGGCCTGATGGTAGCGGGCGGTGTCGCCGCGGAATTTCCACGGGAAGCTCAGGGCCACGTTTACCTGCCAGAGGTAGCTGTCGCCCTTGGGGATGTCCTGGTAGACGGAGGAGGCGCTCGAATCGAGTCCGCTGTAGCCCACGGCGCCGCCCACGGACAGGTTCGGCTGCCGCTGGCTCTTGGCCACGCGCACGTCGATCTGCGACTGCTCGATCGCGATCTTGGCCGCGAGGTAATCGGGCTGGTGGTTGATGGCGGTGTCGTAGACGGAGGTGACCAGCGGAATCCCGCCGGAGAAGGAATCGAACCCGGCGGTGACGACGGTCTGGTCGAGCTGGAACTGCCCGACAAGCGCCAGCAGGGCGTCGTTCCCGTCGCGCAGGCTCTGGAGGGCCTGGAGGACGTTGCGGCGCGCGGTGGCCACGCCCACCTGGGCCTGGAGGACATCGACGTCGGTGGCCGTGCCCACGCGTTTCTTCTCCTGGGCCTCGTCGAGGAGTTTTTGGGCCAGGTCGAGGGAGAGCTGGTAGACCTTGTATTGCTCACTGGCGTAGACGAGGCTGTAGTAAGCGTTCTCGGTGCTCTGGATGACGTTCAGCACCTGGGCCTGGAAATTGAGGTTGGCGACGGTGACGCCGATCTGGCTGCGCTCGACCGCGGCGCGCGCGATCGAGGGGCCGGCGCCCTGGAGCAGCGGCTGGGAGACGGCCAGCGTTACGTTGCCGCTGTAGGCGGGGTTGAGGATGTTGAAACTCGAATTGCTGGAGCTGCGGTCGAGGTTCGTGCTCACCGTCACCGTGCCGCCGGTGGCGATCTCCTGGGTGACGCCGAGCCGCGTGTTGGTGGTGTCGGAGACGGGGGCGGGGGCGCCGTTGAGCTGGCTGTTGGTGCTCGAGGACTGGCTGAAGTTGCGCGAGGAGGTCAGCGCGACCGTGGGATCGAACGTCGCCTTGGCGATCTCCAGCGAATCGCGGGCGTTGGCCACAGTGAAGCGCTGGATCTGCACGGTGAAGTTCTTCTCCAGCGCCAGGCGGACGCAGTCGTCGACCGAGAGCTTGATCGTGGCGGGGGCGGCGGCAGGCGCCGGCGGCGCGGCGTCCTGGGCGGCGGCCAAGCCGGCGAGGCCGGCGGCGAATGCAGCGGCGGCGAGGGAAAGACGGGGGCGGTTGGACATGGCGGAAATCGGTCGGGGGAAGAATGGCGGCGCGCTAAGAACACACCGGAGGGCGCGGGGGTTGGTGAAATCGCCCTGCGCGCCGCCGGAGGAAGCGGGGCCAGACAGTGAAGCCGGGTTGCTCCGGGCTTGAGACGCCCTCGGCCGGGGCCGGTTTCGCCGGACTGACAGTCAGACCGCCGGCGGGCAGCGGGGCGGGGGCGGAGGCGGAAGGGAGCATGGCGGCACGCAATTTGTCGGGTCGGCGGTGCAGCGGGGAAATCTTTTGGACCGGCGGCGCCGGCGGCGGACCAGCGGTTGGCGCCGCCGGCCGGCAGTCCCGGATCAACGGGGTACCGGCCCGGCTTTCTTGAGCTCCTGTTCGGTGAGCTGGTTCAGGTAAAGCTCCTGGTTGAAACCGGCGGTCAGCTGGGCGAGCTGCGCGCGCGTCACGGCGAACGGGGCGCCGGTCTCGCTGAGATCGGGCAGCTTCCGTTCCTGGGCGTAGACCAGATAACCCTTGTTCTGGGCGATCAACATGTCCGACACCTGGCCCGGGGCGAGCTGGTCGAGGACGTTTTGCACGGCGGGGTTGAGGTCCGAGGGCGGTTGCTGCCGCGTGAACGGCGGGAACTCCTTGACGTCAAGTTTGGGCTGGGCGGGATCGGCGCTGGCGGCGGCAGCCGCCTTGGCGAAGGTGTCGCCGGCCTTGACCCGCGCCTCGAGCACGCCGCGCAGGTTGCGGCCCAGCTCGACGAACCGCTTCCGGCGCTCATTCTCCCGGTAATCGGCGATGACCTGGTCCTGTGACTGCGCGAACGTACTCTGGTAGGAGGGGACCGTCTCCCGCCAGAACAGCACGACCGTGCCAGTGGCCGTGGCCAACGGGTCCGACTCCAGCTTCTGGGCCGACAGCCGCAGGGCTTGGTCGACGATCTGCGGGCTCCAGGCCGGGTTCGTCGGCGGCGAATTGCGGTCGAACGGCGCGACGGATTTCAGGGCCAGATTGTGGCTGGCGAGCAACGCCGCAAAATCGGGGGCGCCCAGTTTCAGTTTCTGGTCGTAGATCTCCACCGTGAGGTCGGCCGCGGCCTTGGCGGACAGCTGCTGCGCCCGCTCGGTGCGGAGGGCCAGCTCCACCTGCGGACGCACGGCGGCGAAGTCCGCGTTGGGGTCCGACAGGGCGGTCGCGTCCAGCTTCAGCGCGCCCTTGTCGCCGGTGGTCTTCTTGGGCGGCGCCGGAAACCGGCTCGAGTTCTCGTCGTAGTATGCCCGCACCTCGGCGTCGGTGACCTTCACCTGGCTGAGGAAATCGGCGGCCGGGAACTCCACGTAGTCGACGCCGACGCGGTCCGGCACGACGTAGCGGAAGGTGTTGTCGTCGTAGAAACGCTTGAGGGCGTCCTCAGGCGCGGGGATGTCGGGCTTGTACGCCGCGTAGTCGAGGGTGGCGACGGCGATGGTCCAGGTGGAGCGGGCGCGCACGAGCTGGTCGCGCACCTCGTCCGGCAGGACGAAGCCGGGGCCGGCGAGCAGGGCGCGGACGTGGGCGATGCGCAGGTCGTCGCTGAGCACCCGCGCCACGTCGGCCTCCGACAGGCGGCTGTTGGTGCGGAGGTTGTCGCGGAAGGCGGCGTAGAGGCTGGGGTCGAAGTTGCCGTCGGAGCCGGCGAAGGCGCGCAGGGTCTTGATGTAGCCGGCGATCTCCTGGTCGGTGGGGGCGGGGAGCTTGAGCTGGTCGGCGAGCGCCAGCGCCGCCACCCGCTGGAGGCCGTAGCTCTGGAGCTGGTTGCCGTCGAGGTTGGAAGCGTCGCCTTGGAGCTGGGCGCTGAGGGAGGCGTCGCCAAACATGCGGTTGGCCACGCCGGGCTGCTCAAGGTTGACGTTGAAGAAGACGCGCTTGGCGACCTTCGGGCCGGCACGGCCAAGTCCGGGCCCGGCGTTGATGACCATGATGAAGGAGATGATGGTGACGGCCAGAAGCACGCCGAACACGGCACGAAAGTGATGCTGGAAGTTCCGTTGGATCCAGGAAATCATGGGCGAAAGTGGGCGAGCTAAGGCGTGGCGCCAACGAGTGTCAACGGCGATTGGCTCGTCGGCGGGCGTGGGCGGCGCGGGCGCGCCCGGCGCGCAGCCGTCAGCGCGCCGCGGCGGGGGCGGCCGGGACGGGGCCGGGAAACTCGTTGAGCAGAGCGTCGAGCGTCTGGCCGCCGAGCGCCGCCTGGAGCCGGCCGGCGAGGCGTTCGTGGTAGAGGCGGAGCACGGGGTCGGCCGCGGCGAGGTTCTCGCCGCCGGTGTTGTCGCCGCAGTGCTCGAACGCCTGCTTGAACTCGGCCAGCGTGATGGCGTCGAGCGGGCGCGCCGGCTGGTAGCGGTAGTCGAGCGAGGACCGGCCCCGGGCGGGCGGCAGGGCCACGACGAGGCCGAGGTCGCCGAGGCGGTTGAGGCACTCGTTGAGCACCTGGGCCGGCACCTGGAGGATTTCGCCCAGCTGCAGGATCGAGCTGGCTGGCCGGCCGGCCTTGAACCGGCGGCAGATGACCAGCAGGGTCAGGAGCGCCAGGCTTTCGCGCGCGGTCTCGCTCAATCCGTGCCACGCGACCTGGCTGTGGCGGATGCCGACGTTCTGGAGGGCGTAGCTGATCTGGGCGCCGAGCAGCACGAAGAACCAGAAGACGTAGAGTCCGAAGAGGAGGACGGGCAGGATGCCGAGCGAGCCGAAGAGGGACCGCTGGAAGACGACGTGGCGGAAATACAGGAACGCGAGGTAGTTGTTGAGGTAGAGCAGCGCGGTGACGAGGACGGCGCCCACGAGGGCCGCCCACCAGAGGACCCGGGTGTTGGGCAGGTAATGGTAGAAGACGGTGAGGAGGGCGACCACGAGCCCGATCGACAGGGCGGGGAGCATCCACCGCAGCAGCGAGAGCAGCTGGGCGCCGAAGGACAGTTTCTCGAAGAAGACGCTGATGAAGGCCGCCGCCGAGAGCGCGGTGAGCGAGGCGAAAAACAGCAGCAGGCCCAGGATGAGGGCGATCCAGTAGAAGACGAAGCGCCGCAGCCAGGAGCGCCCGCGGCGCACGCCCCAGACGGCGTTGAAGGCGTTTTCCACCGACGTGAAGAGCCCGATGACAATCAGAAGCAGGGTCAGGCCCCCGATGGCGCCGGCGGTGCCCGCGCGGCTGCGGACGGCGACGCGGTCCATCAGGCGCACCAGCGGGGAACCGGCCGCGGCGCGGGGCGCCGGTCGGTCCGGGGCGGCGGCGGGGGCGGGCCGGCGCACGGGCTGGTCGAGGTGCTCGAACTCCGCGACCGACGGGGCGATGAAGGTGATGACCCGGTTCAACGCATTCACCATGGCGGTGGGATCGCGCTGGTCGAGCATCAGCGCGGCGGCCAGCATGGCCAGGGCCACGAGGGGTCCGAGGCCGAGCAGCGAGGCGTAGCTCAGTGCCGCGGCCCGCGTCGTGATGTGATTGTCGAACAGGCCGGAGTAGATGATGGAGAGGACGCGCAGCACCGCGTAGCCGCGGCCGCGCAGCGAACGATCGGCGATGGCCGCCCGCTGCCAGATGTCGTGCCGGCACAGGTGCGCAAACCGGCGGTGTCGTTCGGCCAGCCAGCCCATGAAAGTCGGAAGGCGGCGCGCGTCGCCGGCCGGGCCGGCCGGCGCCGCTATTTCAGCAGCATGAAATAGGCAAAGCCCCCGATGCCGGCCAGGCCCAGCACCGCCGCGGAGATCACGGGGGCGTAGCTCAGGAAGACGGTGGCGAAATACATCCCCACCGACCCCACCGTCACCGCGAGCGCGATCGTGGGCTGGCCCTGCAGGAGGAAGAGCAGGCCGAGGAACCCGATGCCGAGCATCGCGCGGAAACGGATGAAGGGATAGACCGCCGCCATGCCGAGCGCGAGCAGGATCACGCAGAGCACGTCGATCAGGCCGAGGTAAATGAAGGGCTGGACCGCGATCTTGGCGACGTTGACCGCCAGCAGGATGTCGGCATAGGGCAGCAGCAGCGCGGCGGCGCTGAGCAGGAACATGACCAGCGCGGAGTACATCCCGATGCGGGCGCTGATGTTCTGCGCCACGATCAGATTGCGCTTGTCCTTCGTGTCCTCCGTGCGGCCCTCGGCCGCGGCGAGCATCTGCTCCACCGTGATGGGCTTGTGCTCCTCCTGGGCGACGTTGAGCGTCGCGATCTTCTCCTTGGGTTTGACCGTGAGCTTCTTCTTCGACGGGAACACCGCGCTCTTCAGCTCCTCGTTGGAGGCGAAGGTGGCCCACTGCTCGGTGGCCGCCTCGTAGTACAGGGTCTCGGGAGTGATCTGGTCGACCTCGCCGAGGGTCACGAGCTGGTCCACCGTGAACGGGCCCCGGGCCTCCGTTTCCTCGGCGCCGCGGATGTAATATTCCTCGTTCGGCATTGGCGGGCGAATGTGGCGCGAATGGCGGGGAGCGGCAAGCGCGTTCTGGGGGCCGGCCGGGGGCGCCGCGCCCGGGTCGCGGTCACATCCGCGTCAGGGTGCGCAGGCCGAGGAGGTGCAGCCCGGTCTCGAGCAGGAGGAGGGTGCGGTTGCAGAGCAGGAGGCGCCGGGCGCGCACCGGGCCCGCCTCCACCGCGACCTTGTCGGCGTTGTAGAACTTGCTGAATTCGCCGGCGAGTTCGTACAGGTAGGTGCAGAGGAAATGCGGGCGCAGGTTGCTGGTGGCGGCCGCGAGGGCGTCGGGCAGACGCACGAGCTTGCGCGCCAGCGCCAGCTCGGCGGGCGTCTCGAACGGCGTCGCCCCGGCCTCCGTCGCCGGGTCGCCCGGCGGCAGGCCGAGCTTGCGGAAGATGCTGTGGACCCGGGTGACGGCGTAGAGCAGGTAGGCCGCCGTGTTGCCGTCGAGCGAGATCATCTTGTCCCACGAGAACACGTAGTCGCTGGAGCGGTTTTGCGCGAGGTCGGCGTACTGCACCGAGCCGATGCCGACGATCGCGGCGATGGCGCGGCGCTCGTCCGCGGGCAGGTCCGGATTCTTTTCGCTCACCAGGCGGTGGGAGCGCTCGATGGCCTCGGCCAGCAGGTCCTTGAGGCGGATGTTCTCGCCGCTGCGGGTCTTGAGCGGCCGGCCGTCCTCGCCCAGGACGGTGCCGAAATCGAGGTGCTCGAGGCGGGGCAGGGGGCGGCCGGCGTGGGCGAACCACTTGCGGGCGGTGAGGAACAGCTGCTCGAAATGGTCGGCCTGGCGCTTGTCGACGACGTAGAGGATGTCGGTGGCGTGGAAATGCTCGGCGCGGTAGAGGATGGTGGCGAGGTCGGTCGTGGCGTAGTTCGCGGCCCCGTCGGACTTGCGGATGATGAACGGCTGGGTCTTGAAGCGGGGGTGCTCGGGGTGGAACACCACCAGCGCGCCCTGGCTTTCGGTGGCGAGCCCGGCGCCGGTCAGCTCGCGGTAGACGGCGTCGAGCCGGTCGTTGTAGAAGCTTTCGCCCAGCAGGGCGTCGAAGCGGATGCCGAGCTGGTCGTAGAGCGGCTGGAAGGCGGCGAGGCTGGCGGCGTTGATCTGCTTCCAGATCGCGAGGTTCTCCGCGTCCCCGGCCTGCAGGCGCACGAGTTCCTGGCGCGCCTCCTCGAGCGCGGCGGGATCGGCCTCGGTCGCGGCGTGGCCCGCCTTGTACAGGCGCTCGAACTCCTCGAGCGGGTCGGCGGCCAGCGCCGCCGGGTCGAGCCGGCGTTTGTAGGCCCAGATCAGCTTGCCGAACTGCGTGCCCCAGTCGCCGACGTGGTTGTCGCGCACGACCCGGGCGCCCTGGAATTCCAGCAGGCGGCAGATGGCCTCGCCGATGACGGCGGACCGCAGGTGGCCGACGTGCATCTGCTTGGCCGTGTTGGGCGAGCTGTAATCGACGACAAAGGTGTGGCCCGCCTCGGCCTCCGCGGCGCCGGCGGTGAGCGCCTGGCGGTCGCCGTGGCGCTGGAGCCAGGCCAGCAGCGCGCCGGGCCGGAGCCGGAAGTTCACGAACCCCGGGCCGGCGACGGCGATTTCATATTGCGGTGCGAGCCCGCCCAGTTCCGCGACCACCGCCCCGGCCAGCGCGCGCGGATTCTGCCGGCTCCGCCGGGCGTAGGCGAGGACCCCGTTGGCCTGAAAATCGCCGTGAACGGGATCGGCCAGCCTGACATCGGGTGTGAATTCCTTTTCCCCCCAGCCGAGCTTGCGGCCGGCCTCGGCCATCGCGCGATCCAAGGCGACGGCCAGATCGAAGGACAGATCCATTCTGTCACTCAACGGACCGCGGGAAACCGTCGCAAGCGTTTAATCGGTCGCGGGTTGGCATGGGAAATACTCCCACGCCGCCGCCGCCGCCTGCGTTGGGTGGGAGACCAAAGTTGGGTAAAATTGTCTCGACAAACGGGATAGATTGTTTTTTGTGCTAAACTTTGCGCGCGAATCGCCTTCAGAATGTTCCATGACTACACACATGAGAAAACGTCCTCTGCCGCAGCGGAGGTTCATCAAACCCACTTTCAGCTATCTCATCGAAAAGAAACGAGACGGGCTCGAGTTTACCCAGGAGGAAATCCGGTATATCATTGATTCCACGCTTGATGGGGAGATGCCCAAGCACCAGCTGGCCGCGCTGCTGATGGCGATATATTTCGCCAACATGTCAGCCCAGGAGACGGCGATCCTCACCGAGGAGATGATGCTTTCCGGCGAGGTCATCGACCTTTCGCACATCTCCAAGCCGAAGATCGACAAGTATTCGACGGGCGGCGTGGGCGATAAGACTTCGTTGGTGCTGGCGCCGCTCGCGATGGCCAGCGGCGTGGTCGTGCCGATGATGTGCGGGGCCGACCAGGAGTTCGTGATCGACACGCTCGACAAGCTCGGCGCCATCCCGGGCTTCAAGGGCCACCAGACGATCGCCCATTTCGTGGAGCAGCTCGAGCACATCGGCGGCGCCGTGGTCGCCCAGGTGCCGGATCTCGCGCCCGCGGACGCCAAGTTTCACGACCTGCGCAAGGACACGGGCACGATCCCAAGCCTGCCGCTCATCACCGGCAGCGTGCTTTCGCGCAAGCTCGCGGAGGGTTCCGAAGGCCTGGTCATCGACGTCAAGTGGGGCAACGGGTCGTTCATCAAGGACCTCGAGCAGGCCAAGCAGCTGGCGCGTTCCATGACCCGCGTCGGCCGGTCGATGAAGCGCCGCTGCGTCGCGCTCGTCACCGACATGAACCAGCCGCTGGGCGACACCGTCGGCACGGGGCTGGAGGTCCGCGAGGCCATCCAGCTGCTCAAGGGCCAGGGTCCGGAGGACACCAAGGAGCTGGTGCTCAAGCTGGGGATGGAGATCGTGCGCCTGGCCGGCGTGGCCGGCTCGACCCTTTCCGCGAAGCAGACGGTGCAGCGCCACCTCGGCGACGGCTCGGCGCTGGAGAAGTTCAAGGCGCTGGTGCGCGCGCAGGGCGGCGACACCACCTTCATCGACCACCCGGAGAAATTCCCGCAGGCGAAACACATCCGCAAGCTGCCCGCCCCGAAGCGCGGCTACGTCCACACGATCAACGCCGCCATGATCGCGCGCGGCGTGCATCTCCTGGGCGCCGGCCGCGAGCAGCCGCACGACCGGATCGACTACGCGGTCGGCGTGTCCGAGATCAAGAAGGTCGGCACGCAGGTGAAGCAGGGCGAGCCGCTGATGATGATCCACTACAACGACGAGGCGAAGCTCGAGCAGGCGCTCGAGTATTTCAAGAATGCGTACCGCCTCGCACCGAAGCGGCCCACGCCGCCGCCGCTGATCGTCGAGCGCGTCGCCTGACGTCGGATTCCCCGCGGCCGGTGATTCGCCCCGCCCAATCGGCGGGGCTTTTTTGTCGCCTTGGGGCGCCATTGCGGCTTTGCGTGGGGGCTCATGGATGCCGCGAAGGAAGCACCACCAGTAACCGATCCGGCGCAACGTCCGCGGCCTTGGGCGCAGCTGAAATTCGTCACGTTCCAGCCGCATATCTTTCCGCGCATGCTCGGGGAGGTGTCGCCGGACGCCAAACCCGGCGACTGGGTCGCGGTCTACGACAAGGCCGGGCGGCGGGTCGGCGCCGGCCTCTACAATCCCCGCGCCAAGATCCCGCTGCGGGTCGTCTGCCACTCGCCCGGGCCGGTGGGCGAGGAATACTTCGAGGCCGCGCTGGCGCGCGCCGTCGCCCTGCGGCGCGACTGGCTGAAACTCGACGCGGTGGCCGACGCCTACCGCGTCATCAACTCGGATGGCGACGGCCTGAGCGGCCTGACCGTGGACCGCTACGGCGACGTGCTGTTCTGCGAGGTCTACAGTCTGGGGGTGGCGCAGCGCCTGCCGCGCTGGCTGCCGCGGCTCCACGAACTCTGCGGCACCCGGCACGCGCAGGTGCACGTCGACCACGACCTCGGGAGCCTCGAGGGCATCAAGCCGTCGCTCCTGAAGGAGGTCACGGCCGGCGCCCCGCCGACGGTGAAGATCACCGAGAGCGGCGTGCGCTACGAGGTGGACTTCGCCGCCGGGCACAAGACGGGGTTCTTCTGCGACCAGCGCGAGAACCGCGGGCGGTTCGCGCGGCTGGCGGCGGGCGCGCGCGTGCTCGACCTTTGCTGCTACACCGGCGGCTTTGCGCTCGCGGCCCTGGCGACCGGCCAGGCGGCGGAGGCGACCGGCGTGGATCTCGACGAGAACGCGATCGCGCAGGCACGGCGCAACCAGCACCTCAACCGGCTCGCGCCGGCGCAGGTGCGCTGGGTGCACGCCGACGCCTTCGCCTACGCGCGCCAGATGCAGCAGAACGGCGAGCGCTGGGACGCGGTCGTGCTCGACCCGCCGAAATTCGTGCTGACGCGCGAGGCGGCCGGCGGCGCCGAGGGTTTACGGAAGTACGAGGACCTGAACCAGCTCGCGATCTCACTGGTGGAGGATGGCGGTCTGTTCGTGACCTGCTCGTGCTCGGGGCTCGTGTCGCTGGAGACGTTCGAGGAGCGGGTGATCAAGGGCGCGCACCGCCTGAACCGGCGCCTGCAGATTTTCGACCGGACCGGCGCGGGCCCGGATCATCCGGTGTACTCCAACTGCCCCGAGAGCCGTTACCTCAAGGTGCTGTGGGCCCGGGTGGTGTGACCGGCCGGCCGCGGCGCCGGCTACAGCCTGGCGTGGGAGCCGTCGCAGAACGGCGCGTTCCGGGAGTGCTTGCAGCCGCACCAGGCGACGGTCTTCGCCTCGGTGAGCTCCGCCTTCTTCGGGGCGAGGCCGGTGCCCTTGTGCGAGCCGTCGCAGAACGGCTGATCCTTGGAGCGGCCGCAGGCGCACCAGAAGTAGGTACCGGCGGGCATGGCTTTCACGAATGGAGATTTTTGGGCGATGGTCGGTTCGTTCATGGGGTAATGGGGATCCGGGCGCTTGAGCCTAGGCGCCAGCTCGCGCCGCGCAAGCCGCCGCCGGCTACGGCAGCCGCTCGAAGCGCGCCTGGAAGAACCGCAGGTATTTCGGCTCGTAGACCATCTTGAGGCCCTTGATCCGGGCGCGCTCCGCGTGGACCGCCTGGATCGACTCGATCGTGACGTCGCAGTGGGCCTGGGTGTAGACGCGGCGCGGAAAAGTGAGGCGGACCAGTTCGAGCTTGGGCCGGTAGTGCTCGCCGGTCTCCTTGTTGCGACCGGCGGAGACGACGCCGCGCTCCATCGCGCGGATGCCGGATTCGAGGTAGAGTTCGGCGGCGAGCGTCTGGGCCGGAAACTCCAGCTGGTCGAGGTGGGGGAGGAAACGCCGGGCGTCGAGGAAGATGGCGTGGCCGCCGATCGGCCGCACAATCGGGATGCCGAGCGCCTCGAGGTGCTCGCCGACGTAGCGCACCTGGCCGATGCGGGCGCGCAGGTGGTCGAGCTGCACGGCCTCCTCGATGCCGCGCGCCATGGCCTCGAGGTCGCGGCCGGCGAGGCCGCCGTAGGTGTGCAGTCCCTCGTAGACGACGACCAGATTGCGCGCCTCCTCGAAGATGGCGTCGTCGTTCACGGCGAGAAAGCCGCCGATGTTGACCAGCAGATCCTTCTTGCCGCTCATCGTGCAGCCGTCGGTATACGAGCACAGCTCCTTGAGAATCTCGGCCGGGGTGCGGTCGGCGCAGCCGGGCTCGCGCTCGCGGATGAAGAAGGCGTTCTCGAGGGCGCGGGTGGCGTCAAGGATGACGCGGATGCCGTGGCGGGCGCAGAAGGCGCGCACCTGGCGCAGGTTCTCCAGTGCGATCGGCTGGCCGCCGGCCATGTTGACGGTCGCGGCGACCGAGACGTAGGGCACGCGGGCGGCGCCGACGCGCGCCACGAGGTCGGCCAGCTTTTGCAGGTCGATGTTGCCCTTGAACGGGTGCGGATTCGCGGGGTCGTGGGCCTCGTCGATGATCACGTCGACGAAGGTGCCGCCGGCCAGCTCCTGGTGGAGGCGCGTCGTGGTGAAGTACATGTTGCCCGGCACCGTGTGCCCCGGCCGAACGAGCATCTGCGACAGGATGTGCTCGGCGCCGCGCCCCTGGTGCGTCGGC
>DATJUU010000296.1:0-5724 GCA_035502155.1 Opitutaceae bacterium
GGCTCGGCCTGCTGGTGATGGACGAGGCGTTCGACGAGTGGACGGTGCGCAAGCCGCAGCTCCAGCACGGCTATTCGGACTACTTCAACGAGTGGTACGAGCGGGACCTGACCGCGATGATCCGCCGCGACCGCATCCACCCGTGCATCGTGCTGTGGAGCGCGGGCAACGAGATTGGCGACCAGCTCGCGCCCGGCGGCGCCGACGTGCTGGCGAAACTCATCGCGGTCTTCCACCGCGAGGATCCGGCGCGGCCGGTGACCGCCGCGCTGGACAACGTGTTCACGGACCACGGCGGCGTGCCCGACGCCTTCACCAGCCAGCTCGACGTCGTCGGCTACAACTACGTCGACCGCTGGGGCACCCGCCGGGAGACCTATTACGACGACGACCGCCGCGCCTACCCGCAGCGGCGGTTTGTCGGCACGGAAGACACCGCGGTCTACGGGGTGCGCGGCAGCTACGAGCTGCCCGCCGCACCGGCCGCCGGGGCGGCCCCGCGGCCCCCGCGGTACGCCACCGCGATGATCCGGCCCGAGCAGCTTTGGCGCTACGTCCGCACGCACGACTTCGTGACCGGCGACTTCTTCTGGACGGGGATCGACTACCTCGGCGAGTCGCGGTGGCCGGGCAAGGCCGCCTCCTCGGGCGCGATCGACACCGCGGGCTTCCCGAAGGACGCCTATTACTTCTTCCAGAGCCAGTGGACGGCGGCGCCGATGCTGCACCTGTTCCCGTCGTGGAACTGGCCGGGCCGCGAGGGACAGGTCATCCCGGTGCTGGCGTACACGAACTGCGACACGGTGGAGCTGTTCCTCAACGGCCGGAGCCTGGGCGTGAAAGCGTACGAGTCTCCCCGCCAGGGCAACGCCGGCGGGTGGAACCGCTACGCGCGGCCGGTGGTGCCGGCCACCACCGCCGACCTGCATCTTTCCTGGGACGTGCCCTACGCCCCCGGCGTGCTCAAGGCGGTCGGTTACCGCGAGGGCAGGGCGGTGGCCGAGTCCGAGGTGCGCACCGCCGGCGCGCCCGCGGCGCTGGTCCTGTCGGCTGACACGGATCATCTGCGCGCCGACGGCGCCGATGTCGCCAGCGTGGCCGTGTCGGTCGTCGACGCCGCCGGCACGGTGGTCCCGAACGCGGACAACCTGATCCGGTTCAAGGTTGAGGGCCCGGGCGCGCTCCTCGCCACGGACAACGGCGATCCGTCTAGTCACGAGCCCTACCAGGCGCCGCAGCGCCGGGCGTTCCACGGCCTGGCGCTGGCCCTGGTGCGCGCGGGCGCGACGCCGGGTGACCTGCGGCTCACGGCCGAGGCGGACGGACTCCGGCCCGCGACGCTCGTGCTGACCGCCGACGCGGTGCCGCCGGCCCCGCCGCCGCTGCTCACGGCGCTCGACGAGTGAGGCGCCGGCGGGGGGGCTCAGCCCAGCCCGTGGGCCGGAGATTTCGGCCGCGCAGGCCGCGCGGCCGCCGGGATGCCGCCCGGCGCAGCCGGGCGCGGAGTGACGGCGGCGGCCTGGTCCGCCGGCGGGGGCGCCGCGTGGGGCGCATTGTGTTGCGCGACGGCGAGCCAGATCACTGCCGTCGCGAGCACCGCGAGGATGACGAGAGCGGCGGGCCACCGGATTCTCGGGGCCGTGGGCTCCATGCCAAGCTCTGCAAGATAATCGTTCTTGATCATGGCATATCACATCCTGTGACAGCCGCCGCCGCCGGAAGTTGCGGGGATCGCCGGGGACCCGGCGCGGCCCCGCCCGAGGTTTGGCTGGCCCCGTCGCGGTTCCTTCTCTTATGGTAGCCGCCATGGAACGGCGTCGCTGGCTGTGGTGGCTTGGATTCGCAATCGCGATCGCCGGCGGCACGCGGGCGGCGGCCGACCCCGACCTCGCGCGCCTCAAGGCCGCGGCCGATGCCGGCGATCCCCAGGCGCAGTATGATTTCGCCCGCTCGCTGCCGGCGTCCGACGCGGCGGGGCAGCTGGTGTGGTTCGAGCGCTCGGCGCGGGCCGGCTTCGCGCCCGCCCAGGAGGCGCTGGGCAGCCACTACGCGTCCGTCGCGCAGGAGGCGAAGGCGGCGCGCGCCACGCTGCTGCGCGAGTCGGCGCGCTGGTCGAGCCGCGCGGCCTACGCCGGCATCTACACGGCGCAGCTGCGCATCGCCCAGTTCTACCGGACGGGCGAGGTGCTGCCCCGGGACCTCGTCGCGGCTTTGCTCTGGATGCAGACCGGCATCAACCAGAGCCCGTTCGGGGTCATCTACCAGGGCACGCTCGAGCAGCTGCGGGCGGCGATGACGCCCGCCGAGCGGGCCGACGCGGAGGAGCAGCTGAAGCGTTTCCGCCCCAAGCCCATCACCGGCATGAACCCGATCGAGGCCGACCTGATCCTGTTCCAGCTCCACCTCGGCGGCACCGCGACCGAGGGCGGCGTCACGCGGGTGCGGATCAACGACGTGGCCTTCGGCTCGGGGGAGACGAAGGAGCTGAAGCTCGACGGCGAGACGGTCCGCCTGACCTGCTTCAGCATCGACGAGAAGAGCGTCCTGGTGAGCCTCGCCGGGACCTCCTACATTCACTGGCTGAAGCGGTGAGCGCCGCGGGCGGTTGCACTCCGGGGGGATTGCGATTACCCGTGCAGCCATGACGCGCGCTGCCCCCTTCCTGGCGCTGCTCTGCGCGGGCGCCCTCGCCGCCGCCCCGCCGCCCGCCGCCCGCTTTCCCGTCGAGATCCGCGTCGACGCGGCGCAGCCGCAGGGACCGTGGAGCCCGATCTGGCGCTTCTTCGGCGCCGACGAGCCCAACTACGCGACGATGGCCGACGGGAGGAAACTCCTCGGCGAGCTCGGCGCCCTGCGGCCGGAGAATTTCCATGCCGACGGCGTCTACTTCCGCGCCCACAACCTGCTCACCACCGGCGACGGCACGGCGGCGCTGAAATGGGGCAGCACCAACGCCTACACCGAGGACGCCGAGGGCGACCCCAACTACGACTGGACGATCCTCGACCAGATCTTCGACACCTACCGGGGCGCCGGCGTGCGGCCGTACGTGGAGATCGGCTTCATGCCGCAGGCGCTCTCGTCGCACCCCGAGCCCTACCGACATCACTGGTCGCCCGACGACAAGTACAGCGCGATCTTCACCGGCTGGGCCTATCCGCCGAAGAGCTACGCGCGCTGGGGCGAGTTGGTCTACCAGTGGGCGCAGCACTGCGTGCAGAAGTACGGCCCGGCGGAGGTGCGGCGCTGGTACTGGGAGGTGTGGAACGAGGCGAACATCCCGTATTGGCAGGGGACCGAGACGGAGTTCCTCAAGCTGCACGACTACGCGGTCGACGCGGTGCGGCGCGCGCTGCCCGACGCGCGGGTGGGCGGGCCCGACTGCGCGGGCAGCGGCGGGCCGTGGCTGCGCGCGTTCCTCGACCACTGCCTCCACGGCACCAACCTGGCGAACGGGCTGCCGGGCACGCCGCTGGACTTCGTCTCCTTCCACGCCAAGGGCGCGCCGGTGTTCGTCGACGGCCATGTGCGCATGGGCATCGCCAACGAGCTCCGGACCGCCGACGAGGGCTTCAGGATCATCGCCTCCTATCCCGAGCTGAGGCAGACGCCGGTGATCATCGGCGAGTGCGACCCCGAGGGCTGCGCCGCCTGCGCCGGGCCGCAGCTGGGCTAC
Source organism: Opitutaceae bacterium (assembly GCA_035502155.1). GTDB lineage: Bacteria > Verrucomicrobiota > Verrucomicrobiia > Opitutales > Opitutaceae > Fen-1467. The sequence continues at coordinate 3,677 of DATJUU010000296.1, forward strand.
CGCAACGGCACGATGTACTCCAGCTACACCGCGGCGGCCTTCGCCCGGCTGCCGGACCTGGCGGCGCGCGACGGCGTGAACCTGCAGGGCGCGCTCACCTGGGCGTTCGAGTTCGAGGGCCAGTCGCTCTTCGCCGAGATGCGCTCGCTCGCCACCGACGGGATCGACAAGCCCGTGCTCAACGTCTTCCGGCTCTTCGCGCTCATGGGCGGGCAGCGCGTGGCGGCGACGAGCACCGGCGCCGTGCCGCTCGACGCGATCCTCCAGGCGGGGGTGCGCGGCACCCCGGACGTGTCGGCGCTGGCCAGCCGCGAGGGCCGCCGCCTCTGCGTGCTCGTCTGGCATTACCACGACGACGACGTGCCCGGCCCGGACGCCGCGGTGACCCTGACGGTCTCCGGCCTGCCGGCGGACGCGGCCCGCGCCCAGCTGATGCATTTCCGCATCGATGCCACGCACAGCAACGCCTACACGGCCTGGCAGCGCCTCGGCGCGCCGGCCCACCTGACGCCCCCGCAGCTCGCGCAGCTCGAGGCCGCGGGCCGGCTCCAGACGCTCGGGCCCGCCGCGCCGGTGGCGGTGCATGACAGTCAGGTGACGCTGGCGGTTGACCTGCCGCGTCAGGCGGTTTCGCTGCTGATGCTCGACTGGTAGTGCGGTGCTTCGTCCCCAACCCCGACCCCTGCTTGCCATGAACACCCCGTGTCACCGATTCAGTCTCTGCCTCGGCCTGGCCGTGCTGCCGGCGCTGCCCGCCGCCCAGGAGGCCGCGCCGGCCGAGTCCGCCGCGCTCGTCCTCCGGGCCGACCAGCCGGGCCCGAAGATCGACCGCCACATCTACGGGCAGTTCTCCGAGCACCTCGGCCACTGCATCTACGGCGGCATCTGGGTGGGGCCGGATTCGCCCATCCCCAACACCCGCGGCATCCGCAACGACGTCGTGGCCGCGCTGCGCGAACTGCACGTCCCGGACGTGCGCTGGCCGGGCGGTTGCTTCGCCGACCAATACCACTGGCGCGATGGCATCGGACCACGCGACCAGCGGCCCAAGCTGATCAACACCACCTGGGGCGGGGTGGTGGAGGACAACAGCTTCGGCATCCACGAGTTCATGGACTTCTGCGAGCAGATCGGCACCGAGCCCTACCTCTGCGGCAACGTCGGCAGCGGCACCGTGCAGGAAATGCTGCAATGGGTGGAGTACATGACTTCCGACGCCGATTCGCCCATGGCCAATCTGCGGCGGCAGAACGGCCGGGACCAGCCGTGGAAGGTGCCGTACATGGCAATCGGGAACGAAAACTGGGGTTGCGGCGGCAACATGCGGCCCGAGTACTACGCCGACGTGTACCGGCGTTACAGCACCTTCGTCAGGGACTACTCGGGCAACCACGTCTTCCGCGTCGCCTGCGGCCCGAACGGCTCCGACTACCGGTGGACGGACACGCTGATGGCCATGGCCGAGCGCCAGATGGACGGGCTGGCGCTGCACCACTACACGCTCTCCACCGGCAACTGGCGCGACAAGGGGTCGGCCACCGAGTTCGGGGAGCAGGACTGGTTCAACACCATGAAGCACACGCTGGTGATGGACGAGCTGGTCACGAAGCATTCCGCGATCATGGACAAGTACGATCCGCAGAAGCGCGTGGCCCTGGTGGTGGACGAGTGGGGCGACTGGTACAACGTCGAGCCCGGCACCAATCCCGGCTTCCTCTTTCAGCAAAACACCATGCGCGATGCGGTCGTCGCCGGCCTCAACCTTCACATCTTCCAGAAGCACGCCGACCGCGTGAAGATGGCCAACATCGCCCAGATGGTGAACGTGCTCCAGTCGATGATCCTGACCGACGGCCCGAAGATGCTGCGCACGCCGACCTACTGGGTGTTCGACCTGTTCCAAGTCCACCAGGACGCGACCTCGCTGCCGGTTTCTCTGGAAACGCCCGAGTACCAGTTCGGCGACGAGTCGATTCCGGCGGTCAGCGCGTCGGCCTCGCGGGCCAAGGACGGCAAGGTGCATCTGTCGTTGGTCAACGCCGATCCGA
>DATJUU010000297.1:0-8480 GCA_035502155.1 Opitutaceae bacterium
GGCTACGGCTACTGGGGCCCGAAGCTGGTGCGCAACTTCGTCCAAAACGGCGCATTCGGCCGCGTCCTCGTCTGCGAGGAGAATCCCGAGCGCCTCGCCCGCGCGCGGCGGGAGAACCCGGGCGTCGCCGGCTGCACGGCGTTCGCCGACGTGCTCGCCGACGGCGCCGTCGATGCCGTGGCCCTCGCCACCCCCGTCGCCACCCATCATCCACTGACCCGGGCCGCGCTCGCGGCCGGCCGGCACGTGCTGGTCGAGAAGCCGCTGGCCACGACGCACGCTGACGCGCAGGAGCTCGTCGCCCTCGCCGCCGCCCGCAAACGCGTCCTCATGGTCGACCACACCTACGTCTACCATCCCGCGGTCGAACGCATCCGCGATCTGGTCCGCGCCGGCGAGCTCGGCCGCCTGCACTACATCGACTCCACGCGCATCAACCTCGGCCTCTTCCAGCACGACGTGAATGTCATCTGGGACCTCGCCGTCCACGATCTCGCGATCATCAACGCCCTGATCGACGAGCGCCCGACGCGGGTCCAGGCCATCGGCGCCAGCCACACCTCCAGCCCGCTGGAGAACATCGGCATTCTCACCCTGCGCTACGCCTCCGGGCTGTTCGCCCACGTCAACTGCTCCTGGGTTTCACCGGTCAAAATCCGCCACATGCTGATCGGTGGCGACCGGCGCATGATCGTCTACGACGACCTCGACGCCAACGAGCCGGTCAAGATTTACGACTCGGGCGTCACCGCCCGCACGGACGAGGAGCGCCACCGCCTGCTGTTCGACTACCGCATCGGCGACGTGCGCTCGCCGCGCATCCCGCCGCGCGAGGCGCTCGCCAACCTCGTCGCCGATTTTGTCGCCGCGGTGCGCGACGGCACCGCGCCGCGCGCCGACGGCCGGTTCGGCGCCGACACGGTGAAAATCCTTGAGGCAGCCCAGCACTCTGTTAGAGCCGGAGGCTCGGAAGTCTCCCTCGAATGGAAGTAATCAACGAAGACAGCCCGCGCCGGTCGCTGGTCAACGTGCGCGTGGGCCAGAACGTCCGCTTCTTCAACTTCGTCAACGCCTACGGCTGCGAGATCGGCGACGGCACGAAGGTCGGCGCCTTCGTCGAGATCCAGAAAAACGCCCGCATCGGCCGGAACTGCAAGATCTCGAGCCACACCTTCATCTGCGAGGGCGTCGAGATCGAGGACGAGGTCTTCGTCGGCCACAACGTCTCCTTCATCAACGACAAACACCCGGCGGCGGTGAACCGCGCCGGCGGGCTGCAGACCGAGGCGGACTGGAAGGTCGTGCCGACGCGCGTCCAGCGCGGCGCCTCGATCGGGACCTCCGCCACCATCCTCTGCGGCGTGACCATCGGAGCGGGCGCGGTGGTCGGCGCCGGCAGTGTCGTGACCCGGGATGTGCCGCCGGGCGCGGTGGTGGCGGGCAATCCCGCGCGCCCGCTGCGCCCCAAGGCCTGACGCCAGGTCCCCATTCTCCCATTCTCTCATTCCCCTATTCTCTCCGTTTCGCCCCGTGAACGTCCCCTACTTCGATCTTCCGGCCCAGATCCGCTCGCTCCGCCCTGAGCTCGACGCCGCCATCGCGCGCACGCTCGACCAGTGTTCGTTCTGTCTCGGGCCGGATGTCGCCGCCTTTGAAAAGGACTTCGCCGCGTTCCTCGGCGCGCCGCACTGCCTCGGCTGCAACAGCGGCACCTCCGCCCTGCACCTCGCCCTGCGGCTGCTCAACATCGGCCCCGGCGATGAGGTCATCACGACGCCCTACACCTTCGTGGCCACGAGCTGGGCGGTCTCCTACGTCGGCGCCCGTCCGGTGTACGTCGACATCGACGAGGCGACGATGAACCTCGACCCGGGCCGGATCGAACGCGCGCTGACGCCGCGCACCAAGGCGATCCTGCCCGTGCACCTCTACGGCCATCCGTTCGACCTCGATCCGATCCTGGCCCTGTGCCGCCGGCGCGGCCTGCCGCTGGTCGAGGATGCCGCGCAGGCGCATGGCGCGCGCTACCGCGGGCGCAACGTCGGCACCTTCGGCGACCTCGCGATCTTCAGCTTCTACCCCGGCAAGAATCTCGGCGCCCTCGGCGAGGGTGGCGCGCTGGTGACGGCCGGCGACAATTTTGCCGCCCGCGCCCGCGCCCTGCGAGACCATGGCTCGACGAAACGCTATTACCACGACGAGGTGGGCTACAATTACCGCATGGAGGGCATCCAGGGCGCAACCCTCGGCGTGAAACTCAAGCACCTCCCCGCCTGGAATCAGCGCCGCCGCGCCATCGCCCACCGCTACCACGAGCTGCTCGCCGGCACGCCGCTGCGCCTGCCGCGCGAGGCCGAGGGCGTGGAGAGCGTCTACCACCTCTACGTCGTGCGCCACCCGGCGCGCGACGCCCTGCGCGAACACCTCGCCGCCCGCGGCGTCGGCACCGCGATGCACTATCCCGTGCCGGTCCACCTGCAGAAATGCTACGCCGCCTTCGGCCACCGTGCCGGCGATTTTCCCGTGGCCGAGCGCGCCGCCCGCGAATGCCTGAGTCTGCCGGTCTATCCGGAGCTGACCGACGCCCAGGTGGAATACGTCGCCGCCGCCATCCGCGAGTTCAAGGGTTGGTGAAGCGGGCCGAGGGGTACGGCGCCCCACCGGGGACGCATTGGCCCGGGACAGTACCGGGCCCGGGATCAGACGGCGGGATAGGGCGCGACCCCGCCGCGCCATCGCCTTGCTGCGATCCGGAAACACACCATCAGAAAGTACAAGTTCATCAATGCCAGGAGAATTGAGGCCGTGTCGAAGCCCACCGATCCAACCGGAGGCACGTCCCTTCCATGGAGTCCGTAAAAGAGCACGAGATTGAGGTTGGCGATGATCCCCAAGTACAGCGCGCCGGGCCACAGCCGCGGAGGGTCCGTGGACCATAAGGCGAAAGCCATGATCATCGCGACGAACAGGTGGTTCTCATGGACTCCGATGTTCAGAGCGTAATAAGTGTAGGCCCCGGCACAGGCCGCGCCGAGGAAATCGGCGACGGTGCGGCCGCGACGCCACAGCACCAACAGGAAAAACGCGTACCCGAGGAAAAACGCCGATTTGGCGGCAACGTGCAACGGGAAGGGCACGGGGACCGTGTAGTAGGGCGTACCGGAAAGGCCGAAATGTTTATAGAGAAACATCTGCACGATCCAGTTGAGGTTCAGCGCCTGAAAGCTCAGCGCGGCGTGCGAGGTCGCCTTTTCGAGCGATCGGAGGACGGCAATCGGTCCAAAAGCGGTCAGAATCGGCAACGCCAAGAAGAGGGCCCCGGCGGCAAATTCGCCTGATGTTCGCAGCCACCGACGCCACGCGGCGGATTCCGTAGCACCGATTTTGTAGGCCTGCAGGAGGAAAAAAGGCGCCACAATCAGCGGTTGCCACTTCATGCCCGCCGAGACCGCGAGCAAGAACCCTGCGGCGACGATCCGGTGTCGCTGAAGGGCCCAAAGCGCGAGCAGCAACGGCGCCAAGTAGAAAGCGTCCAAATAGAACTGGGCGGCTGAGTTGATCACGACCACGATGAGAAACGCGGCGGTGAGCCAGAGATTCCGACACCAAAACCAAAAGACAATCCCCCCGCCGACAGCGGCCAGCTCCACCGCCGCCTTCAGAGTCCTGAAATCATCAATCCGCAGCGCGGTCGCGACGTGCGCGATGCCGTGCAAAAGCACAAATACGAGAGGCGGATAGTCGCAGTGCGCCGCTGCGTAGCCTCCGATCACCCCATGGTCGCGCATCAACCGGGTCCAATACATCCAGTATTCATCGACATCCGAAGTGCCCGGCGATCGGAAGAGCAAAATATAGCAGAACAGTGCCGCCAGAACGGCCAACGCCGATCCCATCCGGGCCACCGATCGCCACCAACCGCAATCCGCGAGTTCCCTGCCATCCTGCATTCTCGACCCAAAGCACCTGGGCGCCCCACCGGGTCAAGTCTTTCGTCAGTCGCCCGGTGTTGACTCCGCCCAAAGCGCCGCCGCAATCCGCGAGTTCAAGGGCTGGTGAGGTGGAACGCGGCTGCTCCACCGTCGTTCGCGGGACCGGCCGTCGATCCGACCCCCATCAGCTCGCCGGTGAAGGCCGGCCGGCTGGTGGACATGCCGATTGGGTTTGTGCCCAGGGCCACCTGCTCCGGCCGCGCCGGAAAGTACGTGACCGGGGCGTCCAGCACCACCTGGCCGCCGAGCGCCAGTCGCAGGCGCTTCCGCGCCGGATCGTCGGACGGCAGAAGCGCTCCCCAAGAAAGCACGACATGGTGCACCACCGCGAAGTCGACCGGCACCGGCCGGGACACCGAGCCACCGGTTACCCAGTGGTCGAAGCCGAACCGAACGGTCACGCCGTCGACGTAATGCACATAAAGGCTGTCGCCGCGGCCGGCCTCACCGGTGGTCAGGAGTGGCTCGCTCACGTAAGGCTCGCCTGCGGGAAAGACGATCGTGAGATCCAGCGATCGCCCCGCAGCCGGGTCGGAACCGAGCCGTCCCGCCGCGTCGCCAGCCCGTGCGACCTCCAGAAGCCGGCCGCCGAAAAGCCGCTGAGCCGACCACATCGGCCACGGCACGCAGCCGACATAGACGCCTTCCGCCCCCGCGGCTCGCGACCGACCCGGCCACGCTCCTCCTCGCACCCTTTCCGCTCAACAATCGCGAACGGTCCGAATTGATCGCCGGCCGGGTGCCGCGGGTGCTCCCGTCATCACCCTGACGAGGGAATCCGGCTCCCCGCCTGCCCTTTGCCTCCGTCGAAGGCGGCGGGCCGGGAGGCCTTCGGCCGATCGAGGACCGATTCGGCGGCCGGGTCCCCCGCCAGCTCAATTGGCGGGCACGGGCAGCCGCTCGACGCTGAGGATTTTGCCGGCGAAATGGGCTTCGGTGTTGGAACCGCCGATCCGGCTTTCGCCCACGGTCACCTCGGAGGGCGTCGACGGGTAGGTGCCAATCTCCCGATTGATGACCGTCATCCCATTGAGCTGGATCGCGACGTGTCGCCGCAGCTCGCGGAGCCGGGCCTCGCTCAGGCCGTGCAGCTTGGGGTGATTCTCCGGATACAGGGCTCCGGTCGAGATCACCATTTCCTGAACCTCCTCGTAGTCGACCGCGATCGGGTTCGTGAGCACGAGCAGACGGCCCCACACGTCCATCCCCACCCGCACATGGGTGGCGTCCGGGAAGTTCAGAAACACGAAGGTCCCGGCGCCCGGTCGGCCCGTGGTCAGCACCGGCTGGTTGCGGCCGAGCTGCACCTCCGACAACAGCATGCGGATCCGGATCGGGCCGCATGCCTCGCGGTAGGCCCGCCAATGCACGAATCCGACCACGCCGGCGGCGGCGACCAGGGCCCCACCCGCCCCCCAGCACCACCCCCGCCACGGGATCCGCGGGATCGCCGGCCGCGGGAAGCGCCATGCCGGATTGACGGCGCGCGTCACCCCGACGGCCCCGAGCCCGAGCCAGGAGAAAAAGCTGAGCCAGAAGGCGAGGCGAAGTGACAGCGGCCCGGGATAGCGCAGCTCCACCCGGCTCGTGCCGGCAGGCACCGGGATCATGGCCAGCTTTTGCGGGGACACCAGCACCCGCACCGGCCGACCGTCGACTGACGCGACGTACCCGTCGAGGAAGAGACGCGGGGTCTCGAGCAAGCACGCCTCCGGCGCCCGCACGGTGGCGCGAAATGGCAGCAGCGATTCGACCCGGATGGGCAGGCGGGCCGGATCCAGCCGGTCCAAGGTGAAGCCGGCAATATCCGTCCGCGATCGCGCGCCCCAATCCTGGCCAAACAGGCTCAATTGGACGTCGATCGGTGCCGCTTCTGACGTCCACAGGGTCAGGGCGGGATTGTTGCCCGGCATCATGCCGAAGCCGCGCGGTCCGCCGGCGGAGGGCAGGTGGTAATCGCGGTCAAGGCCGGGCCCCCGCATCTGCAGCGTGCAGTTCCACGGCTCGCGCGGAAACGCGAAGCGCAGGCGGTAGCGGAAACCTGGAGCCAAATGCAGCGTGGGCTTGAGGAACAGGGTGTCCCCCGCCGCGGTGGCCTCCTGGAACGTGCCCTGCACGATTTGCTTTTCGTCCACCGCCGCGTCCCAGTTGGAGAGCAGCTCATCGTGGGTGATGCGGCGGATCAGGCGGCACTCCATGAGCGGGTCCATGACCCCGTTGATGAACGACGCCGGCGGCGCGAGAATCGCATAGGACATCGCCGTCAGATCCAGGTTTTCGGGCCGGTGGCTGTCCGCCGACACGGCCGCCGACCGCTGCGACGCATAGCCGCGCGCCACAAATCGCCACGCCTGCCAGCCCGTCCAAAGGACCGCCGCCGCGAGGCCGCAATACGCCGGATCGCGCGCCCACCGGGGCAGCCGCAGCGGCCGGGGGCAGAGCAGGGCGAAGGCAAAGAGTGCCAGCGGCGTGATCATCAGGTACAGCCGCTGCATCGGCCATTGGTTGGTCAGCTCCATGTAGATCGACGGCGCGCGCCGCCAAAACCAAGCCTGCACGACCGGCACCGGCAGCGTCACGGCGAGGAGCGTCGCCGCGGCCGCCAACAAGGCGATCCCGGCGGCCCGCCGCCCGCGGAACTCCTGGTCCCTCGAGGTCCGGACCGACGCAAGCGCCGCTCCGACCGCGCCCACCAGCAGACCCCAATAGGCATACCCCAGCTGAAAGTCCCCGAGTTGGTCGGCCGTCAGGCTCACCGGTCGCAGCGCGGCCCGCCACACCCGCCGCGTCTCCTGTAACAAGGTGTCGACGTTCGCCGGGATCGCGAAATTGGGGAACGTCTTGACGCTGAGGGCGGAAACAAAGGCGTAGGCGCCCAACGCCACGGCCAGCCCCATCGCCGCCGCCATCCGCGTTCCGGCGCCGCCCCCAAAACGGCCCCGCACCATCAATGGCAGCAGCAACACGAACGCCACTGTGGTCAGCCACAAGGCAACGGGAGGATGCGCCGTCCATGCGGCCGCCAGGCTCGCCGCCAGCCACGCGAGATTGGCGAATGACCCATCGCCCCGCCAGGCCCGGCTCAGCGCCATGAGTAGGACCGGAATGAACGGCACCGTCATCACGGTCATGTACAGATCCATGGCATAGGCCGGCGCCAGGACTCCCGGGGCGAGCACATAGCCCGCGGCGAGCACGACCGCCAGACCCGGCGGCGCGTCCGCCCCCCGCCGCAGGCACCAATAGGCGCTGAACGCGCCGCCGATCAGGCTCATCGCGAGCGCCAGATTCTGCAGCGCCCAGAACCCGAACCGGTGGAAGGTCAACGCATCAAGCAGGCCGGCAAAGTATGCCAGGTAGGGCGCCGTGCGCAGAGGGTGAACGCGACCGTTCCAGGCATATTCACTCTGCCCGACCAACACGGGAAACACGCCGGCTCGGAACTGGGTCACGGCATCCGCTGTCGCGAGGCTGTAATTGTAGGCCTCGCCCGTGCCGACCTCGCGGGAAGTAAAAAACGGCCCCGCCGCCACTGCCCCGGCCAAGAACAGCGCCGCGACCCTGGGCAGGTGGACGCGTTTCCATTGATCGCCGGCGGGCCGGCGATGCCACCAAATCCACCCGCACGCCAGCAAGGGAATGGCGGCTGCGACACCCAACATGCTTGGCATCCGGCCCGATCTGAGGAGATCGGTTCAGAAAAAGCGAGTGGTTTTGACTCGCGCCCGGCGCAATGCGGCGCAGCCCTGCGTGGTCCAGGGTCGACCGCGACCCTTTTCCGTTGCCGGCGGCGCGCCCGTCCTCACGGCGCGGCCTCCGGGAATACCGCGAGGATATCGCCAGTGAAATCGGGCCGGCTGGTCGACATCCCGATGGGGTTTTGCGCCAATGCAACCTGCGACGGCCGCGCGGGGTAGTACTCGACCGGAGCATCGAGCACCACCCGGCCGTCGAGGACGACGCGCAGGCGGTTCCGCGCCGGTTCGCCCGGCGGTCGCAGGGCACCCCAAGACAGGATCACATGATGCTTCATCGCGAAATCCACCGGCACGGGCGGCGAATGGGGTCCCCCGGCACCCCAATGGTCGAAGCCGAAGCTCACCGCCTCGCCGCCGAAGTAATGCATATAGATCCCATCGCCTTTGCCGGCGATCCCGGTCGTCAACAGGGGCTCACTGACATCCGGCGCGTCTCGCGGGAAGATCACCGTCAGGTCGAGCGGCCGGCCGGCCGCCAGGGCTGCCACGGCTTGCGCGGCGGCGTCGCCGCTGCCTCCGCGCACGACTGCCAGGATCTCTCCGCCGAACAGCCGCTGGGAGGCGCCAAATGCCCACGGAGTGCAGGCGACATAAACCTCGTAAGGCCCGGCCGGGTGGGTGCGGAACGAATCGTGCAGCACGGCGCGCCCGTCGAGCTCGACATACGCGCCGCGCAGGGCGGTATCGACCGGCAGCGCCACCGCCGGCCGCAATGAACCCGTTTCGATGA
>DATJUU010000298.1:0-20770 GCA_035502155.1 Opitutaceae bacterium
CCGGCCTCGACCGCTCCACCCCTTCGTCACCCGACCCCGAAATCCCCAGTTCCGGTGGCGTGCGCCCGCGGCCCGCCGGTCTGCGGACCCTTTCATGGCCTCCCGCATCCATCCCAGCGCCATCATCGAGCCCACCGTGCAACTCGGCGCCGACGTCACCGTCGGGGCCTACGCCTACGTCGGCGGCACCGCCGTGATTGGCGACGCCACGGTCATCCACCACCACGGCACGGTCGAGGGCAACACCGTGCTCGGTCGCGAGTGCGAGGTCTTTCCCTATGCCGCCGTGGGCACGAAGACCCACGACCTGAAGTTCCGCGGCGGCAATCCCGGTCTGCGGATTGGCGACCGCAACGTGTTTCGCGAATACGTGACGGTGCATTTCGCCACCAAGGACGGCAACTTCACCGTCCTCGGGAACGACAACGTCATCCTCGCCTACAGCCACATCGCGCACGATTGCGTGATCGGCAATCACCTGGTGATGAGCAGTCAGTCGGCGCTCGCCGGCCACGTCAAAGTCGACGACCACGTCAACGTCGGCTGGGGCTCGGGGGTGCACCAGTTCTGCCACGTCGGCGCCTACGCCATGCTGGGCGCGATGTCGAAGGTGGTGCAGGACGTGCCGCCGTTCTTCATCGCCGACGGCAACCCGGCGGTGATCCGCTCGCTGAACAAGGTGGGGCTGGAGCGCTGCGGCTTCACGCCCGAGCAGGTCGAGCGCGTGAAGCAGATCTACCGCATCCTGTTCCGCGAGGGGCTGAACCGGGGGCAGGCGATGGAGCGGCTGCAGCAGCATCCGCAGGCGGGGAGCGAGGAGTTCCAGCGCGTGCTGGCGTTCGCCGTCGCCAGCGAGCGCGGCCTGATGCCGGGGCGCTGAACCGCGGGCGCCGCCGGCTACTTCTTCTTGTAGACCGTCGCCGGATCGAACAGCCGCTCGGCGGTGAATTCGAGGCGGAAGGCGGGGTCGTCGAGCCCCGCGAGGCGCCGGTAGAAGCACGACTTGAAGCCGTTGTGGCAGGCCGCGTTGGCGGCGCCGGTCTGCTCGACCTTGATGAGCACGACGTCCTGGTCGCAGTCGGTATAAACCTCCTTCACGACCTGGATGTTGCCCGATTCCTCGCCCTTGACCCAGAGCTTCTGCCGCGAGCGGCTCCAATAGGTCGCGCGCTTTGTGCGCAGGGTGTGCGCGAGGGACTCGGCATTCATGAAAGCAAACATCAGGACCTGGCCGGTGGCCGCATCCTGGGTGATGCAGGGAATCAGGCCGTCGGCGCCGAACTTGGGCTGCAGCACGGTGCCGTGCTCGATATCCTCGTGGGTGGTGCGGGAGGGAAACGGGTTGGTGCTCATGGCGGCGGGCGGGAGGAAAAACGGTTCATGCTTCAGGTTTTTCGGCCAATTTCAACAGATAGTCGTAGGTGTAGAGCCCGGTGCGGTGGCCGTCGCTGAAGTCGAAGCGCAGGGCGTAGTTGCCGATCCGCTCCCAGCCGACGACGGTCACGGCGGAATAGTCGCGCGGCCCGTGCCCGCCGTGCTGCTGCCCGAAGATGTCGCGCTCGCCGGCCGTCTCGGCGCTGGGGGAGGCGGCCCGCAGGCCGCCGGCCGGATGATAGGTCTCGCGGCCGTCGCTCCAGCGGAGCGCGACTTCGGAACCGATGATTTGCACGTCGACGGGAATCAGCATGGGCGGTCGGGACGGTGCCGCCCACTGAAACAGGGCGGCCGCGAACGGCAAGCCCGGCGGGGTGGGGCGGCGGGCCGGGGGAGGGAAATGACACGTGTCCGAATGCGGGGTTGACGCCGGGGTTCTGACGGGAAGATTGATTCCCCTGCAGCACGCCCTTGCGCCGGGCATCGGGCCGGAGCAGATTCCCGGTGTCGTCCGTCCCGGTCGCGCCCGGAAGCCGAACTTTCTCCCCAACCCCGACATGAAATCGTCCGCCTTCGCCGTCCTCCTGCTAGGCGCCGCGCTGCCGCTGCGCGCGGCCGACCAGATCGTCGTCACCGTCGCCAACGACCTCGACCTCGCCCGCCCCGCCGAGGTGATCGCCATCCCGATCCAGGACGTGCAGCGGCTGCTGCCCGGCGTGATGATCGACCATTACGTGGTCCGGGACGCGGCCGGCGCGGTGCTGCCCTGCCAGGTGACCAATTTCAAGCCGGAGGAGCACCACGACTATTACCTCGACCTGCTGTTTCAGCACGATTTCGCCGCCGGCGAGAAGTCCGCGGTGTTCACGATCACGGCGTCGCCCACGCCCGTGCCGCCGTTCCCCAGCAAGGTCTTCGCCCGGCACATCCCGGAGCGGTTTGACGATTTCGCCTGGGAGAACGACCGCCTCGCGCACCGCATCTACGGGCCGGGGCTCAGCACCGGCGTCGCGGGCCGCGACAAGATGGTCAGCAGCGGCATCGACGTGTGGTGCAAGCGCGTGCGCTACCCGATCGTCGACCGCTGGTACCTCAAGGGCCATTATCACGAGGACTCCGGCGAGGGGCTGGACATGTACAACGTCGGCACGTCGCGCGGCTGCGGCGGCACCGGAATCTGGGCGGACGGCAGGCTCGCGGTCTCCGCCAACTGGCAGACTTGGAAGGTGCTGGCCAACGGCCCGATCCGGGCCGTGTTCGAGCTGGGCTACGCGCCGTGGGATGCCGGCCACGGCGTCACGGTGTCCGAGGTCAAGCGCTTCACGGTCGACGCCGGGCACAATCTGGATCAGATCGAGAGCACTTTCACGATCGAGGGGGCGAACGAGGCCACCGTGGCGATCGGCCTGAACAAAAACAGCGCGGACAAGGGGCAGGAGCCGCGGGTGACCGCCACCAACGACGAGGCCGATCACGCCCTCGTCCAGTGGGAGGCGCAGAAGACCAACGGCGCGATCGGCGAGGCCGTGGTCGTGGCGCCCGCCGATTTCCGGGGCTACGCCGAGGACGCGGCCAACCGCCTGATCCTCGCCCGCGCCATGTCGGGACAGCCGCTGCGCTACTGGGCCGGCGCCGGCTGGACGAAGAGCGGCGATTTCGCCTCCGAGGCGGACTGGCAGGCCTACGTCGCCGCCAGCGCCCGGCGCGCGGCTTCGCCGGTCCGGATCAGCAGCATTGAAGGCCGGTAGGCGGGCGTGTTACCCTCTTCCACCATGCAACTGCATTACTTCCCGAGTCCCGCCGAGGCCAACACGCTCGGCACGGCGCAACTGCGCGAGCGGTTCCTGATCGGGGGCCTGTTCCAGCCCGGCCAGATCAACGCCCACTACACCGACCTCGACCGCATGATCGTCGGGGCCGCGGTGCCGGGCGCGGCGCCGCTCGGCCTGCCCGGGGCGAAGGAGACGGGCACCGACTTCTTCCTCGAGCGCCGCGAGATCGGCATCCTCAACATCGGCGCCGCCGGCGCGGTGCGGGTGGGGACCAAGCGCTACGAGCTCGCCAACCTCGACTGCCTCTACATCGGGCGCGGGGAGAAGGAGGTCGCGTTCGAGAATGGCGCCGCCGGCCAGGCCCAGTTCTATTTCATCAGCACGCCGGCCCACGCGACGCACCCGACCACCCTCGCCACCCGCGTGCAGGCGGAGGTGGAGGAGCTCGGCAGCCCGGCGTCGGCCAACCGCCGCCGCATCTGCCGGTACATCCATCAGAAGGGCGTCCAGAGCTGCCAGCTGGTCATGGGCTTCACCGAGTTCGAGTCCGGCAGCGTGTGGAACACGATGCCGCCGCACACCCACAGCCGCCGCACCGAGATCTACATGTACTTCGATCTCGGCGCGCAGATGGTCGTCCACCTGATGGGAGAGCCGAAGGCGACGCGCCACCTGATCGTGCGCGACCGCGAGGTCGTCCTCTCGCCGGCCTGGTCCATCCACGCCGGCGTCGGCACCGGCAGCTACCGCTTCTGCTGGGCGATGGGCGGCGACAACCAGGTCTTCCACGACATGGACCCGGTGCCGATCGCCGACCTGCGCTGACCCGGCCCGTCCCCAACCCGACCCCCTTATGAGCTCGATCATCGATCGTTTCAAACTCGGCGGCAAAGTCGCCATCGTCACCGGCGCCAGCCGGGGTCTGGGCCAGGGCTACGCCCACGCCCTGGCCGAGGCCGGCGCGGACCTCGTCCTGGTGGACATCGGACCCAGTCCCGAAACCGAGGCCCTCGTCCAGCAGGCGGGGCGCAAGGCCCTGTCGGTCGCGGCCAACCTGTCCGACCGCAAGGCCATCCCCCGCGTGATCGCGGAGGCGAAGAAGCTGGCCGGCCGCGTCGACATCCTCGTGAACAACGCCGGCATCATCCGGCGCGAGGACTTCGAGAAGTTCACGGAGAAGGACTGGGACGACGTCATCGGCGTGAACCTGAGCGCGGTGTTCTTCCTCAGCCAGGCGTTCGTGCGCGAGCTGGTGGCGCAGAAGTCGGGCGGCAAGATCATCAACGTCGCCTCGATGCTCTCCTTCCAGGGCGGCATCCGCGTCCCGTCCTACACCGCCTCGAAGAGCGCGGTGATGGGCCTCACCCGGCTGATGGCCAACGAACTCGCGGGGAAGGGCATCAACATCAACGCCATCGCCCCCGGCTACATGGCCACGGACAACACCGCTGCGCTGCGCGCCGACGAGGCCCGCAACAAGGCGATCCTCGACCGCATCCCGGCGGGCCGCTGGGGCACACCCGACGACCTCAAGGGCACGATCGTGTTCCTGGCCTCGCCCGCCTCCGACTACGTGAACGGCTACACCATCGCCGTCGACGGCGGCTGGCTCGCCCGCTGACGCGACCGACGGACGTCTTCCTGCCCGGGCCGCCGGCGTGCCGGCGGCTCTTTTTTTGCCCGGTGGCGCGGGTGCGCGGAGGATTTGCTTGAGCTGAGGACACGTGTCCGCTACAAGCGGCTCCTTCACCCTGCGCACCGGCCGCCGCCGCCGGCGGCGCGCTTTCCCGCCCCCTCCCGCTATGAGTATTTCCGGCCGTTCCCATCCCCGGTTGCTCCCCGCCGTCCTGCTGGCCCTGGCGGCCGGGGCGGCCGTTGCCGCCGCCCCGGCGCCACCGCGCGAGTTCGGCGGCGCCACGCCGCTTCAGTGGTCGGTGCGGATGGCGGACGCGGAGATGGCCCGCCGCGGCGACAGCCTGGTCGGGCGCGAGGGCGGGAGCGCCAAGTGGGACTACACCGTCGGCCTGTTCACCCTGTCGCTCGCCCGGCTCGGCGGCCAGCTCGACGCGCCCGCCTACTGGCAGTATGCGGACAAGGTCATCGGCTCGTTCATCGCCCCCGACGGCCGGATCGCGGGCTTCAAGCTGGAGGAGTACAACCTCGACAACATCAACTCGGGCAAGACGGTGCTGGCGCTCTACGGCCACAACCATGAGGAGCGCTACCACCTGGCCGCGCAGCTCCTGCGCCGGCAGCTCGAGACCCAGCCCCGGACCAGCGAGGGCGGCTTCTGGCACAAGCAGCGCTACCCGCACCAGATGTGGCTCGACGGCCTCTACATGGAGGCGCCGTTCTATGCGGAGTACGCGCTGGAATTCCACGAGCCGGCCGCGTTCGACGACGTCGCGCGCCAGATCCGCGTGGTCGCCGCGCACACCTACGATCCGGCGACCGGGCTGTTCTACCACGGCTGGGACGAAAGCAAGGAGCAGTCCTGGGCCAACAAGACCACCGGGACCTCGCCCTGCTTCTGGAGCCGCGCAATCGGCTGGTACGGCATGGCGATGGTCGACGTGCTGGACTACCTGCCGGCGGACCATCCCGCGCGGTCCGAGATCATCGCGCTGCTGCAGAAGCTGTGCGCGGGGGTCGTGCGCCACCAAGACGCCGCGAGCGGCCTGTGGTACCAGGTGACCGATCAGGGCACCCGCGCCGGCAACTACCTCGAGGCCACGGGCTCGAGCATGTTCGCCTACATGTTGGCGAAGGGAATCAACCGCGGCTACCTCAACCGGGACGACTACCTGCCGGCCCTGCTCAAGGCCTACACGGGGCTCGTGGAGCGGCTGGTCACGGTGGACGCCCAGGGCCGGGTCTCCCTCACCGCCTGCTGCGCGGGCGCCGGGCTCGGTTACGGGCGCGACGGGAGCTTCAATTATTACATCAATGAGCCGGTCGTGACGAACGACCTCAAGGGGGTGGGGCCGTTCATCCTCGCGGGCATCGAGCTGCAGCAGGTGCTCGGCCTGCCAATGAGCGCCGCGGCGCCGGCCCAGGCTATCGCGGCCGCCGCACATACCTATGCGCCGGAGTGGGCGGAGGTGCCGGCGATCCTCGCGCGGATCAAGGCGCCGACGTTCCCGGACCGGGATTTCCCCATCACGCGCTACGGCGCCGTCGCCGACGGCAAGACGGACTGCACCGACGCGATCGCGCAGGCCATCGCCGCCTGCCACGCCGCCGGGGGCGGGCACGTGACGGTGGACGCCGCCGGCGTTTTCCTCACCGGCCCGATCCACCTGTTGAGCAATGTGGACCTGCATGTCGCCGGCGGCTCGACGCTCCTCTTCAGCACCGATCCGGGGCACTATCTCCCGGCGGTCTACACCCGGTGGGAGGGCATCGAGTGCTACAACTACTCGGCGCTCATCTATGCGCTGGACCAGGAGAACATCGCGGTGACCGGCGACGGCACGCTCGACGGCGGCGCCTCCGCCGACAACTGGTGGGCCTGGCCCCGGCGCGGGCCCGACCGGCGTTCGCCCGCCATGGAAGACTCGCGGACGCTCAACGAGGAGGGGGACCAGGGGACGCCGGTGGCCGGGCGCGTGTTCGGCGCGGGCCACCACCTCCGCCCCAACTTCATCCAGCCCTACCGTTGCCGCAACGTCCTGATCGAGGGCGTGCACATCCGCCGCTCCCCCATGTGGGAGGTCAACCCGGAGCTGTGCACCAACGTGACCGTCCGCGGGGTCGACATCGTCTCGACCGGCCCGAACAACGACGGCTGCGACCCGGAGTCGTGCCGCGACGTCCTGATCGAGAACTGCCAGTTCACCACGGGCGACGACTGCATCGTGATCAAGTCCGGCCGCAACAACGACGGCCGCCGGGTCCACATGCCCTCCGAGAACATCATCGTGCGCGACTGCACCATGAGCGACGGCCACGGCGGAGTCGTGGTCGGCAGCGAGACCTCGGGCGGCTGCCGCAACATCTTCGTCGAGGACTGCCGCATGGACAGCCCGCATCTCGACCGCGCGCTGCGCTTCAAGTCCAACGCCAAGCGCGGGGGCATCATCGAGAATGTCTTCGTGCGCCGGGTGGAGATCGGCGAGGTCGCGGAGGCGGTGTTGACGGTGGATTTCCGGTATGAGGAGGGCGCGAACGGGTCGTTCCTGCCGCAGCTGCGCAACGTGGTGGTGGAGGACGTCACGAGCCGCGCCAGCCCGCGGGTGCTGTGGGTGATGGGCATCCCCGGCGCGGTGATCGACGGCATCCGGTTCGAGGACTGCACGTTTCGCGGGTTGCATGCGCCGGAAGTCTTGCAACAGGCCGGCCTGATCTCGTTCAATCATGTCACGATCGAGCCCCAGAGCATGGGCCCGGCTCTCAATTCCCGATCCACCCCATGACCACCCCGTCCTCCGCCCCGCCCCAGAATTCCAGCTTCCGCTGGGTCATCTGCTTCCTCCTCTTCTGGGTCACCACCGCGAACTACATCGACCGCGGCGTCTTCGGCAACCTGGCGCCCGACCTGCAGAAGACGATCGGCTGGACCGAGGGCCAGTACTGGTGGATGACGGTGGGCTTCAGCCTGGCCTACGCCGTGAGCATGCTCGTGGCCGGCCGGTTGATCGACCTGATGGGCCTGCGCTGGGGCTTCGTGATCGCCGTGGCCCTCTGGGGGATGGCGGCGATGGGTCACGCGCTCGCGTCGACGGTCACCGGTTTCTTCATCGCCCGCATCGTCCTCGGCCTGTTCGAGGGCGGCAACTTTCCCGCCGCGAACAAGACGATCGCGGAATGGTTCCCCAAGCGCGAGCGCGCCCTCGCGATCGGGCTGTTCAACTCCGGCTCGAACGTCGGCGGCATCCTGGTGCCGTTCGGCCTGCCCCTGCTGATCCCGGTCTTCGCGAAGATGACCGTGCTCGGCCACACCGTCGGCTGGCGCGGCGCGTTCATCTGCACCGGCATCTTCGACGTCACCTGGATTTTCGCCTGGCTGGCGTTCTACCGGCGGCCGCAGGACCACCCGCATTGCTCCCCGGCGGAGCTGGCGCTGATCATGAGCGAGCCGCCGGAGCCGGCGGTGAAGATCCCGTGGCGGCGGCTGCTGCCGCACCGGCAGATGTGGGCGTTCGCCACCGCCAAGGTCATGACCGACTGCTTCTGGTGGTTCTACCTCTTCGGCTCGCCGTATTTCTTCCACGACCGGTTCCATCTCGACCTCAAGTCGCGCAGCGCGCCCGTGGCCATCATCTATGTCGTGGCCTCGATCGGCAGCGTCGCCGGCGGCTGGCTGGCCGGGTTCTTCATGAGCCGCGGCTGGGCGCCCCATCGCGCCCGCAAGACGACGCTCTTCCTTTGCGCGCTCGGCGTGGTGCCGGTGGTATTCGCGACCCTCACCAACAACCAGTGGGTCGCGGTGGCGCTGATCACGCTGGCGGCGACCGCCCACCAGGCATGGTCGGCCAACGCGTTCAGCCTCGCCTCCGACATGTTCCCGCGCCGCGTGGTCGGCTCGGTCACCGGCCTCGGCGGATTTATCGGGGCCCTGGGCGGCGTGGTGCTGTTCGTGGTCGTCGCGTTCATCCGCGACGCGGCGGTGGCCCGCGGCGAGACCGGCAACTACTTCCCGATCTTCCTCGCGGCCAGCGTCGCCTACCTGCTCGCGATCGGCGTCATCCACCTGCTGGCGCCGAAGCTGGATATGGCCGACGTCGAGGCGAAGCCGGCCGTCTGAGCGCGCCCGCGCGGGTCAGGGTGGGGCGGCGGGGCCGGCGGACGCCGGCTCCGGCCGGCGAAACGGATTGCCGCGGCGCCGCCGCGGTGGCAGAAGCGGGCTGACCGCCACGCCAACCTTGGGAACTGCTTCGTTGGGCCTTACCCCGGAAAGGATGTCATCATGAACCTGCAGAGCGTCGGACTGCGCATCGCCAGCGTCATCTTCGGTCTGGTCAGTTTGGGCCACCTGCTGCGCGTCTTCCTCCATCTCAACGTCACCATCGGCGGTTTCTACGTCCACCGGTGGATGAGCGCCGTCGCGGTCGTGATCACCGCGCTGCTCTGCGTCTGGCTCTGGCAGCTGGCCGCGGGCCCGAAGCCCCCCGCGAAGCCGGCGGCCCCGGGCCAGCCGTGAGCTGACGGTCGGCTCCGCGATGCTTGCAGGGCCGGGCCGGCGGCGTTTCCTTGGCGCCGTTCCCGCCATGTCCCTGCCCACCACCGCCCCGCGGGATTTCGCGCTGCTCTTCGCGGCGCGGATCGGCCGGCTTTTCGCCTACGGCTTCCTCGCGGTGGTCCTGGTGCTGTACCTGCGCGCGCTCGGCTACTCCGAGGCGCGGGTGGGCGTGCTGCTTGCCTTCACCCTGCTGGGCGACGCGGCCGTCTCGCTGACCCTCACGACGCGCGCCGACCGCCTCGGCCGGCGCCGCATGCTGCTGGTCGGGGCGGTGCTGATGGCGTTCGGCGGCGTCGGCATGGCCGTGCTGGGCAACTTCTGGCTGCTGCTGGTCGCGGCGATCGTCGGCGTCCTCAGCCCCAGCGGCAACGAGCTCGGGCCCTTCCTCGCCATCGAGCAGGCGTGCCTCGTCGAGGTCGTCCGTCCGGAGGACCGCACGCGGGTGTTCGCGTGGTCGCACGTCCTCGGCTTCACGGCCAACGCGCTCGGCGCGTTGTTCGGCGGCGCGCTCGCGGGCGCCCTGCAGCACCGCGGCTGGACGCCGCTCGCCAGCTACCGCTTGCTGCTCTGGCTCTACGCGGCGTTCGGCGGCCTCCTGTTCGTCCTCTTCCAGGTGCTCGGCCGCGCGGTCGAGGCGCCGGGCGGCGCGCCGCCGGCGCTCCGCGCCTCCTGGCACGGGCTGCACGAGGCGCGCGGGCGTGTGGCGCGGCTCAGCGCGCTGTTCACCCTCGATGCGTTCGGCGGCGGTTTCATCGTGTCCAGCTTCGTGGCCTACTGGTTCCACCGGAGGTTCGGCGCCGACCTCGCCACCCTCGGGGGCATCTTCTTCGGCACGACGCTGCTCTCGGGGCTGTCGGCGCTCGGGGCCGTGCCGCTCGCGCGCCGCTTCGGGCTGCTGAACACGATGGTCTTCACCCATCTGCCGTCCAACGTCCTGCTCATGCTCGTGCCCTTCATGCCGACGCTGGGGTCGGCGGTGGCGGTGCTGCTGGCGCGGCATCTCATCTCGCAGATGGACGTGCCCACCCGCCAGAGCTACGTGAACGCCATCGTGCCGGCGGCCGAGCGCTCGGCCGCCAACGGCATCACCACCACGATCCGGCAGGTCGGCACCGCCCTCGGCCCGCTCGCCGCCGGCCCGCTCATGGGCGTCCCGGCGCTGGCCGGCTGGTGCTTCGTCCTCGGCGGCGGGTTGAAGAGCGTCTACGACCTGGTCATCTGGCGGGCGTTCAGCCACGTGCGGCCCCCCGAGGAGCGCGGGCGGGATTGATCGGCGGCCGTTGGGCCGGAAAGGGCAGGGCACGCTGGCGAAATTGCCGGCCGGCACAGGTATCTTTGGGCCCCGCCCGACAGAGGGTTCGTTCCGGCGACCGGCCGATTGAGAAGACCTGGTGAAAAATGGAGAAAAAGACCGGACTTTTCTTGACTGCGTGGGGGAAAGTGGGGAGAAATGGGTCATCTTGGGACGCGCAGCGGGTCCTTCCCCATGTCACCTTCATCGAAGCCGCGTTACACCGGTTGCTTCCGGCATGCTTTGGACGACAAGAGTCGACTCACGATTCCGTCGGGCTGGCGCGTAGCGCACACGGAGGAGGACGAGTTCGTCGCCCTGCCGCATCCCGACGGCTACATCGCGGTGTTGCCGCCGACCGAGGTTGATCGCCTGCACGACAAGGCCGCCAGCAAGGAGCTCAGCGACAGCGAGGCCCAGGATGTCCTGACGCAGCTGTTCGCCCACGCCCAGACGCTGCGCTTCGACAAGCAAGGGCGCTTCGGGCTGACGGCGGAACTGCTCGCGCACGCCGGCGTGGCCAAGGAGGCCGTGCTCGCCGGGTCGCTGAGCAAGTTCGCGATCTGGAGCCCCGAGCGGTGGGCCGCGAAGGGCCAGCGCATGGATCCGCAGACCTACCGCGACCTCATGCGCCGCGCGGGCATCTGACCTCCCGTTCCCCTTTTTCCATGAACCCTTCTTCGCGCAACCGTTCCGCCGGTCTGAGCCTTTGGACTCTGGGTCACCGCAGTTTCTACTCGCCGCTTGTTCGGGCGCCGGGGTCGCCCTCCCAAGCACGGGAAGGAGCTGCGGTGCCCCGGGTCCGTCCCAATCTTGTCTTGCGCAGCGTGCTCGCGCCGTCGGCGGACCGCACCGCCGGGGCCGTCTCGGGTGTCGCGCCTCGCGTCTCCGGCCATGCTGACGGCACCGCATGAGTCCCGCCGGCCGGCGATGAGCGAGGGCCACCAACCGGTGTTGCTGCACGAGGTGCTCGAATTCCTCGCGCCGCACGCCGGGGGCCGCTATCTCGACTGCACGTTCGGCGGGGGCGGGCACAGCCGGGCGCTGCTGGCAGCCGCGGCCGACACCCGCGTGGTCGCGCTGGACCGCGACCCCACCGCCGCGGCGCGCGCGGCCCGGTTGGAGGAGGAATGCGCCGGCCGCTTCGCGCTGATCGACGCCAATTTCGCCCGTCTCGCCGAGCTGAACCTGGGCGCGTTCGACGGCGTGCTCTTCGACCTCGGCCTCTCCGCCTACCAGCTCGAGGCGCCGCGCGGGTTCTCCTTCCGGCAGGACGCGCCGGCCGACATGCGCATGGATCCGCGCAGCGGCGTCCCCGCCGCGCGCTGGCTGGCCACCGCCACGACCGAAATGCTGGTGCGCGCCATCCGCGACTTCGGCGAGGAGCCCCACTGGCGGCGCGTTGTCCGCGCCCTCGAGGCCGCGCGCGGCACGGCGGCGCTGGAGCGCACGGCCGGCCTCGCCGCGCTGATCGCCGACGCCATCCCGGCCCGCGACCGCCGCGGCGCGACGATCCACCCCGCCACCCTCAGTTTCCAGGGCCTCCGCATCGCGGTGAACGACGAACTGGGCGCGCTGGAGGCGGCGCTGCCCGCCGCCTTCGCCCGGCTGGCGTCCGGCGGCGTGCTCGCGGTCGTCAGCTTCCACTCGCTCGAGGACCGGCTGGTCAAGCGGTGCTTCCGGCGCTGGTGCGGCCAGCCCGAAAGCGCCGCCGATGCCACGCCGCAGCAGCTGCGGACGCGCGCCGCCGAGCCGCTCACGCGCCGGCCGGTGACGCCGGGCGCGGCCGAGCTCGCCGCCAACCCGCGCAGCCGCTCCGCCAAGCTCCGCGCGCTGCGCAAACTCTGACGCCCGCCGCCATGGACAAGTCCGCCTCCAACGCCTTCATCAACCAGCTGGTCGCCTACACCCTGGGCATGCTGCTGTTCACCGGCTCGATCGGCCTGGGCACCGTGTGGCTGCGCTACGAGATCTCCGTCGTCGCGAACCGCAACCAGAGCCTGCAGGCGCGGATCGCCCAGGTGCAGCGCGAGCTCGACGACTGCACTGCCGAGTTCGCCGCCGCCCAGTCGCCGGACAACCTCATCCGCCTCAATTCCACCATGCGCCTGGGGCTGGACATCCCCCGCCAGGAGCAGGTCGGGGACGTGCCCATCGACGTGGATCAGTGGCTCGCCAGCCGGCTCAATCCGGAGCTCTTCACCGCCGAGCTCCAACCCGTGGTCCTCCGCCGGGGAGGGTCGCGCTGACGGCCATGTCGAAGGGTTTCGCCTCCAACTACCGGATGGTGTGCCTCGCCGCGGGCGTCGGCCTCTGCTTCGGCGGCGTGGCGCTGCGGCTGGTCGACCTCCACGTCTGGCAGCGCGGCGAGCTCCTCAAATTCGTCGAGCAGGCGCGCCGCACCTTCATCGTCGTCAACGCCCGGCGCGGCAACATCCTCGACCGCAACGGCGAGATCCTGGCCACGAGCCGGCCGCTGATGGAGGTGGGCCTCGATCCCAGCATGCTCCGCCCGGAGGACGAGGCGCGCTGGCCGCAGCTGGCGCGGCTGCTGGGCATCACGGTTGCGGACATCCGCGCCGCCGCCGCCCGCCGGACCAACGACGCGCTCGAGGACGACGAGCGCGCGACCAAGCCGGTGCACTGGGCCAAGCTCGCGGACGGGATCGACGACACCGTCTACGAGGGCGGCAAGAACGGTCGCGAAGGCATCCTGGGCCTGAAGATCCGCGGCGTCTACGGCAACCGCGTCTACCGCCGCTTCTATCCCTACAACTCGCTCGCCTCCCACCTGATCGGCTTCCTGGGCGGCGATGGCGCGGCCGCCGCCGGGGTCGAGCGGTACATGGATTTCTACCTCCACGGCGAGAACGGCTGGCGCGAGTCCGAGCGCAACGGCCTGAAGAAGGAGCTCGCCCAGTTCCAGACCCGCGACGTGCCGCCGATCGACGGCTACAACGTCAAGCTCACGATCGACATGTACGTGCAGCACCTGATCGAGGCGGAGCTGCAGCGCATCGCCGACCTGTATCAGCCCCTGAAGGCGACGATCATTGTGAGCGACGCCCAGACCGGCGCGCTGCTCGGGCTCGCCAACTACCCGACCTTCAACCTCAACGAGTTCAACAAGGCGCCGATCGCCGCCCTGCGCAACTGCGCAGTCACCGACGTCTTCGAGCCGGGCTCGACCTTCAAGATCGTCGCGATCAGCGGCGCGCTCAACGACCGGCTCGTGACTCCGAACAGCGCCTTCGACGTCGGGTCCGGCGAGGTCGATTACCACGGGCGGCACCTGCGCCTGCCGCGCGATGACCACCCCTTCGACACGCTCACCGTGGCGGGCATCATCAGCCATTCGAGCAACCGCGGGGCCGCGCAGCTGGCCATGCTGATGGGCGACCAGCGGTTCTACGCCTACACCCGCGCCTTCGGCTTCGGCCAGAAGACCGGCTTCCCCTTCGGCGGCGAGATCGAGGGCATTCTCGCCGCACCCAAGGACTGGGACAGCCTGACGATCACGCGGATGCCGATGGGCCAGTCCGTGGCCGCGACCCCGCTGCAGGTGCACTACGCCATGGCCGCCATCGCCGACGGCGGGATCCTCCTGCGGCCCCAGCTGTTCAGCGAGGTGCGGGACGAGCGTGACAACATCGTGTTCCACTTCGATGAGGTGCCCCGCCGGCGGGTGATCGAGCCCGAGACGGCCGCGACCATGGCCCGCCTGCTCGAGGGCGTGGCCACCCCGGACGGCACCGCGCCCGAGGCCGCCATCCCGCACTTCGAGGTCGCCGGCAAGACCGGCACGAGCAACAAGGTCGTCGACGGCAAGTACTCCGACCGCCACCACGTCGCGTCCTTCGTGGGCTTCTTCCCCGCCACCCGGCCGCGGGTGGTGATCTCCGTGATCGTCGACGACGCCGACGCCCACTGCCCGAGCGGCGTCGCCTACGGACACGCGGTCGCGGCGCCGTCGTTCAAGCGCCTGGGTGAGGAACTCATCCAGTATCTCGACATCAAACCGGTCACCGACCTGCCCCTCAACCGCTTCGCGTTTGCAGGAGGCCCCCGGTGATCGCCTACCTCACCCAGAATTATCCGCTCATCCGCGCCTTCGGCCCGCGGCCGTCGGGCCTGACCCGGGCGGGCCGCCCGGTCCGCGATCGCATCTTCAAAATGGCACCGAAACTCCAGGATTTGTTCGCCGCCGGCGACACCCTCGCCGTCAAGGGCGGCCTCGACCGTCCCATCTCGGGCCTCGCGATGGACAGCCGGCGCGTGGTGCCGGGCAACCTGTTCTTCGCGCTGCCCGGCCTGCGCACCGACGGCGCCGCCTTCATTGACGAGGCGATCAATCGCGGCGCGGTCGGCGTCGTGACGCAACGGCCCCATCCGCTGCCGCACGGCCGCGTCACCTTCATCCAGGTCGCCGACGCCCGGGCCACGCTCGCCCGCGTCGCCCAGCGCTACTACAAGTTCCCCGACCAGGCGCTGCGCGTGATCGGCGTGACCGGCACCAACGGCAAGACCACCGTCACCCACCTGCTGAAGCATTTCCTCGAGAACGGGGAGCGCGTCGGCCTCATCGGCACGGTCAGCTACGACCTCGGCGCGCGCACGGTGCCGTCGTACAAGACCACGCCGGAGTCCCTCGACATCTTCGGCATGCTCGCCCAGATGCGCGACGCCGGCTGCCGCGACGCCGTGATGGAGGTGAGCTCGCACGGGATCGACCAGCAGCGCGTGCTCGGGCTGCAGTTCGAGGCGGTGGTCTTCACCAACCTGACCCGCGACCATCTCGACTACCACAAGTCGCTCGACGCCTATTTCGCGGTGAAGGCGCGCCTCTTCTCCGGCGCCACCGGCGCGCGGCCCAAGGTCGCGGTGGTCAACCTCGACGACCCCTACGGCCGGGAGCTCGCGGCCCGGCTGCCGGCGGAACTGCGCCGGATCACCTTTGGCGAGCATCCCGACGCCGCCGTGCGCGCCGAGGCGGTCCAGCTCGAGTTCAAGCGCACGACCTTCCGCCTGGTGTGGCCGGGCGGCGCCGCCGCGGTCGAGAGCCCGCTCATCGGCCGCTACAACCTGAGCAACCTCCTCGCGGCGTTCGCCGCGGCGCTCGCGCTGGGCCGCGACCCGGCCGCGCTCGTGTCCAAGCTCGCCTCGTTCCGCAACGTCGCCGGCCGCATGGAGCGGATCGAGGAGGGCCAGCCCTTCAACGTGCTCGTCGACTACGCGCACACCGACGACGCCCTGCGCAACGCCCTCGGCATGCTCCGCGCCGTCACCCCCGGCCGCCTGCTGGTCGTCTTCGGCTGCGGCGGCAACCGCGACCGCACCAAGCGGCCCCTGATGGTCCGCGCCGTCCAGGAGCGCGCCGACTACGCGTGGGCTACGGCGGACAATCCGCGCAGCGAGCCGCTGGCGCAGATTTTCGCCGACATGAAGACCGGCATCACCGCCCCGGACCGGATCACCTTCATCGACGACCGGCGCCATGCCCTCAGCCTGGCGCTCGACGCCGCCCGGCCGGGCGACTGCCTGCTGGTCGCCGGCAAGGGCCACGAGTCGTACCAGGAGTTCGCCGACACCGTGATCCCGTTCGACGACCGCCAGGTCGTGCGGGAGCTGATCGGCGTGAAACGCATCAAGACCGGGTGAGGAGGGGCGGGGGAGCGCGACATGCCGGAGTTCAACGCAGACCAGCTGGCCGCCTGGGCCCAGGGACACTGGACCGCGCGGCCGGCCGTCGCGATCACCGGCTTCGCCCACGACACGCGGGAGCTGGAGCCGGGCCAGGTGTTCGTCGCGCTCAAGACCGACCGGCGCGACGGCCATGAGTTTCTTGCCGCGGCGCGGGCGGCCGGCGCCGCCGGCGCCCTGGTCAGCCGGCCCGACCCGGCGGCGGCGCTGCCGCAGCTGGTGGTGGCCGACCCGCTGGCGGCACTGCAGGCGGTCGCCCGCGCGCACCGCCGGGCGTTCCCCGGCCCGGTCATCGGCATCTCGGGCAGCGTGGGCAAGACCTCGACCAAGGACCTGACCGCGGCGCTGCTCGGCGGCGCGCCCGGGGTGATGGCCACCGCGGGCAACCTCAACAATCACATCGGCGTGCCGCTGACGCTCACCCGGCTCGATCCGGCGACCCAGCGGTTCGCGGTCATCGAGGCCGGGGTGAGCACGCCCGGCGAGATGCAGGTCCTGGCCGACCTGATCGAGCCGGACCTCGCGATCATCACCCTGGTGGGGCCGGCCCACCTGCTGGAGCTGGGCGACCTCGAGGGCGTGGCGCGCGAGAAGGCGGCCCTGCCCGCGGCCGTGCGCCCGGCCGGCATCGCGATCTTCCCACGGGAATGCGCGCAGTTCACCGCGTTCCACGAACTCAACGTGCGCCGGATGCTGGTCGAGCCGGCCGCGGTGCTGCGCCCCGCCCAGCCGCCGAAGGACAAGGTCTATTTCGCCGTCACCCAGCGCGGGGACACCACGGCCCTGGCCATCGCCTACGGGCCGCCGCCGCCGCTGGTCTTCACCCTCCGGCGCGTGTCGGCCGGCATGGCGCAGAATGCCGTGCTCGCGATTTGCGCCGCCCTCTGGCTGGGGGTGACCCCCGAGCTGATCCAGCGCCGGCTGGCCGACTGGCAGCCCGCACCGTGGCGCGGCGAGGTGCGCCGGGAGCCGGGCCGCCTGCTCTATCTCGACTGCTACAACGCCAATCCCGTCTCGATGGCGGACGCGCTCGACAATTTCCTCGCGCTGGCGCCCGCCGCCGACCCGCGCGCCTTCGTGCTCGGCTGCATGGAGGAGCTCGGCCCCCGCGCCGCCGACTATCACCGCCGGCTCGGCCGCTCGCTAATCCTGCGGCCCGGGGACCAGGTGTTCGTCATCGGCGACCACGCCGAGGCCGTGCGCGAGGGCCTGCTGGAGGGCGGGACGGCGCCCGGGCAGATCCAGGTGGTCGCCAGCCTCGCGCCGGTGGCGGGCTTCCTCGCCGGATTCCACGGGGCCGTCTTCCTGAAGGGCAGCCGCCGTTACCGGCTGGAGCAGGCGCTTGCCGGGCCGGAGGCCGTCGCATGCTAAGCTACCTCTCCCAGTTCGAGAACAGCTTCGGCCCGCTGCGCCTGCTGCGGTTCATCACCCTGCGCACCCTGCTGGCGGCGGGCACCGCGACGCTCATCGGCTTCCTCATCGCGCCCTGGCTCATCGCCCAGCTGCGCGCACTCAAGTTCGGCCAGCACTACGACGACGACCGCACCGGCGAGCTCGCGCAGCAGTTCGACAAGAAGAACACGCCGACCATGGGCGGCCTGCTCATCTTCTTCGCGGTCTTCGGCAGCACGTTTCTCTGGGCCACGCCGAACATCTGGGTGGTGGTGGCCATGTTTGTCTACGCCGCGCTCACCGGGGTGGGCTTCCGCGACGACTACCTGAAGGTGCGGCGCCGGAGCCGCGACGGCATCTCCTCCGGGGAAAAGCTCCTCTGGCAGACGCTGATCACGGTCGTCGCCCTGGGCCTGCTCCTCTGGCACCCGATGAGCGCGCACAAGATCACGGAGCTCTGGGTGCCGTTCGTGAAGCATCCGGTGCTCGCCGGCCTCCCGGTGGCGGCGTTGTTCATCTTCGTGTTCCTGTGGCTGGTGGGCTTCAGCAACGCCATCAACCTCACGGACGGCCTCGACGGCCTGGCGATTGGCTGCACCGTCACGGTGGCGATGGTCTACGGGCTCATGGCCTACGCGGCCGGCAACACCAAGCTGGCCGACTACCTGCTGATCGGCTACGTGCCGGGCACGGGTGAGCTGACGGTCATCTGCGGCGCGCTCGTGGGCGCCAGCCTCGCCTTCCTCTGGTACAACGCCTACCCGGCGGAGGTGTTCATGGGCGACACCGGCTCGCTGGCCATCGGCGGCCTCATCGGGATCCTCGCCTTCATGGTGCAGCAGCCGCTCACGCTCATCCTCGTCGGCGGGGTTTTCGTGATGGAGGCCGCGTCAGTGATCATCCAGGTCGGCTGGTTCAAGGTCACCCGCCGCCGCTACGGCGCCGGCCGCCGCGTCTTCCTCATGGCCCCGATCCACCACCATTTCCAGAAGCTCGGGTGGCCGGAGACCAAGGTCGTGCTGCGCTTCTGGATCCTGTCGTTGATGTGCGCCCTCGCCGGCCTCGGAACCCTGAAACTCCGTTGATGTTGCCGCATGCTCACCGCCGCCTCCACCGCCCGTCCCGCCCCGTGCCAACCGCCGGCCGCCGGCTGGCGTGACGGCCCCCACCTCATGTCCCTGACCCCGCCCGCGCCGCTCGCCCCGCTGCTGTCGCACCCGGTCGCCGTTTTCGGCGGCGCGACCAGCGGCCTGGCCGCCCGCACCCTGCTCACCCAGCTCGGCGCCCGGAGCGAGGTGTTCGACGAGCGGCCCGACCTCCCCGCGGCGCACGCCTTCGGCGCCCCCGAGGCCGCGGCCCACCGCTTGGTGGTCTTCAGCCCCGGGTTCGACGCCCGCCACCCCTGGCTGCTGACGGCCCGCGCCGCCGGCTGCACCTGCCTGGGCGAGCTCGATTTCGCCGCGCTGTTCTGGCCGGGGCGCGTCGTGGCCGTGACCGGCACGAACGGCAAGACGACGCTGGTCGAGTTCCTCACCCACGCGCTGCTCGCCGAGGGCGAGGACGTGTTCGGCGTCGGCAACATCGGCTTTCCCTTCAGCCGCCTGATCACTTTCCGGCGCGACGCCGGGCCGGACTCGATCGCGATCTGCGAGGTGAGCTCCTTCCAGGCCGAGACGCTGCAGCACGTCCGGCCCGACGCGGTGCTCTGGACCAACTTCGCCGAGGACCATCTCGAGCGGCATCCCGGCCTGCGGGCGTATTTCCTCGCCAAGTGGAACCTGCTCGCGCGGGCGCGGCCCGGGGCGGTATTCGCGGGCAGCAGCGTGCAGCGGTACGCACTGGAGTTCGGGCAGAAGCTGCCGCCGGCCGCCGGCGTGGCCAGCGAGGGCCTGGCGCCCGAGCCGCGCCTCAACGGCACGGTGTTCGCCTCATACCCGCAGCGCGAGAATTTCGCCCTCGCCCTCGCGTGGTGGCGGCACGACGGCCGGGCGGAGGCCCAGCTCTACGCCGCCGCGCGCACGTTCAAGTCCGGCCGGCACCGGCTCGCCCGCGTGCGCGAGCTGCGCGGCGTGACCTTCTGGAACGACTCCAAGGCGACAAACTTTCATGCCGTCGAGGCCGCGCTCAGCACCGTGCCGCCGCCGGTCCACCTCATCGCCGGCGGCCGGGCCAAGGGCGGCGACCTCGCCGCGTTCGTCCGCCGGATCGCGCCCCGGGTCCGCCATCTCTGGCTGATCGGCGAGACCGCCCCGGCCCTGGCGGCCCTCGCCGCCGGCCAGCGGGTGGCTCACACGGTCTGCCCCTCGCTCGAGGAGGCCGTGCACGGAGCCTTCGCCGCCGCCCAGCCGGGCGACCACGTGCTCCTCAGCCCGGCGTTCGCCAGCTTCGACATGTTCCGCAGCTACGCCGACCGCGGCGAACGCTTCGAGAAGCTTGTGAACCATTTGGGAACAACTCCCACTTTTCAGTAGCCATTCCCTCCGCCCCCGACCCATAATTCCGTCCACCGCTTCCGCCATGAATATTCTCAAGATCCTGGGCATCGTCGTCGCCGTCCACGTCGTCGCCTTCTTCCTCATGTTTGTGAATCCGGGCTGCCGCTCGACTGCGTCGGGTCCCGCGCCCGTGGCGGCGGACACGGCGCCCGCCTTCGCGCCGGCGACGTCCGCCCCGGCCCCCGCCGCCGTACCGCTCGTGGCGGTCGACACCTCGGCGCCGCCCGCGGTGCGCTACAGCCCGACGCGCCCCGGCTCGGCCGCCGCCTCCGCGCTTGAGAGCACCCCGCCGCCGCCGGTCACCCCCGCCACGACTTACACCGTGGTCGCCGGGGACAGCCTCTGGAAGATCGCCAGCAAGCACGGCACCACCGTCACCGAGCTGGCCAAGGCCAACAAGCTCACCAGCAACTCCCGGCTGAGCGTCGGCCAGAAGCTCATCATTCCGGGCAAGGCGCCCGCCGCCGCGGGCGAGGGTGGGAGCGGCGAGCCGGCGCCGGCCGCCACCTACAAGGTCAAGCCCGGCGACCCGCTCTCGGGCATCGCCCACCGGGTCGGCTCCACG
>DATJUU010000299.1:0-3498 GCA_035502155.1 Opitutaceae bacterium
GATCCGACGGGATCCTGCCCTTCACGGCGTGGTCGAGCTCGACCTCGGAATCCACGGCGCCGGCGATCAGCGTGTCCGCGAGCTTGGCACTGGTGGGTCCGAGGTTCGTCCCGCCCGACAGCGTGTCGTCGTAACCGTTGCCGGCCGCCGACGGGCGCGCGTGGAAGTAGCGGGCGGCCGCGAAGCTCTGCCCGATGAGCGCGCTGCCGACCACCCGCCCCTGGACGGTGACCAGCGAGCCGTTGGCCTGGCGCGGCCAGAGCAGCTGGGCGACGCCGGTCACCAGGCCGGGATAGACGAGGCCGGTGATCACCATCAGGGCGAAGGTGAGGACGATCGCGGGGCGCAGCAGGTTCTTGAGCACGGTCACACCAGGTGGAGAGCGGCGACGAGCACGTCGATGATCTTGATGCCGGCGAACGGGATGAGGATCCCGCCCACGCCGTAGATCCACAGGTTGCGCCGCAGGATCGTGGCGGCCGGGGCGGGCTTCCACCGCACGCCGCGGAGCGCGAGCGGGATCAGCGCGATGATGATGAGCGCGTTGAACACCACGGCGGAGAGGATGGCGGACTGCGCCGAATGCAGGCGCATGACGTTGAGCGCCTGGAGCACCGGATACGTCGTCATGAACATCGCCGGGATGATCGCGAAGTACTTGGCGACGTCGTTGGCGATCGAGAACGTGGTCAGCGAGCCGCGGGTGATCAGGAGCTGCTTCCCGATCTCGACCACCTCGATGAGCTTCGTCGGGTTGGAGTCGAGGTCGATGAGGTTGCCGGCCTCCTTCGCGGCCTGCGTGCCCGTGTTCATCGCGACCGCCACGTCGGCCTGCGCCAGCGCCGGCGCGTCGTTGGTGCCGTCGCCGGTCATCGCGACGAGCCGGCCGCCGGCCTGCTCGCGCTTGATCAAGGCCATCTTGTCCTCGGGCTTGGCCTGCGCGAGGAAGTCGTCCACGCCGGCCTCGGCCGCCACCGCGGCGGCCGTCAGGGGATTGTCGCCGGTGATCATCACCGTCTTGATCCCCATCCGCCTGAGCTCGGCGAACCGCTCCTTGATGCCGCCCTTCACGATGTCCTTGAGGTGGATGACGCCGAGCGTGCGGTGCCCGTCCGCCACCACGAGCGGGGTCCCGCCGCCGCGCGCGATGGTCTCGACCGTGGCGCGCACGCCGTCCGGCGAGGTGCCCCCCTGCTCGGCGACGAACGCCTCGATGGCGTCGGCCGCGCCCTTGCGGATCTGGCGGCCGTCGAAGTTCACGCCGCTCAGCCGCGTCTGGGCGCTGAAGGGAAGAAACGTCGCTCCCATGGCCCGGATGTCGCGCTCCCGGAGCCCGTAGCTCGTCTTTGCCAGCACGACGATGCTGCGCCCCTCGGGCGTCTCGTCGGCGAGGCTCGCGAGCTGCGCCGCGTCGGCCAGCGCCTGCCCGGCCACGCCCTCCGCCGGGATGAACGAGACCGCCTGCCGGTTGCCGAGGGTGATGGTGCCGGTTTTGTCCAAGAGCAGCGTGTCCACGTCGCCCGCCGCCTCCACCGCCCGCCCGCTCATCGCGATCACGTTGTGCTGGATCATCCGGTCCATCCCGGCGATGCCGATCGCCGAGAGCAGGCCGCCGATCGTGGTCGGGATGAGGCACACGAGCAGCGCCACCAGGATCGGGATCGAGACGGCCCCGCCCGAGTAGATGGCGAACGGCTGCAGCGTCACCACCGCCAGGAGGAAGACGATCGTCAGGCCCGACAGCAGGATCACGAGCGCGATCTCGTTGGGCGTCTTCTGCCGCTTCGCGCCCTCCACCAGGCCGATCATCCGGTCGAGGAACGTCTCGCCCGGGTTCGCCGTGACGCGGACGACCAGGAAATCCGACAGCACCTTCGTGCCGCCGGTGACGGCCGATCGGTCGCCGCCCGATTCGCGGATCACCGGCGCGGACTCGCCCGTGATGGCGGATTCGTCCACCGAGGCGACGCCCTCGATCACCTCGCCGTCGCCCGGGATCAGGTCGCCCGGCTGGCACAGCACCACGTCGTCGCGCCGCAGCTCGCCGGCCCACACGCTCACGGTCCTGGCGCGGTCCTTCGGGTCGGGCAGCTTCTTGGCCAGCGTCTGGGTGCGGGAGCGGCGCAGCGTGTCGGCCTGCGCCTTGCCGCGGCCCTCGGCCATCGCCTCCGCGAAATTCGCGAACACGACCGTGAACCAGAGCCACAGCGCGATCTGCACGGTGAAGCCGATGGCGGTGCGGCCCTCGGCCACGTCGCGGACCAGGACGAGCGTGGTCAGCACGCTCCCCACCAGCACCACGAACATGACCGGGTTCCGCACCATGTGCCTGGGGTCGAGCTTCGTGAGCGAGTCCCGGATGGCCCGGCGCACGATGGGCGGATCGAACAGCGGACGCTTGGCGGCGGCCATCTAGAACAACCTCCCGGCGCCCATCAGCAGGTGCTCGACGACGGGGCCGAGGGAGAGCGCCGGAAAGAACGTGAGCGCGCCGACGATCAGGATCACCCCGATCAGCAGCGCGACGAACAGCGGAGACCCGACCGGGAACGTCCCGGCCGACGCCGGCACGATCTTGCGCTCGGCGAGGAAGCCGGCCAGCGCGAGCATCGGCACCATCATCGCGAACCGGCCGAACAGCGTGCCGAGGCCGAGCATCGTGTTGTAGTAGTAGGTGCTCCCCGTCAGGCCGGCGAAGGCGCTGCCGTTGTTGCCCGTGACCGACGAGAAGGCGTAGAGGATCTCGCTCAGCCCGTGCGGGCCGTTGTTGTTGAGGCCCTTGAGCCCCGCGGGGAGCACCGACGAGGCGGCCGTGAACAGCAGGATGACGGCGGGGAAGACCAGCACGTACAGCATCGCCATCCGCACTTCGCGGCTCTGGATCTTCTTGCCGAGGTACTCCGGCGTCCGGCCGACCATGAGGCCGGCGATGAACACGGTGAGCACGGCCATCACCAGCATGCCGTAGAGGCCGGAGCCGACGCCCCCGAAGATCAGCTCGCCGAGCTGGATGTTCACCAGCGGCACCATCCCGCCCAGCGGCGTGAAGGAGTCGTGCATCGAGTTCACGGCGCCGCACGACGCGTCGGTGGTGATCGTGGCGTAGAGGGCGGAGTTGGCGACGCCGAACCGCACCTCCTTGCCCTCCATGTTGCCGCCGGGGTTCGTGGCCGACGCGACGACGTCCACGCCGCGCGCGGCGTGGATGGGGTTGCCGCGCGCCTCCGCCCAGTACGCGGTCGTGACGCCCGCGGCGAACAGCACGAACATCGCCGCCCACAGCGCCCAGCCGTGCCTCTGGTTCTTCACCATCCGGCCGAAGGTGTAGGTGAGGCCGGCCGGCACGACGAAGATCGCCAGCATCGAAAGGAAGTTCGTCCACGGCGTCGGGTTCTCGAACGGGTGCGCCGCGTTGGCGTTGAAGAACCCGCCGCCGTTCGTGCCCAGCTGCTTGATGGCTTCCTGGCTCGCCACCGGGCCCATCGCCAGCACCTGCTT
>DATJUU010000300.1:0-4209 GCA_035502155.1 Opitutaceae bacterium
ATCGAGGCGCACCGCCGCCTCAAGATGCTGAATGGCCTCCGGCATTCTCCCCGGCACCAATCCCAGGGCGTTGCCCAGATCGTCGTGCGCTTTGGGGGAGCCGGGAGCCAGGCGTACCGCCGCTTCTAAATGGCCGATGGCCTCCGGCAGCCGCCCCGGGGTCTGGGCCAGAAGGTCGCCGAGATTGCCCTGGATCTGGGCCGAACGGGGGTTGAGTCGCGCCGCCACCTCGAGATGGGCGGTCGCCTCTTGGATCTGCCCTAACGCGGCCAGCGCACAGCCGAGGTTGTTGTGGGCCTCGGAGAACTGCGGTCGCAGCCGTAACGCCATCCGGTAGTCCTCGATCGCCCCCGGAATCTGGCCGGCGTCGAACAGGACCACTCCCCGAAAATCGTAGGCGCGTTCATTTGACGGCCGTCTGGCCAGCGTGTCGGTCCAGAGCGACAGGCCCGAGCTGTACACCGCGTTGCGCTGTACGGTCAGCCACGCCAGCGGAACGGCCAGCGCGAAAAACGGAAGAAGGCCCGGCCGCCCCCACCGCCGCGCCGCCGTGCCGACCACCAGCGCGATCACCGCCGCCAGCGGCAGGTACATCCGGTGCTCCACGACCATCTGGATCCGGCCCGGGATGACGCTGGTCGGCGCCAGGATCGCAAAGAACCAGGCGCCGAGGAAACCCGCCGCCCACCGGCGGCGCAGAGCGAACAGTGTCGCCGCCGCCAGGGGCACCACCACGGCCGCGTAGGGAAGAGCCTGGATCACCCGATACCCCCGGAAGGTGCCGTATTCGAAGACGAGCGGGTGGGGCCAGACCGGTAGCCAGAGGTAGCGGACGACCGCTTCAAACTGCGTGAGCCAGTACGCCCCAGGCGGGATGCCGACGTCGAACCCGGCCGTGCCCCCGCGGTCCCATCCCGTGCTCGCGACCAGCGCCGCCAGCGGCAGCCACGTCGCCGCCAGCGCGAGATACAGTCCGCGCCGGCGGCGCCAGGCCTCGCGGAAAGTTCCGGCGGCGAACGTCCGATCGTAGAGGAGCAGGAGCACCGGTGCCGTGGCGATCACCTCCTTGGTTGCCACGCCGAGCAGGCAGGCCGCCACGGCCCCGATCTGCCAGCGACGGGGCTGCGGCGCGTCGAGCGAGCGGACGAAGCAATAGCAGGTCAGCAGGAAGAACCATGCCATCAGCGATTCGACCCGCTGGATGACATAGGTCACCGCCTCGGTCTGCAACGGGTGCACGGTCCAGAGCAACGCCACCGCCAGAGCCACCGGCGTCGCCTGGTCGCGGAGGCGGCCGAGCCCTCCGCCCGGGGTGGTGCCGGCATCGGTCGGTGGCGGTGCCGGGAGGAGCAAGGTGCGGCGCACGACGCCGAAAAGGGTCAGGCCGCCGAGCACATGGATGAGCAGGTTGAACGCGTGATAGCTCCAGACGTCCTTCCCGCTGATCGCATGGTTTAACGCCAGCGTGAAATTCGCCAGCGGCCGGCCGCTCACGGTCACATCGTCCGGCGGCACGAAGCTGCCGAGGAAGGGGAACCCCTCCCGGATCGTGCGGTTCTGCACAATGCCGGTGATGTCGTCGAAGACGAAGGGCCCCGAGAAGCTGTTGTGGTAGGCGACCAGGGCCGCGGCAACGAGCACCACCGCGGCGGCCACCGGCGGCCGGGCGGAGGCTCCGGCGGACGGCGATCTACCGGGGCGAAGCATGGGACTGTTCCAGCCAGTCGCGGGCGGGCTGAAAACCGGGGTTGGCCCGCAAGGCTGCTTCCATCTGGGCGCGCGCCTCGGCTTGGCGGCCCGGCTCGGAATCCAGCGCCAAGCCGAGGACATAGTGCGCCTCCGCCAGCCCGGGATTGAGGCGGATCGCGGCCTCCAGATGAGCGATCGCCTCCGCGGTGCGCGCCGGGTCCTGCAGCAGGGCCACGCCGAGATCGTTGTGGAGGTCGGCGGAGTCCGGGTCGAGGCGCAGCGCCGTCTCCAGATGCGCGACCGCCTCCGGCAGCCGGCCCGGGGCGTGCAGCAGGACGCGGCCCAGGTCGCCCTGCGCCTTCGCCCAGCGCGGTTCCAAGCGCGCCGCCTCCTCCAGCTGCCGGATGGCCTCCGGCAGCCGCTCCGGCGCAAGCGCCAGGGCGTTGCCGAGATCATCGTGCGTCTTCGCCAAGTCGGGCTTGAGCTGCACGGCCGCCTCGAATTGCGCGACCCCGTCCGCCCACCGTCCGGGCATGTTCACGAGCAGGGAGGCGAGGTTGGCCCGGAACTCCGCCGAGCGCGGATTGAGGCGGACCGCCGCCTCGAACGGCGCCACCGCCTCCGCCGCGCGGCCCGGCGTGTTCACCAGCGCCACGCCGAGATTGTTCCGGTAGTCCGCGGCGTCGGGGGCGAGGCGCACCGCGGCCTCGAGGTGGGTGACGGCCTCGGCCCCGTGGCCGGCGACGCGGGTCAGGGCGACCCCGAGATTGTCCTGCATCTCGGGGGAGTCGGGTTCAATCTGCACGGCCTCCTCGAGGTGCGCGACGGCCTCCGCCATCCGCCCGGGGAGCCGCTCGAGGGCCACCCCGAGGTTGTTGTGCGCGCCGGCGAAATCGGGCAGCAGGCGCAGGGCGGTCTCGTATTCGGCGATGGCCTCGGGCAGTTCGCGGGGGTTGCGGGCGAGGGCGGTGCCGAGATTGTTGTGCGCCAGCGCGTCGTGGGGGCTGAGCCGGATGGACGTCCGGAAATGGGCGATCGCCTCCGCGAGCCGCGAAGGGTCCCGCAGCAGGATTTCGCCGATGCCGTTGTGGGCCAGCGCGCAATCGGGATTCCGGCGGAGGGTGTCCGTGTAGAGGGTCCGGGCGTCGCGGTAGATACCGCACTGGCGCCAGGTCAGGACGCCCAGCCCGGCCACCAGCAGGACGGCGGCCCAAGGCGCGGCGCGGGCGGCGCCGGGAGCGCCGCTCGAGCGCAGCGCCGCGGTGGCGAGCGTCAGCCCCGCCGCCGCGGGAACGATGATCCCGATGGCGGACAGGTATTGAAAGTGATCCGCCACGTAGGAGAAGACGAAGGGGTAGACGTTGATGAACCCCATGGCCGGAAAAAGGGTGCCGGCGAAGATCAGGAATCCTGCCAGCGGCCCGCGCCGGCGCCGCGCCAGCCACGCCAGCGCGGCGGCGAGCACCAGCAACGCGACGGGATACAGATACTGGCCCGCCCGGGAGGCGTCCACCTGCCACCGCGGGTAGATGAACATCAGGTCCGCGGGCCAGAGCAGCCTGCCCAGGTAGAACCAGACGACGCGGCCGGCCAGCAGGCAGCGGTCGGCGAACGACAGGGTGAAATCCGCGCCCTGGGCGCCGATCAGGTATTTTTCGACCCACGCGGTGAAGAGCCCGACGGTCGCGCCGATGGCAAACCAGGGCGTGAGCGGAAAAACGTCGCGCCGCCAGGCCAGGCGGCCGCGCTGCCACCAGAAGACGACCAGCAGGACCGCGGGCAGCGTGGCGGTGACCGATTTGGTCAGGAGCGCGAGCACGAACAGGCCCAGCGCCACCCCGTAGGCGGCGGGCCGGCGATCGCGGTCGAAGCGCAGGTAGACCAGCGTCGCGGCGAGGGCGAGCACGGCCGAGAGCGTGTTCTTCTGCTCCGAGATCCAAGCCACCGATTCGACCGCGACGGGATGCAGGGCGAAGAGGAAGGCCGCGAGCCAGGCGCCGGGCAACGCCAGCCGGCGCAGGATCACGCCGAGCAGGCCGGCGGCGGTCGCATGCAGCAGGATGTTGAGCAGGTGGTAGCCGAGCGGCGCATCCCCCCACAGGCGGTGCTCGAGCCAGAACGCCGAGTGCAGGAGCGGATAGTACTGCTGCGTCGCGCCGACCTCGAACCAGATGCGCCCCAGGCCGGAGAGCGGCTGCAAATCCGGCCGGGTGACGTGGGCGTCGTCGTCCCACAGGAAGCCGCCCCGCAGCGCCGGCAGATAGGCCAGCAGGGTGCCGCCGAGGAGCAGGATCAGCATCCAGGCCGTCCTGGCGGCCGGCGTGCCGGCCGGCGGCGGAGCTTCCGCCGGCGGTGGCTCGGGGCGGCGCGGAGTCATGGCGCAATTTCTAAGTGCCGCGCGGGAAAGGCGGCGACACTAATCGGTCGCGCCGGCCTTGAGGGGAGGCGAGGGCGCGGAGGCGAAAAAATCACCGCCACCCGAATGGATGGCGGTGAGGGAGTGAGTCGCGTGCGGGGCGG
>DATJUU010000301.1:0-6464 GCA_035502155.1 Opitutaceae bacterium
GATCCGGCGCTGCTCTGCATCCCAGGCGGGGGCAGCACCCACCCAACCTCGGCCCACTCGCTCGCGCACCGGCAGCATTTCCTCAAAATGAAGGGCCGGGAGGTCTTCAAGTTCGCCGTCCGCGCCATGGCCGGGGCGGCGCGGGAGATTCTGGAACAACACCGGCTGACGGCGGATCATATCGGGTGCGTCATTTCGCACCAGGCGAACCGGCGCATCATCGAAACCCTGTCCGCCGACCTCGGCATCCCCATGGAGCGCTTCGTCATCAACCTGGACCGCTACGGCAACACCGGCGCGGCCTCGATTCCGCTCGTCCTCGACGAGGCGCGCCGCGCGGGGCGGCTGCGGCCCGGCGAGCTGGCACTGCTGCTGGCGTTCGGGGCGGGCTTGACCTACGGGTCGGCCCTGATTCGCTGGTGAATCTTTTTCCCATGACGTTGTCCGCCATGCTCCGCCGCTTCGGGCTCCTGCTCCTGGCCTGCGCCCTCGCGGGTCTGCCGGCGCGGCTGGCCGCCGACCTGGTCTGGACCCCCGAGGGGGGCTGGAAGATCGAGGGCGGCGTGTTCTCCGGGCTCTCCGGGCAGGAAAGCCACAACGCGGTGGACCTGATGAACCGGGCCCGCGCGTCGGAGGAGCGGGGCCACTATCACTCGGCGCTCAAGAACTACGAGCGGGTCACGAAGCGCTTCTCCAATTCGATCTACGCCCCGGAGGCCTTCTACCGCACGGCCTACATCTACCTGGCGCGGCACCAGTACATCAAGGCGTTCCAGGCGTTCCAGCAGATCGTGATGCGGTACCCGAACACGACCCGCTTCAACCAGGTCATCGGGGAGCAGTACCGCATCGCCAGCGCCCTGCTCGACGGCGCGCGCAACCGCGGCTGGCTCATCCTGCCGGGCTTCAAGAACCGCGAGGCGTCGCTCGGCCTGTTTGAGCAGGTGCTGGCCAACGCCCCCTACAGCGAGTACGCCCCGCTTTCGCTCATGAGCGAGGCCAAGGCGTTCCAGACCTTCGGCGACTACGAGGAGGCCATCGATTCGCTCGACCGGATGATCAACACCTACCCCAAGAGCCTGCTCACGCCCGACGCCTACCTGAAGATGGGCCAGGCCTACGCCGCGCTGGTCGAGGGTCCCAACTACGACCAGTCCGCGACCAAGGAGGCGATCACCTATTTCGAGGACTTCGTCATCCTCTACCCCGGCGACCCGAACATCGCCACCGCCGAAAAGGGGCTCGCGCAGATGAAGACCGTCCTGGCCGAAAGCAAGATCCGGCTGGGCGACTACTACTTCAAGTACCGCAAGAACTACAAGGCGGCCCGGGTGTTCTACAACGAGGCGATCACCGACTACCCCGACTCGCCGGTGGCGGGGCGCGCCCGGTCGGCGCTGGTCAAGGTCGACGCGCTGCTCGGCGTCCAGGAAACGACCGCGGCCGGCGGGACACCGCCCCCGCCCCCGCCGCCGAAGAAGAAGCACTTCCTGTTCTTCTGAGCGCCGCGCGGCGCGCAGCGGACCCCCGCCTATGTCTCCCCGGGCGCAGCCAGCCGATGCCGTGGCCCGATCCCTGCGCCGGGTCGCCGCCGCGCTGGGCGCCCTCCTCGCCCTCGCCGGCTGCGCCCACTACCAGCTCGGCACCGGCGGCCGCCTGACCTTCGCCACGATCTACGTCGCGCCGGTGGAAAACCGCGCCCCCGTGCCGCAGGCCCAGGCGCTGGTGGCCACCGCCATCCGCGAGGCGCTGCTGCGCGACGGCCGCGTGACGCTCGTCGACGCCCCCGGCGCGGCCGACGTCACCCTGCGCGTCGACCTCACCGGCTACGAGCGCGAGATGACGGCCGCCCGCTCCGCCGATACCGGGCTGGCCCGGAAGTTCGCGCTCCACCTGCACGCCCGCTGCACACTGACCGACAACCGCACCCACCGGGCGCTGTTCGCCGGCCGCGACCTCACGGCGACCCGCGACGCCTTCACCGACAGCGGGCAGCTCCAGGCGGAGTACCAGACCCTGCCGCTGCTCGCCACCGCGCTGGCGGACGAGGTGGCCCACGCCGTGCTCGACGTGTGGTGAGGGACCGGCGCCGCCCCGCCCCGGCGGGCGCAAAGCAGGATTGAGTCTTTCCGGTTCTCCCTTCTCCATTGCCCTGCCGCATGCATCCGCCGCTGCTCGTGCCGTCCATCCTCGCCGGGGATCACGCGCGCCTCGCCGAGAGCGCGGCGCTGGTCGAACGCCTCCGCCTGCCCTGGATCCATCTCGACATCATGGACGGGCATTTCGTGCCCAACCTGACGTTCGGGCCCGGCACGGTGGCCGCGTTGCGCAAATCGTCGCGCCTGTTCTTCGACGTCCACCTGATGCTCGACGAGCCCCACCGGTACGTCGAACCGTTCGCCGCCGCCGGCGCCAACCTGATCAGCATCCACATCGAGCCGGCGTACGATCACGCCGCCGCGCTCGCGCACATCCGCACGCTCAAGTGCCAGTGCGGGATCGTGCTCAACCCGGACACGCCCGCGGCCGCGGTCGAGCCGTACCTCGACCGGGTCGACCTGGTGCTGGTCATGACCGTCCAGCCCGGCTTCGGCGGCCAGTCCTTCCGGCGCGACGCCCTGCCGAAGATCGCCCAGCTGGACGCCTGGCGCCGCGCCCGCCGGCTGGCGTTCCGCCTTGAGGTCGACGGCGGGATCGACCTGGACACCGCGGCCGAATGCCGCGCGGCCGGCACCGACACGTTCGTCGCCGGCACCTCGTTCTTTGGCGCGGCGGATCCCGCCGCCTTTGCCGCGGCCTTCGCCAAGCTGGGTTGATCCGGCCATGCCCGTCGAAGCGACCCACGAGGATTACCTGATCTCGGACGACCCGGCGCGCCTCGACGTGGACGCGATCCACGCCTACCTCACGCGCAGCTATTGGTCCGAGGGCATCCCGCGCGACGCGGTCGAGCAGGCGCTGCGGCAATCCTTCTGCGTCGGCGCCTACACGGCCGGCGGCGCCCAGGTCGGGTTGGTGCGCGTCGTGACGGACTTCGCATCGTTCGCCTGGGTGTGCGACGTCTACGTGCTGGAGCCGCATCGCGGCCGCGGCCTCTCGAAGGCGATGCTGCGGGCGGTCATGGCTCACCCGCGGTTGCAGGCCGTGCGCCGTCTCACGCTTGCCACCCGCGACGCCCACGGGCTTTACGCCCAGTTCGGCTTCAAGCCGGTGGCCACCCCCGCGAATCAGATGGAGAAGCGCCAGCCGCAGTCGTGGCAGCGGCCAGCCAAAGCCCACTCGCCGGCGCCGGATGAAACCAATTCAGAAGCCAGGAAGCCATGAGCGATCTTCCTGGTTTCATGGCTTCTGAATGAAAAAGGGGTCCGCAATTCAGTTTTGGTCCGAACATTGGACTGCAGCGCCGATCCAAAAGCCACGAAGCCATGAGCGATTCTCCTGGCTTCCTGGCTTCTGAATGAAACCCATTCGGTTTCGGGTGTCCGATTATCGCTTCGCGTTTCGCGCCAGCTCCGCCGCCCGCCGGTACTGGTCGCGGAAATGGTCGCCGAGCCTGCGCGCCAGCTGCAGCGCCTCGATCCGGTTGGGCGACGTGAGCGCCGCCTTGATCTCGCCGCTGGCCTTGTCGTAGTCGACCGCCGACATGTCCTGCAGCGCGGCCATCGCGGCGTCGGGCTTGCCCGCGGCGATG
The DNA here is from genome assembly GCA_035502155.1 of Opitutaceae bacterium. GTDB lineage: Bacteria > Verrucomicrobiota > Verrucomicrobiia > Opitutales > Opitutaceae > Fen-1467. Next base: position 3,692 of record DATJUU010000301.1, read on the forward strand.
ATCGCGCGCCATGCGGCCACCAGCTCCGGCTGCGTGTCCTGGCACATGACGCGCACAATGAACGCCAGTTCCTGGAACAGGCCGCCCGTCCACGCGTCGTGGTAGACCAGCTGGTCGGTGCCGCCGTCAAACGGCGAGACGTCGGGATCGCTGCGGTACGGCCGCCAGTCGGCGTGGGTGTAGAAATCGCGCCGCACCGGCATGCGCCGCAGCGCATACTGCACCGGCCCGCCCGGCGTGCCCGGCTTGAAGTTCCACAGCTTCTGCGCCTCGGGCGACAGCACCCAGTCGATGAAGGCCCGCGCCACGTCGGCATCGGGCGCGCCGCGCAGCAGCGCGATCGGGTCCACCGAGCTGACGGTGCCGCCGTCGGGGGTGATGAACGCGAGCCGGTCGGAGCCGCCCCGGCGGCGCGTGGCCTCCGCCTGCTGGCGCCCGTAGAAGTCGATGCACATGCCCGCGGCGCAGTCGCCCGCCGCGACGTCGATCGGCACCTTTTGCGAGGAGTCCGTGAAATAGCGGGCGTTGGCGCTGATCAGCTGCACGGCCTTCAGGCCCTCGACCCAGCCCTCGCGGACCGCCTGCTTCTTGGTCGCCTTCTCGTCGAGGTCCGAGATGCGGTCGGCGGCCGCCATCAGGCCGAGCAGGCGCTCCTGCATCTGCTGCTGGATGATGTTCTCGAACGCGGTGGCCATCGAGCTGCTCTTGGTCGGGTCGGCCAGCGCCACCTCGCCCAGCAGGCGCGGGTCCTCGAGGTCGGTCCACTGGCGCGGCGGGTTCGGCAGGCCCAGGCGGGCGTACGATTCCCGGCTGTAGAGAATCCCGTAGTTGGAGAGCACGGTGCCGATCCACAGCCCGCCCTCGTCCCAAAACTCCTCGCCGGCGAAGAAGTGCGGGATGACGTCGTCCGTGAACCACTCCGGGTGCCGGGCGAGCACGCCCGAGTCGACGAGGTGCCCGGCCGCCTTTTCCCGCTCAAAGTCGTAGGGCCCGCCGCCGAAGAACAGGTCGATGCCGCAATCGACGGCCGACGCGAGAAATGCGCGGCGCGCCGCCTGGGCCGGCGTGTCCTTTGCCGGATCCGGGCCGGGGATGACCCGAGGGTTGGCGAAGCCGCGCTCCACCTCGTTCGTCCACGGGCGCTTCAGGGTGTGCGTCCAGTAGTTCTGGAAGGCCGCGGTGTATTCGCCGTCGAGGTAGCGGTTGATCTCGGTCGTGCCGCCGATCACGCGCCAGTCGACGTAGACGCTCCTGCCGGTCTGCCGCCGGTACCACGCCTCGAACGCCCGGCCGAACTCGTAGCGGATGGCGGCGTTGTGCGGCGTGATGATGACCAGCGTGAGGTCGGTCCGCGCCGACACGGCCCGGCGGGGCCGCAGGGCGAAGGGCAGCACGAGGATGGCCGCCAAGACCAGGAAAAGAATCAGCTTCCTCAAGTCCCCTCCGGTGCGATTGCGCCCCGCCCTACTCCACCAGCACCACGACGTCGGCCGGTTCGACCCGGGCGTAGAGCGCCGCGGGCGCCGCCGCGCCGAAGAAGCGCGGGTTCAGCTCCACGATCTTAAGCGTCACGCCGGCGGCGCAGAGGAACTCGTACTGGGCCATGTCGCCGAGGTAGACCGACTCGCCAATGCGGCCCTGGACGCAATTCTGCGCGCGGCCCTCGCGGTCCAGCACCCAGCACTCGGGGTGGATGGCCACGGTGACTTCCGCGCCCACCCGGGGCGGCTGGGTCGGGTCGCCCAGCACGCCGTCGAAGCGCCCGATGGCGGTGTCGACGGTCGCCCGGCCGCCGCCGGCCGCGGCCACCGTGCCGGGGATGAAGTCCGTCTCGCCGATGAAATTGGCCACGGTCCGGCGCGCCGGGCAGCGGTAGACCTCCTGGGGCGTGCCGACCTGCAGGATGCGGCCGGCGTCGAGGACGGCCATGCGGTCGCAGACCGACAGCGCCTCCTTCTGGTCGTGGGTCACGTAGACGGTGGTCAGCTTGAACTCCTTGCACACGCGCCGGATTTCGCCGCGCATCTCGAGGCGCAGCTTGGCGTCGAGGTTGGACAGCGGCTCGTCGAGCAGGAGGCAGCGGGGCCGGACGACGAGGGCGCGGGCCAGGGCCACGCGCTGCTGCTGGCCGCCGGAGAGCTCGTTGGGCCGGCGCGCGGCCTGGGCGCCCATGTGTACCGACTCGAGCGCCTCGGCCGTGCGCCGTCGGATCTCCTCCGGCTCGACCCGGCGCTCCTCGAGGCCGAAGGCGACGTTCTCGGCCACGGTCAGGTGCGGCCAGAGCGCGTAGTTCTGGAACACCATGCCGGTGTTGCGCCGGTGGGGCGCGAGCGCGGTCACGTCCTCGTCGCCGAAGAAGATCCGCCCCTCGTCCGGCCGGTGGAAGCCGGCGAGGCAGCGCAGGAGCGTGGTCTTGCCGCAGCCGCTGGGGCCGAGAAGGAAGAACAGCTCGCCCGGGTTGACGGTGAGGTCGAGCTGCTGCAGGGCGGCGACGGAGCCGAAGCGCTTGGTCAGCTGCTTGATTTGAATGGCAATCATCGCGGGTCCGCCCGGGGCAGCGAGGCAACCACCGGCGCCCCGGGGGAGTCAAAAGAATAACCGTAACCGGGCGGCCGGCGGTTATCCCATTGCCAGCCGGCGGATTTTCCCTTTTGGCTGTGAGACCCGCCGCACCCGGCGCCGAACCTGCGGTCCCTGCTCCCATGCCTGTCATCGCGAAATCCCCGCCCAGCATCAACGACCTCGAGGAGATCATCGTGTCCGAGAGCCAGAT
>DATJUU010000302.1:0-7035 GCA_035502155.1 Opitutaceae bacterium
GTGGCCGGGCTGCTGGCGGCGACGGCGGCGGGCAACGCGTTGATCGTCTTCGGTCCCATCCTGAACAACCCGGGGCGGCTCTCGGAGTACGCCTTCTACCGTTTCTACGACCACACCGACAGCCATTGGGTGTACGAGGCAACGCTGAAGGATCTGGGCCGCCGGCCCCTGGGTTTCCCGCGGCCCCACCCGTAGACAGCGTCGCCGGGCCCGGCCGGAAAGGGGCAATGCGCTTTACAGGTCCGGCGCCGTGGATTTGATGACAGGGTCCCATGGCGAAGCACACCCCACGCCGCCGCCCGGCGAAGGAGGAGGCCGCGGATTCGACCGGCGGGCCGCCGCCGCCGGTTCCGTCGGCGAAGCCTGCCGGGGCGGGGGAGGCCGCCGCCGCCCCGGTCATGCCGCCGGAAGCGCCGCCCGCCGCGCCCGCCCACTCCTTGCTGCTGGCCGCCCCCGCCGCTCCGCCCGGTCCGCCCCGCGAGGCCGCGTCCGCGCCGCCGATGCCGAAGGCCGCGCCGCTGCCGGCGGGGGAGCTCGCGGAGCTGGAGCGCGCCGCCACCGCCAATGCCGGGGCTGAGGCGGCCGCACGGCAGGAGCAGGCGGCGCCGATCGCCGCCGGTGTCTCCACCGGTGAGCCGGTTGCCGCCGCCGCCCCGGCGCCCGAGTCCGTCCGGTCGGCGCCGCCGGTGCCGCACGACCAGTTTCTGCGCCCCGGTATTCCAAGGATGAGCGTGGTGATGCTCTCGCCCGAGCTCGCCCCGGTCGCGAAGATTGGCGGCTTGGCGGACGTGGTCGCCGGCCTCAGCCGCGAGCTGGAGCTCCGCGGTCACGGGGTGGAGATTCTGCTGCCGAAGTACGACTGCCTGCGCTGGCACCACATCCAGGGTCTGACCCCTTCGTACCACGATCTCTGGGTGCCGTGGTACGGCGGCGCGATTCACACGACGGTCTACCAGGGCACTGTCCACGGCCGGCGCTGCTTTTTCTTCGAGCCCCATTCCAACGACCGCTACTTCGACCGGGGCCGGGTCTACGGCGAATCCGACGACCTCCTGCGCTTCGCCTTCTTCTGCCGGGCGGCCCTGGAGTTCCTCTTCAAGACCGGCCGCCAGCCCGACATCATCCACTGCCACGACTGGCAGACCGCCCTGGCCCCGGTCCTGCTGTACGAGGTCTACGAGCCGCTCGGCCTGCGGCATCCGCGCGTCTGCTTCACCATCCACAATTTCAAGCACCAGGGCACCGGCGGCGACGGGGTGCTGCGCGCCACCGGCCTGAACCGGCCGGAGCATTTCTTCTCGCGCGACCGGCTCGGCGCCGGCGCGCCCGGGGTTCTCAACCTGATGAAGGGCGGCATCGTCTACAGCAACTTCGTCAACACCGTCTCGCCCACCTACGCCGGTGAGGCCAAGGACCGCGGCGGGGCGTTCGGCCTGGAGGGGACGCTGCGCGCCCACGAGCGCAAGTATGGCGGCATCCTCAATGGACTCGACCACGAGGTGTTCAATCCCGAGACCGACCCGGACCTGGCCGCGCGCTACACGATCGCGACCCTCGAACGGAAGTACGACAACAAGCGCGCGCTTCGCCAGCGGCTGCTGCTGGCCGACAACGCCAAGCCGATCGTGGCCTACGTCGGCCGGCTCGATCCCCAGAAGGGTCTCGATCTGGTGCGCCACGCCATCTTCTACTGCATCAACCACGGCGCGCAGTTCGTGCTCCTCGGCAGCGGGGCCGAGCCGGGCATCGACCGCCACTTCCGCGCCATCAAGCAGCAGATCAACGAGAATCCCGACTCCCACCTCGAGATCGGCTACGACGAGACCCTCGCCCCGCTGATCTACGCCGGCGCCGACCTGCTCATCGTGCCCAGCCGCTTCGAGCCCTGCGGCCTCACCCAGCTGATCGCCATGCGCTACGGCACCATCCCGGTCGTGCGCGCGGTGGGCGGCCTCGCCGACACGGTCTTCGACAAGGACTACTCCGAAAAACCCCTGCACGAGCGCAACGGCTACGTGTTCCACCACGGCGACATCGGCGGCCTGGAGTCGGCGCTCTCCCGCGCCATCGCCTGTTATTACCAGTTTCCGGACCATTTCCGGCAGCTGATGCGCAACGCGATGCGCTGCGACTATTCGTGGAACGTGCCCGCGCAGCACTACCTGAACGTCTACGACTTCATCCGCGACAAGTGAGCCGCCGTCACGCCGGGAGGGCCAACATTTCTTGTGTTTCCGCCGAAGCCACCTAGTGCTGTAACGGTGCCTTCGCGACGCCCACGCCAGCAAAAGCCGCCGGTGCCCGCGCCGCAGGTCGGGCCCGAGCCCGCCGGGGCTTCGGAGTCGCCGGCTGCCCGCGCGGCGGACACGCACCTGAACATCATCCCGGTGGATCCGCACCGGCTCTTCGTGCATTGGTGGGTGGCCCCGGAGACGCTCGCGCGCGCCCGCCGGGAGGCGGCCGGCCCGGCCGACGGGGCGACGCTGACCCTGCGCATCCTGCGGCTCGACGAGCCGGCGAATGGCGCCGGCGCGCCGGCGGTGGAGGAATTTCCGCTCGGGGCCGGCTGGCATGAACGCTTTTTCTCGCTGCGCGCACCCGGCGGGCGGGTGGCGGGCGCCTTGGGAATCAAGGACGCCGCCGGGCAGTTCACGGCGATGCTGACCACGCTCCCGGTGACGCTGCCGCAGGCGCCGGCGGTCAACGGCCGGAGCAACGGGCACGCCGCGCCGCCGAAGCCCGCGGAGGTGCGCCCGGCTGCGCCTGTCACACCGCCGCCCGCGGCACCGGTGCTCGACGAGCAGGCGATTCTGGCGCGCGCCACGCGCCTCGAGGGCCTGCCGCCGGAGCTGTCCCGCCTGCCCGACCCGCCGGCCGCGGCGCCCGAAACGGTGCGCGACGAACGCCCGGCCGCGCCGCCCGCGGCCCCGCCCGAGACGCCGGCCCTGAACGAGCGCCGCGTGTTGCTGGCGGCCCTCGCTGCGGATCTCACCGCGGTCCCTGCTGCGCGTTCGGCTCCGCCAATGGTCGCGGCCGGCGCCACCCCGGCGGCGACAGCCTCGCGCCTCGCGAGCCAGGTGGAGTCGCCTCCGTCCGGGGCGCCGGTCGAGCTGCAAGCCGTGTTGGTCATCAGCGGACGGGTGAAGCCCGGGCATCGCCTTCGCCTCGGGGCGCAGGAGGTCGCGGTGCGGCCCGACGGCAGTTTCGCCTGTCAGCACCGGGTGGAATATTTTCCCGCCGCGTGGTCCCTGCTGCTGCAGGCGGCGGCGCGGCCGGAGTCCGGCGCCACGCCGTCCCTGGAACTGCTCGCGCGCCTCCCGGACGCCGGCGCGCTGCTGACGATGGACTCCTGCGTGGAGATCGAGGGCCGCGTGGTCGATCCGGCCTATCGCGCATTCCTGCCCGCCGGGGTCAACGTGGACGCCGCCGGGCGCTTCCGGCTGGTGCGCGCGCTGCCGCCCGGCGCGCTGTTCCTGCCCCACCTCGTGCTGGTCGGCGCGGGCGCGTAGGCGCGCCGCCCCGGCCGATCGTCCATGGCCGCGACCCGCCGGACGCCCGGGCGCATCAGGCCGGCGGCGCCGCGCCGACTGGCGATCCTCCTGCATGCGCATCTGCCCGACTGCCGGCGGCCGGACGATCCGGCGAGCCTGGAGGAGACGTGGTTCTTCGAGGCCCTGACCGAGAGCTACCTGCCGTTGATCCGGATGCTGGACCGGCTGGCGCGCGACGGGATCGCGGCGCGCCTCACGCTCAGCCTGTCGCCGACGCTGCTCGGCATGCTCGCCGACCCGGCGCTGCGCGAGCGCTACCGCCGGCGGCTGGCGGCGACGGCGGAGCTGGCCGCGCGGGACGCCCGGGACTCCAGCGGGCGGCAGCGCGAGCTCGCGGAGTGGCACGCGCAGTTCTTCCGCGAGACCGGCGAGTGCTTCGACGATCGCTGCCGGGGGGACGTCCTGAAAATACTGGGCGAACACTGGCGCGCGGGACTCCTGGAACTGGCGACGACCGCGGCGACCCACGCTTTCCTGCCCGCGCATCAGGCGCATCCGCCCACCGTGCGGGCGCAGATTGGCGTCGGGCTGGACGCGTTCGCCGGTATCTTTGGATTCCGGCCGGACTTTTACTGGCTGCCGGAGTGCGGCTACAATCCGGGGCTGGAGGATTTGCTCGGCGCCGGGGGCGTCCGCGTCTTCGGCCTGGAGAGCCACGGGGTGACCCAGGCGGAGCCGCCGCCGCCGCGCGGCGTGCGCGCGCCGGTCCGCTGCCCGGGCGGGGCGCTCGTGCTCGGGCGGGACGCCGAGATCTCGCGCCGCGTCTGGAGCGCCTCCGAAGGGTATCCGGGTCATCCGGTTTACCGCGAGTTTCACCGCGACCGGATTCAAACACTGGACGCGGCCCGGCTGGCCGGCTGGCCCGGCGCGGGAGCGCACCGCCTGCCGGCGGGGCTGAAATACTGGCGGGTCACCGGGGCGACGGAGGACAAGGACTGGTACGATCCGGCCACGGCGGCGGCGCGCGCCCGGCTCGATGCGCAGGACTTCGTCCGCCGGCTGGCCGGCGCCGCCGATGAATCCGGTCTCTGGTTCGCGCCGTTCGACGCCGAGCTGTTCGGGCACTGGTGGTTCGAGGGTCCGCTCTGGCTGGAGGAGGTGTTCCGGCTGCTGGCGCGGGAGACGACGGTCGTCGCGGCAACGGCCACGGCGGCGGCGGAGGGCGCGGAGGCGTTCGCCGCCCAGCCGGCCGCTTCCAGCTGGGGCGAGCGGGGCGACAACTCCTACTGGGTCAATCGCGAGACCGCCTGGCTGTATCCGCAGCTCGACGCGGTGGCGCGGCGGTTTGAGGCGCTGCTCGCGCGGTGGGGCGGCGCGCCGGCGGCGTCGCCGGAGGGCCGCGCCCTGCGCCAGGCGGCGCGCGCGCTGCTGCTGGCGCAGGCTTCCGACTGGCCGTTCCTGATTCGTGCCGGCACGGCGGCGGATGCCGCTGCGGCGCACGTCACGGGGCTGCTGGCGCGTTTCGCCACGCTGTGCGACGGCCTCGAATCAGGGGCGGTGGACGAGGCGACCCTGCGCCGCTGCGAGCAGACAGACCTGGCGTTCCCGAATCTCGACCTGCGGTGGTTCGAGGCTCATTGAATTCGTAGGGGCGCAGACTTGCTGCGCCCCCATTCACGGGCGCGCAGCAATCGTGAGCATCCGTGCCCGTCCGTGAAATCCGTGGTGCCATCCGCACCATCCGAATTCAGAAATCGTGATCGAGGATCGCGGTCGCCCGCCGGCAGATCTCACGGCCGTAGTCCGTCCAGATGCCCTGGCCCCAGTAGCGGTAGCAGCTCGTCTGGGAGCAGAGGAGGTGGAAAAGCGCGTTGCGGAAGCGCGGGTCGCTGGAGGGTACGCCGCGCTTGAGCACCTTTTCGTTGAAGCGCGCAGAGGCCTCCTCCATCGGGCCGGTCACGTTGGCGTAGCCGCGCACCCAGGAGATGTCGTTGGTCCAGGAGCCGCCCTCCATGTGGAAGCGGCCGTCCTCCTTCTTGAGGGCATCGATGATCGCGGCGAGCTTCTCCGGCCCGCCGCCCGCGGGCAGGCGGTCCCAGATCCGCTTCTGAAAGATCGGCTGGACGACCGGGAAATCCTTCGCCGTCAGTCCCATCGCCTCGAGATGTTCGAGGTATTCGGTGACGTTCAGCAGCGGGGTCTCCGAGTGCGACGCGGCGTGGACGACCTCTTTGTACTTGGACGGGAACTCGTTCATCATCACGCCGCCGTTCTCGCCGTCGGCGATCTGGGTCACGAGCGGCGGCACGCTCTGGCCGGCCAGCTCCCAGCGCGACAGGCCCTTCGCCTCGTAGTAGGGCTGCATCTGGGCGACGAGCTTGGTGTCACTGCCCTGGGTCTTGAGGATGGCGATGATCTCGGCGGTCTCGCCGGCGGAATTGCGGCACACGAGCCGGTGGGGCAGGTGCTTGCGCTGCGGGCCCGCGCCGGTCGCCGGCTCCTCGATGGTGTGCTCCTGCACCAGCACCCAACGGTAGCCGCAGTCGAGCAGGGTCTTGACGAAGGCGAAGGCCACGTCCGGGTGGTTGGGCAGCGCCATTTCGGAGGGCGAGAAGCCGCGCAGCCGCGCCGCGGCCTCCAGGCCGAAGAGGGCGGCGAAGTGGTGCTGGAAGGCGCGGACGTGCAGCCGGTAATCCTGCACCGGGGTCGACGGCGCCACGGCGTGGCCCCAGGGCATGCCGAGCCACTCGACGCAGCGGGAGAACTTGGGGTTGCAGGTGATGCCGCGCAGGGCGTCGATCACGTCGTTGGCGCCCATGCGGCGCAGGCCGTGGAGGAGGGTGCCGGAATACTCGAGCATGACCCGCGGCTCGCGGCCCGCGTGCACCAGCTCGGGGATGAACTCGCCCATGCGCTTGTAGCACCAGAGGAAGACGGGGGCGTTGTGGTTGTCGCCGATGCCCGGGTGCTCCATCATGTGCTGGAGGTTGCCGATGATCGCGGCGGTGGGCAGGTCGTCGCCGCCGGCCGGGATCAGCGGCTGGTGCATGTGCAGCGCGATGGCGGCGGCGCTTTTCAGGCGGCCGAAGTCCACTCCGCTGCGATCGCGGAAGACCGGCTGGGCCGACGTCCGGCTCCGGGCGTCCTCGATTTGCGGCTCGCGGCCGCAGAGGTTGGGCAGCTCGCCCACGGGTTCGGCAAAGGTGGTGGCCATAAAGGTGGTCGGTCGGAGAGAAGACGGTGCGGCCGGCGGCCGCCGGGCGCGCAGCACATAGAATCGGCGCCCGCGGCGTTTTCACGAACAAAAGCGGCTTTTTTTCCGCCGGGGGCGGGAACCGCTTTCCGTTCGACGGCCGCGCCGCTTGCGGTACGTTGAGTGGACCGGCCGTGCCGCCTGCGCCCACACCCTTTCCCCAGCAGCATTTGCGCGACCTCTCGTGGAACCTCGCGCAGGGCTTCCCGCGGCCGTTCGCCATCGATCAGATGCATTTCGCGTTCGTGCAGCCGGGGATGGGCTTCCTGTGGTGGCACGTGAACGACGCGA
>DATJUU010000303.1:0-8681 GCA_035502155.1 Opitutaceae bacterium
GCAGGACTTCCCGGGGCGCGAACTCGCCGGCCAACGCGCCCGCCTCATGCTGGTCGCCCCGAAGAAGCAGGCCGCCGACGTGTATCAGGAGGTGTTGGACCGAAGCGACCCCTGGACGTTTCAATTTCCGATCATCAATCCGATGCGAAACCGGTTGCTGAGCATGACCAGCGACGACCGCTATTTCGTCATCATCTCGGCTTACGATTGCGCCTCCGTCGCCCGCAACCATCCCCGGTTGGTCTGGCGGGTACGCATGAGCACGTGGGCCAACGGTTCGTCGATGGCCGATGCGTTTCCGACGCTGTTGCGCGGCGGAGCCCCGTTCATCGGCCGCAATTTCGACGACGCGCAGCTCCTATCCCTCCCGAAGGTGCGGGCCGGCACCGTCACCGTGGGCGCCCCCCGGGTCATCGAAGACTCCGAGCTTGCTCCGCCGGCGGGCGATGCCGCCGCGACCGGCCGGACCAGCGGACGCGAATCCCACGAGGAGAAGGGGCCGGGCAGCGCGCCGGCCGCGAACCCGGGCCGCTGATCAGCCGGCCGCCACGGGTTTACTCGGGAGACCAGTGGGGATCCAGGCTCTTAAAATGGCCCTGGGGGCAGGTGCCTCCGCCGGTGGTCGACGTCTTCCAGTGTTCGGGGCAGTAAAAGAGGCCGCAGCGCTCGCAGAAGCCGGCATCGTCGTGGAAACCCACCGCGCGGATCTTGGCCCCATCGAAGGGCGCGGTGAAGGCGGCCGTGATCGCGTCGCACCTGGCCCGTGTGATCGGGTCGCCATTGGGTCCGGTCGAACCGCCCGGGCCGTCATAGACCAACCGCAGACTATCGGCCCGCGCCTCGATGCGAATGGTGGCGCTGGGGCGTCCACACACGGCGCAAGGGGGCTGAAAGATCGACGGGTGGGACGGCACGCGAATCCGGTTCCGATGGCGCTGGCGGATAATCGCTGACGGCTACGCCTTGGGCGGCGGCGCGTCGATCTTCTCGTCGGGATTCAGCTCGAGGCGCAGGTAGTCGTAGACGACGCCGGCCGTGAGGTCGCCCTCGGGCACCGTCAGCTGGATCTCGTTGGCGCCGGCCTGCAGCGCCGCGGCGTCGAACTCCAGCGCGTACTGGTACCAGACGCTCTTGTTGGTGTTGTAGCGGATGGCGTCGGTGCGCTTCGGGTAGATCGCGCCGACGGCGTGGCCGTTGGCGCTCACGCCAAGCTCGTAGGCATTGGCGCCGGCGAGCGCGATGCGCAGGGCGGCGAGGCCGTGCGGCGCCTCGGCGAGCGGGAACTTGATCGTCCACGTCGTCGCCCGGCCGTGGCCATAGATGCGCCAGGGTCCCTGCTGATTGCTCTGCGGATATTCGCTGAGGCTCTCGGCCTTCATCCAGCCGAACTTCTGGTTGGCGGGATCCTTTGCATCCGGATTCAGCCAGGCCGTCGATTCGCCGTGCGGCACCTGCTCGAAGAACCAGTCCCGGTGGTAGTCGCTTTGGCCGACCGTGTAGGTGATGTCGTGGGGAAACAGGAGCGGGTAGCGCAGGCACCAGCCCCAAAGCCAGTAGTTCGCGGCGTCACCCTTGAAGAACTTGTCGCCGGTGCGGTCCGGGTAGCCGATGTCCCAGACCTGCCGGCCGAAGCGCTCGGGCTTCCAGTCGAGTTTGCCCAGATCCACGGTCTGCCCGGCGGCGACGGTGATGTCGGCCTTGGCATAGACGCCCAGCACGCCGTCGGCGAAGGCGTGCAGTTCGTAGGTGCCGGGGCGCACGTTGGTGATGGTGAACCGGCCGTCGTCGGTCCCGTCGGTCCAGAATTGGTAGTGTTTCGCGTCGTGCAGCCAGTCCACCGGCGGCGCCCGATACTCGCGGCGAGCCTGTTCCACGCGGGCGGCAAACGCGGCGCGCTCCTCGGGCGTGGGCGGACCTTCGCGGCGGGGCCCGCCAAAGCCCTCGAAGCGCGGCGGCGGCTGCGACCCGGCGGTGAACACGATGGGGGCGCCCGGATCGCCGTCCTCGTCGGGATGGGCGAGGCCGACGGTGAGGTGGGGCAGGGCGGTCGTCGCCGCTTGCGGGTCATCGAGCACGATCTGCCCGGTGACCGTGCCGCGCTGGTCGCGGTGCGGGTAGTCGACGCCGTTGACCCAGTCATAGGGCCACCGGGCGTGCTCCTTCTTGGCCTGGGCCAGCGCGTCCTGCCACAGGGCGGTGGCGTTGGCGGTCCACGCGGGCGGCACGGTCGGGTTGCCCGCGGTCGCGGCGAGCGTCGCGAGGTCGGCGGCCGAGGGCGTCTCGAACTGGGCCAGCGAATTGACGTAGATGAAGATGGGGCCGATCACCTTGGCCCAGGTCTCGCCGGCGGCGATGTTGCATGACGCGCCGCCGCCGTAGTGCGTGCCGCGCCAGTAATCGAGGATGATGGGATCGGGGTCGCCGTTGTCGCCGAAGTGGCAGTCCAGCTCCTGCTTGGTGGCGCCACCGCTGAGGTACTCGATCGTCGGGTTGATGAACCAGATGCCGATGTGGCGGCTCGTGCTCGACCAGCCGTAGGCGGGGGTTTTGTACTGCACGGCGGTGTAGGTGTACTTGTGCTCCACGGAATTCTGGTACACGCCCTGGCTCATGAGGCGCTGCTCCTTCGCGTGCACCACCACGCCGGTGCCCCAGTCCGTCGGCGCGCATTCGAGCAGGTTCCGGTCGGCGTCCACCGAGAGCCAGTCGAAGGTCTGGTTGAGCTTGGTGATGAATCGGCTCTCGGGCACGCTGAGCGGCCCGTAGGCGGCGGGGTGGGAGAAGATGGCGTAGACGTAGATGCCGCTGTCGCCCCGGCCGAGCGCGTAGCGGATCTCGAGGTCGCAGTTGATCATGCCGCCGCGCTGGCCGCCGGGGGAGCCGGGCGTGAGGCCGGCCTCGGGATCGCCCTTGGTCACGCCCTTGATCGCCACCTCGGCGCGCGCGCCGCCGTTCGTCGCCGGGTCGATCGTGATCGCCTGGGTCAGGCCCCCGACCTTCGCCGCCCGCGAGGGGTCCTGTTCCCACTGGCCCGCGCGGCCCTGGTCGTGGCCCATCGTGTCGATCCCGTCGTAGACGAGCTGCTCGAGGTCGCCGTTCTGCTTGTTGATCCGGGCGGTGACGATGCCGTTGGCGAGGGTGAAAAAGTCGGCGTCCGCCGTCACCGTCACGGGCGCGTCGGCGGCGGGCCGGGCCACGGCGGGAGCCGGGTCGTCCGCGCGGAGCGCCGGGGCGGTCCAGGGCGCGGCGAGCAGCAAGGGCAGGAGGAGGCGGCGCGGGGAGAGTTTCATGGGCGAAGAGATTCCGGCGGGGTGAAGCCGGGTGCCGGTAAGACGCTGCTTTTGAACGGTCGGCTACGCGGAGTCACGCCCGATAACCCTTTGCCATCGCCCGGCCCGGCCTTTCTCGTCCGCGATTCGCGCGACCTCGAGCTGGACGGCGTGGCCACGCGCACGCCAGCGCCCAATGCGCCGGTGATCCGGCTCGAGCGCTGCCCCGGCGCGGTCGTGCGCAATTGCCGGGCCGGCGCCGGTGACGCCGTAGGGCGGAAATCTCAAAATGTAGGGCTGCCGCCCTTGTCCTGCCATAGCTCCGCAGGAGCGACGGCGGATGTCGGCAGGCCGGTCGGCGATTCGAGATCGGCCCGGCGTCAAGCGCCGGCCCTACGGGTCCGATGTTTGAGATGTAGGGCTGCCGTTATTGGCCGCCATAGCTCCGTAGGAGCGACGTTGGATGCCGGCAGGCCGATTGAAAATATCGGATCGGCCCGGACACAATGTCCGGCCATACAAAGGGTCGATATCGGACGCTACTTGGCCGCGGCCATGTGGTCCTGGAGTAGCGACACGCTCTTCTGCTCGTCGACGAGATTCACGCGGCCGTTCTTGACGCAGCCGGCGAGAATCAGCGCCTTGGCGCTCCCCGGAGTGAGCGCCGGATCGAGCGCGAAGAGCTTGCCGGCGAGGTTGGTCACCTGCGGCGCGGCCATCGACGTGCCGCTGAACTTGAGCCGCTGGCCGCCGGGGATGGTGCTCTCCACCTCGAAGCCGTCGGCGTGCACGTTGACCATCGGGCCGAAGCTGGAGAACGAGGTTTCCTCGCCGGCCTGGTCGACCGCGCCGACCGTGATCAGGTTGGGCAGCTGGAACGACGAGGGGATGACGTCGTCGAACTTCACGTTGTTGTCGGAGTTGCCCGCCGCGACCACGAAGAGGATCCCGGGGGCGCTCTTCAGCGCGTCGAGCAGGCCGGTGCGGTCGACGTCGAAGATCTCGCGCGCCAGTTTCTGGCGCTCCGCGGCGGTGCCGCCGGCGCCGTTGGCCTCGAGGTCGTCCTCGACCTCCTTGAGCGACCCGCCCCAGCTCATGTTCACCGCCCGGACGCCCGCCTGCTTGAAGTAGTCAACCGCGACCTGGTAGGAGGCGGCGTCCTTGCGGGCCTGCTCGATCGTCGGCTTCTCCGGGATCAGATGGTAGTCGAACGTGAGCCGGCCGATGACGATCGAGGCGAAGGGATTGCCCGCCAGCGCGATGCCGGTGACATGGGTGCCGTGCGCGTAGTTCTCGACCAGGTCGAGGTCCTCGAGCGTCGGCTTCACCTCGTCGGGCTTGAGCGTGGCCATGTACTGCTTGAGGGCCGTGGCGTCGGGGCTGTCGATCGCGGCCTGCAGGTCGATGAAGCCCTTGAGCCGGCCGATGGTCTGCGGCAGGCGCGCGGCCGCGTCGCCCAGCGGGTAGAGCAGGTCCGGCGAGGGATTGGCGTGCAGGTCGAAGGCGAAGCCGTGTTTGCCCGCCGCGTCGGTGTAGACCCGGTGGGGGAAGACCGCGGCGTCGACGCCGCTGTCCCAGATGCCGAGGAGCACCGGGCTCGCCTTGGCGTCCGGCGCGAGCGTCACGAGCGTGGGCGTCCAGCGGTCGGGCTTGACCACCTGGTGGGCGGCGACGACGGCGTCGAGCGGGGCGAGGATCGCCGCCTTCAGCGGCAGGTAGTTGACGAGCTGGTTGCGGATGGCGACGAGCTGCGCGGCCACGTCGCCGGAGATGGCGCCGGTCTTCAATGCCGCGGGGTCGATCTGCTGCTGCACCAGGCCGACCAGCAGGTTCGTGCTGCGGACCTCGAAGCCGGACTTGAGCTGCTTGAGCTCGTTTTCCGCGAGGTTCCACGGCAGCTTGGCCAGCAGCGCGGCGAATTCGCGCTGGAAGACGGCGGCGAGGTCGGCCGGGGCGGGATGCTGGGCGCGGGCGTCGAGCAGCGCCTCGGCGACCAGGCCGGTCGTGAGCTTGAGGGAGGGTTTCTCCTCCAGGCCCCGCAACTCGGCGATCAGGCTCCGCGCGGCGGTGTCGTCGTGGTTGAGGAGGGCGAGCGCGAGCAGGGTGCCGTCGTAATCCTGGCGCGTGCTGCGATCCTGGATGTCGTAGGCGGCGAGGTCGGCGTCGAGATCCTTTTTGACCTCCGCGGCCAGGGCGGTGAAGGCCGCGTCGTCCTGGATCACCGCCGAGGGCGCCGCGGCCAGGTGGTAGGTGTGGCGCGGCAGATCGTCCACCGAGTGTACCGGCTTCTTTGCCGGGGTGGCGTCCGCGGCCCGGGCCCAGGGGGCGGCGGCGAGGATGGAAACCAGAAGCACGGGCAACCAGCGGCGGGTGGGGCGGGGGAGGTGCATAGGCGGAAGTTCTGGTCACTCACGTGGCATTTGCAACTCCGCGGGTGGTTTCGGTATTGCTCGCCCCGCCGGGGAAAATGGCTTCACCATCGCCGGCGGCACCCCGCCCATGAAACCGTCCCGCCTGCTCCTCGCCGCCCTCCTGGCCGCCGGCTGGATCGCTCCGGCCGTCGCCCAGGGCCCGGCGCCCCAGCTCCTCCCGGCCTCCGACCCGCGGTTCCGCTACGAGGGCCGGGTCGATTTCACCGAACGCGCGGCGCCGGTGCTGATCTGGCAGGGCACCCGCGTTCGCCTCGATTTCGAGGGCGGGGAGCTGGGGGTGGTGTTTGCCGGCGCCACCGGGCAGAACTTTTTCAACGTCAGCGTCGACGGCGGCCCGCCGCAGCTGCTGGCCGTGCCCGAAGGCGGAAGGCGGACCTGGCAATATCCGACCCCGCTGGGAGCGGGGCGCCACCGGTTCGAGCTCTTCAAGCGCAGCGAGGCCGCGGCCGGGCACGCGCGCTTTGCCGGTGTCGCGCTCGCCGCCGGGGCGCGGGCGTGGGCCGCGGCGCCGCCGGCGTACCGCCTGCGGATGGAATTCTTCGGCGACTCGATCACCGTCGGCGCCTGCAATGAGGACGGCGCCAAGGACCAGTGGGACGACCGGCGGACGCACAACAACGCGCTCAGCTACGGCGCGCTGACCGCGGCGGCCTTCGCGGCCGATTACCGCAACACCGCCGTGAGCGGGATGGGCGTGGTGACCGGTTGGACCGCGATCAAGGCCGCGCAGGCGTGGGACCGGCTCTACCCCGACGTGGCCTCGCCCCGCGCGGACCTCGCCGCGTGGCAGCCGGACGTCGCCTTCGTCAACCTCGGCGAGAACGACGACTCGTTCCCCCGCGCGCACCAGCAGCCGTTCCCCGCCGCGTTCACGGCGGACTATGTCGCGCTGGTGCGGTCGATCCGGGCGGCGTACCCGCGCGCCGAGATCGTGCTCCTGCGCGGCGGGATGTGGGGTGGCGCCAAGAGTGAGCCGTTGCGCGCCGCGTGGGAGGCTGCGGTGCACAAACTCGAGGCGTCCGACCCGGCGGTGAGCCATTTCGTCTTCACCCACTGGAGCGAGCTGCATCCAAGGGTCGCGGATGACGTCGCGATGGCGGAGGAACTGACCGCCTGGCTGAAACGCCAGCCGTTCATGTAGCGTTATCTCTGAATCGCCGCGGGCAAAATCGGACCGTTCGTTTTTTCGCGATTTGCCTGGAGGCGTGCGCGGTGCACATTTTTCCCACCCCGATGCGCCGAGTCCTCCTCCCCCTGCTGGCCGTCGCGCTGTGCGGCGCCCCGCGAGCCTGGCCGCTGTCCCCGGACCAGCGCCGTGCGTACCTCGACTGGATGCAGCACCACCTGCCGCCCGATCCGGAGTGGACCGCCTGGCAGCAGAAGACCGGCACACTCCCGCCCGATTTCGACGCGCTGCCGCGGCACAACGGCCTGCCGGACCCGCTGCAGTTCCTCGACGGCCGGCTGGTGGACACGGCGGCCGGCTGGCCGGCGCGACGGGCCGAGATCTGGAACCTGTTTCAGGAATACGACCTGGGCCGGTTTCCGCCGAAGCCGAAACTCGACCGGGTCGTCCCGCTCGGCGAAACCCGCGGCCCCGGCTGGGTCACGCGCGACGTCCGCCTCGAATTCGGCCCGGGCGACCGGGGAACGCTGCGCGTGCAGGTGACGCTGCCGGACGGCCCGGGGCCGTTCCCGGTGCTGATCTGCCCGAACCTCGCCGGCTGGGGGCCGGCGCTGATCCGGCGCGGGTACATCGCCGCCGGCTACGCGGGCAACGACTTCATGGATGACGCCGCGGCGTACGCGGCGCTGTACCCGGACTGCGATTTCGCCGCGTTGCCGCGGCGGGCCTGGGCGGTGCAGCTCGTGCTCGACTACCTGGCGACGCTGCCGCCGGTGAACATGAAGCAGGTGGCGCTGTTCGGCTACTCGCGCGACGGCAAGATGGCCACGATCGCCGCCGCGCTGGACGACCGCATCGCGGCGGTGATCGCGGGCAGCACCGGCGTGGGCGGCGTGTTCTCCTGGCGCCAGGGCAGCGAGCTCAACCAGGCCGAGAGCATCGAGACCACGACCCGGATGTTCCCCACCTGGTTCGCCCCGCAGCTGCGCTTCTTCGCCGGGCACGAGGACCGGCTGCCGGTCGACGGCAACCTGCTCGTGGCGCTGATCGCCCCGCGCGCCTGCCTCATCGAGTACGGTCAGAACGACGAGGTCTCCAACACGTGGGGCGACGAACAGACGTATCACTCGGCGCTCCCCGTCTACCGCCTGCTCGGCGCGCCAGACCGCCTCGGCCTGCTGCGCGTGCCGGGCTTCCACGGCGCCAACGACCCGGAGGCGTGCATCGACTGGCTGGACATCCAGTTCGGGCGCTCGGGGCACCGGTGGGACAACCACCTGCTGTTCCCCTGGAGCTGGGGCGCGTGGCGCGCCGGCAGCGGCGGGGCGCCGGACTTGGCGCAGTTTCCGCCGCACCCAGCGAACGACCTCCTGACCGCCGCGGACGGCTCGACGATCGACAGCGTGGCGGCCTGGGAGACGAAGGCCCCCGCGATCCGCCGGTCGGTGGACTGGATGCTCGGCCTCGAGCCGCCGCTGATGCCGCCGACGCCGCTGCCGGCGTTCCTGCTCCGGCGCGGACCGCCGCCCGGGCCGACGGTCGTCGCTGAGGGCAAGACCGGCAATCCGGGCCAGACCGCGCCCGACGTGCCGGCGTGGGTGATCAGCCGCGGCGGGCCGGAGTTCGGCTGGCTCGAGCCGGAGAAGGACCAGGTCGACTCGCGCAAGCTCCGCTTCGGCGACGGGGTGAGCGGCGATCTTTACTATCCCAAGGCCAAGGCCACGGCCGCGGGCCAGCGGCGCCCGGCGGTGATCTGGCTCCACGGCTACAGCTATCCGTTGGGCTACATGTGGGTCTACCGGCGCGACCTGCATCCGATTCTCGCGCTGACGAAAGCCGGCTACACCGTGCTCG
>DATJUU010000304.1:0-20712 GCA_035502155.1 Opitutaceae bacterium
CGGGGGAGTCAAAAGAATAACCGTCACCGCACCCGGCGGTTATCCATTTGCCAGCCGGCGGATTTTCCCCTTTGGCTGTCACACCCGCCGCATCCGCCGCCGAACTTACGGTCCCTGCTCCCATGCCTGTCATCGCCAAAGCCCCGCCCTCGATCGCCGACCTCGAGGAAATCATCGTCTCCGAAGGCCAGATCAAGCGCCGCGTGAACAAGCTCGGAGCGGAGATCACCGCCGCCTACGGCGAGGAGGAGGTCACCGTCGTCGCCATCATCAACGGCGCCCTGCTCTTCGGGGCGGACCTCCTGCGCGCGATCCGCTGCCCCATCCGCCTGGACTGCATCCGCGTCTCCAGCTACCGCAACGAGACCCACTCGATCGGCAGGCCGGAGATCATCCACAGCCTCACGATCGACATCGCCAACCGCCACGTGCTGCTGCTCGACGACATTCTCGACACCGGCAAGACCCTCTCCGTCGTCGTCAACCTGATCAAGAAGCTCAACCCGGCGTCGGTGCGGACCTGCGTGCTGCTCGACAAGCCGGGCCGGCGCGAGGTGGAGTTCGAGGCGGACTTCGTCGGGTTCAAGATCCCGGACCGGTTCGTCGTCGGCTACGGGCTCGATTTCGCGGAGCGCTACCGCAACCTGCCCTGCATCGGCGTGCTCAAGCCCCACCTGCAGAACCCGCCCGAATGGGCTTAGCCGGGGCTTCGCGGCGCCGGTGCTTAACCGCCGCGCGGCGAAAGCGGTCGCGCGTCGGGATCCTCTGCGAACCAGCGGCCGAAGCGGGCCACGTCGTCGTTCGGCGCCAAGTGATCGAGCTCGGTCCGCAGCCCGGCGGTGTCGTGCGGCGTCGGCTGCAGCACGCCGGTCCGATCCAGGATCATGCCGCCGGCGGCCTCGGCCAGGTTGCTCAGCCAATCCGGTGCCTCCGCGGCGACGTACGGCGCATCCCACGTGCGCACCGTGCCATCCTCCGCCGCGGTCAGTATCCATTTCCCGTCGGCGCTGAACCGCGCGCCCGCCACCGGGCCCTGGTGCCGCAGCGGCAGGCTCACCGCCACGCCGGTCCGTGCCTCCCAGATCTGGGCCGTCTGGTCGCGCGAGGCGGTCAGCACCCATTGCCCGTTCGGGCTGAAGCTCGCCGCCACCACGGACGCCCCGTGCCGCATCGCCTGGCTGACGGGCTGTCCGGTCTGGGCATCCCAGACTTGCGCCGTGCCGCCAAGGCCAGCGGTCACGACCCAGCGGCCGTCCGGGCTGAATTCGGCGTCGTTCACCCAACTGTCGGTGCGCATCCTGGCCACGGCCGCGCCGGATTGCGCGTTCCACGTCCGCGCCATGTGATCGGTGGAGGCGGTCACCAGCCACCGTCCGTCGCGGCTGAAGCCGATGCTCGCCACCTTGCCGTTGTGCGGCATTGCCGCCCCGAGGGGCTCCGCGGTCCGCGCATTCCACAGGCGGACGGCACCGTCGACCGTGCCGGTGGCGATCACCTGGCCATCCGGACTGAACTGCGCACAGGCCATCGTGCCGTCGGGCCGGATCGCCCCGAGGGTGCGTCGCCCGCCGGTGGCGGCATCCCATAGGGCGATTCCCCCTTCGGACACGGTCATGATCTCGCTGTCGTCCGGACTGAAACTGCCGCCCAGCATCTTCCCGCCCAGGTCGGTCGGCGCCAGCGGCGAACCCAGGCGCGCCCCGGTCCCTGGATCCCAGGTTTGGGCGGCCTGCTCCGTGATCGTGAGCAGGCGCCGGCCGTCGCCGCTCAGGGCGATCTGGACGAGTTTTTCGCCGGCCCCCAACGGGAGGTTGACGGCAGGCAGCTCCCGGAGCTGGTGCCATGCCCAGATGCGCGCGGTGTGATCGAATGAGGCGGTTGCGACCAGCGTGCCGTCTGGACTGAAGGTGGCCATGTAGACCGCGCCGCTGTGCCCCAGGGCCCCGCTCAGAGGCGCCCCGGAGTGCGCATCCCAGACGCGGGCCGTGCGATCGTAGGAGGACGTGACCACCCAGCGGCCGTTCGCGCTGAACTTCGCGGCTCGGACCACGCCCGCGTGCGGCAGCGCCCGGAGCGCTTCGCCGTGATAGGGAACCGGCCAAAGGTAGGCGTTTCCGTCGGAGGATGTCGTGGCCAGCGATGCGCTGTCCGGGCTGAAGCTCACGTAATTCACCGGGCCGCCGTGCGGCATCGGCTGCCCGACGCGCATCAGGGTGCGGGCATCCCAGATCTGCGCCGTCTTGTCGTCGGAGCCCGTGGCGATCCAGCGTCCGTCCGGGCTGAAGACTGCGAGATTCACCTCGTCGCCGTGCTTCATCGCGTCACCGATCTCCACGCCGGTTGCGGCGTCCCAGAGGCGCGCCGTGTGATCGGCCGAGGCCGTCAGCACGCGGGCGCCGTCCGGGCTGAAACAAGCGGTCCAGACGATCGTGCCCTTCTCGTGGGCCATCGGGCTCCCGATCTTCTGCCCGGTGCGCACGTCCCACACGCGGGCGAAGCCATCGAAGCACGCCGTCACGACCCGCGTTCCGTCGGGGCTGAACCGGGCTGTCACGACCCGGCCGCCGTGCGGCAGCGGCCCGCCGATCTCAATCCCGGTCTGCGCATCCCAGAGGCGCGCGTTGCTGTCCCAAGAGGCGGTCACGATCTCCCGCCCGTCCGGGCTGAAGTCGGCCGTATGCACCCACGCCCCGTGTTGCAGCGCCGCTCCGATCGGCCGGCCGGTGGCGACGTCCCAAATACGCGCCGTGCCGTCGGCGGAAGCGGTGACGAAACGCGTGCCGTCCGGGCTGAACTCCGCATCCTGCACCTCGTCGCCGTGGAGCACGCTGACCTGGGGCAGCGACGAATCGCGCAGCTCCGCGACGGTCAGCGCCATCGCGCCCTGGTTGGTCGGATCATTGCGCAGGGCGTCGGCCAGGTAGGCGAGCGACACCGGCGGGTTGCCGCGCGCCATCTCGTCCGCCGCAAAGGTGAAATCGGTCTTGCTCGCCGTGTGCTGGGCCTCGGCCTGGGCGCGCAGGGCGTCGTTCTTCTGTTTCCAGACCGAGCCGAAGATGAGGCCGAGGATGACCACCGCCACGGCCGCCCATGCCGAGCGGCGCATCCGGCGGCGGTGGGCGGCGTGCCGGACCGACGATTCGACGAACTCGATCTCGTCGAGCTCGGGGCGGCGCTTGCGCAGGGCGTCGACCGCCTCGGCGAGCGGCTTGCCCTCGTGGAGGAGGAAGTCGGAATCCCGGCCCGCCTCGCGCCAGCGGTGCGCGGCCTGAGCCAGCCGGGTCTTGAGGCGGAGGAAATCCTTGTTCTCCTGCACCCATTCCTGGACGCGCGGCCAGGAGCTGATCAACGCCTCGTGGGCCACGGACACCACCGGCTCACCGGCCTGGTCGACATCCGAGATGAACAGGCTGGCCTTGGCGAACGCGTTCAACAGTTCCTCCGCGCCGGGGTGCGCCAGCAGGTCCTTGCGGCGCGCCAGGCGCGCGGTGGCGGTGGCCTCCATCGTCACCAGCGCCGCCAGGACGCGCGGGAACGCCTGCCGGCCGGCGGGCGAGAGGCCCGCGAGCACGTCCTCGGCGCGGCGGGCGATGGCGCCCTTGAGGCCGCCGAGTTCCTCGTAGGCGGCCCAGGTGACGAGGTGCGCCGGCGTCCGCCGCTTGTAGAGCTCGTCGAGGCAGAACTCCAGCAGCGGCAGCGCGTGCGGATTGCGGGCGGCCTCCTCCTGCAGCGCGTCGTCCAGCCGCTGGTGGGTGCGCGGGTGCGGCTCGAACTCGAGGCCGGCGGCCTGCGCCGGCAGGCGGATAATCTGGCCGATCTCGGAGACGGTCGGCGGGCTCAGGTCGTACTGGCCGTCGTCGCCGCGCAGCGCGCGGAACGCCTCGCTCTCGGTGTAGTAGTGGTAGAGGTCGCTGCGCACCGTGGCGATCACCCACACCAGGCCGCTTTGCGACAGCGCCGTCAGCGCCTGGGTGGAGGCCACCCGCTGCGCGAGGTCGAACCGCTCGTTGGTGAACGCCTCCTCCATCTGGTCGATGACGAGGATCAGGCGCGCCTCGGGCGGCCGGTCGCGCAGCGTCTCCTGCGCGAACTTCTTCGCCGCCTGACCGAGGGCGGCCTCGATCAGCGGCACCGCGTGCGTCGGCGCCTCGCGCAGGCAGGCGGACAGCTTCGGGGCGCTGTAGCCGAGCTCGATCAGCTCGGGCAGCGCCTTGTCGCCCGTCAGCGCGCCGGCCAGGCCGTCGAGCAGCGTGCCCGCGGACTCGCCGGGCCGGAGGATCGCCCACCGCCAGCAGCCGACCGAGGGAACGACCCCCGGCCGCATCAGCTCCGGCAGCACCCCGGCGCGCACGAGCGACGATTTGCCGCACCCGCTCATGCCGAGGACCATCAGGAACACGCGCCCGCGGCTGGATTGCCCGATCAGGCGGCCGGTGATTTCCGCGATGGCGAGGTCGCGCCCGAAGAAGATCTTCTCGTGCTGCGGCTCGAACACCTCGAGGCCGCGGAACGGCGAGCCCTCGGTCCACGAGATCGGCGCCTTCGTCTCCAGCCGGCGGTTGATGACCTTGTCGAGATGCTCCGTCAGGACCTTCTCGAACTCGTCATCCGTGTTGAAATCCGTGAATGCCGCCCGGAAGGCGCCCTCGTGATCGCGCAGCCAGCGGTCGAGGAAGGCGTCGAGGGCCTTCTTCTGCCGCAGCCACTCCTGCAGCTTGTCCTCCGTCGTGTAGACGATGGAGGGCGGCGCCACCTTGCGGTAGACGAGCAGGTCGGGCGTGCCGCGGAGCTTGAACGACGCGTACGCGTCCTCGAACTCCCACTCCGTGCCGGTCGGCACGGTGCCATCCGGGCGCTTGAAGTCCAGCGGCAGGCGGGTGCCGATTCGCGCCCAGAGGACGCAGATGACGACGTCGGTTTCGGAGGGCTTCGGAAGCTGGGCCTGGAACGTGGCCGTGGCGCGCATCGGCTCGTCCTCCCACAGGATCGCCTCGATCTTGATGAAGGCGCGGTACTTGGTCTGCAGGCGCTGGACGACGTCATAGGCCCGCACGCGCTCCGACCGCACATCGCTGGGCGAGGAGATGAAAATCCGCAGGGTCTTCATCGAAGCGGGATCAAGGGCGCGGCTGGCCGGCGGCTGCCGGGGTCCAGCATCGGGGTGCGCCGCAGATCCCATGCCACCCGCCGGGGCGAGTCAATCCGGGGATGGGCGCAATGCGACACGACCCCCGCGGCGGCATCCAATTGAAACCGGTGCCACTACGCGCCGGCCCCCGGCGGGTCGATGCGATCCGGCCGCGGCCTTCTGCCTTGGCGCACTTCCTGGACGAGGGACAGCACGGCGCGTGAAACGGCGTCCTGCGGATCGCGGGAGACAGCGACCGAGGCGCATTCCTCGGCGTGTTCGTCGTCGCCCCCGATCAAAAACGCCAGCGCTAGGTTGGCCTGCAGGCCGAGGTCATCAGGAGCGATCCTGACCGCGGCAAAGCACAGCCGCAACGCCTCCTCCTTCGCGCCGAGGCTCAAAGCCGCGATTCCCGCCTCGCGCAGGATGTCCGGCTGGTCCGGATTGACCTGGTGCGCGGCGACAAACCACTTCAGCGCGGTCGAATTGTCGCCCAATCGCTGGTAGAGCTTGCCGAGCCCCCACATTGAGGGCCAGCCCTCCGGGTTGATCTGCAACGCCTCACTGAACAGTTGAATGCCCTGCTCCAATTGCCGCCGCACCAGGGTATCGGGGGCACTGGGCGTCGGTCGCCCGGCGATGACCGCGTGGGAAACCAGAATCTCACTCGCAGCCCGAAAAAGGGCGTTGTGGGCCTCGGCCTGCTCTTCGGTGAACTCCACGATCGAAATGTGAATGAGAATTGAGCTTGGGCAACCGGCCTATCCCTCCTCTTGGCGGTTGGAAAGGATACTCCCTCCACCGAGCGCCGGCCGCGGATCAGTCCCTTCCCCGTGCCCGGGGAGTTTCCTTGCCTCGCTTGCGTCCGCCGGGGAGTGACGCCGGCGTGCGGCGCTTGTAGTCGCCGGACTTGAGGCTGTTGATCTGGTCGCGGAGGACGGCGGCGCGCTCGAACTCGAGCTTGGCCGCGGCGTCCTGCATCTCGTCTTCCAGCTCCGCGATCACCGCCGCCACGTCGGCATCGTCGCCCTCGGCCACCGCCAGCGGCTGCTCCTCCTCGCCCGCCCCGGCGGCGTGCAGGCTGGCCTGCGCGCCGCGCTTCACGCTGCGCGGCGTGATGCCGTGCTCCTGGTTGTAGGCGAGCTGCTTCTCCCGGCGGTAGCGCGTGATCTCGACGGTGCGCTTGATCGAGTCGGTGAGCTGGTCGGCGTAGAAAATGACCCGGCCTTTCTCGTGCCGCGCGGCGCGGCCGGCCGTCTGGATCAGGCTCGTCTCGCTGCGCAGGAAGCCCTCCTTGTCGGCGTCGAGGATCGCGACCAGCGCCACCTCGGGCAGGTCCAGGCCCTCGCGCAGGAGGTTGATGCCCACGAGCACGTCGAAGTTGCCCAGCCGCAGGTTGCGCAGGATCTCGACCCGCTCGATGGCGTCGATGTCGGAGTGCAGGTACTCGACGCGGACCTTCGCCTCGCGCAGGTAGGCGGTGAGGTCCTCGGACAGGCGCTTGGTCAGCGTGGTGACGAGCACGCGCTCGCCCTGCGCCACCGCGGCGCGGATCTCGCCGATGAGGTTCTCCACCTGCCCCTTGGTCGGGCGGAGCGTGATCTCGGGATCGATCAGCCCGGTCGGCCGGATGAGCTGCTCGGCCACGACCTTGGAGCGCTCGAGCTCGAACGGCCCCGGCGTGGCCGAGACGAACACGGTCTGCCCGGTGATCTGCTCGAATTCCGCGAAGCTCTGCGGCCGGTTGTCCAGCGCCGACGGCAGGCGGAAGCCGAAGTCGACCAGCACCTTCTTGCGGGCGATGTCGCCGTTGTACATGCCGCCGATCTGCGGCACGGTCGCGTGGCTCTCGTCGAGGAAGAGCAGGAAATCCTTCGGGAAAAAGTCGATCAGGCAGAACGGCCGCTCGCCCGGCCGGCGGCCGGAGAGATGCAGGGAATAGTTCTCGATGCCGTTGCAGAAGCCCATCTCCTGCAGCATCTCCAAGTCGTAGTTGGTGCGCATGCGGACGCGCTGGGCCTCCAGGTAGCGGCCGTTCTTCTCGAACCAAGCGACGCGCTCCTCGAGCTCGGCCTTGATGCCGGCGACGGCGCCGTCGAGCTTGCCGCGGGTCGTGACGTACTGGTTGGCCGGGTAGAGATCGAACTGCTCGAGCGGCCGCTGGACCTCGCCGGTGAGCGGATCGAACTCGCCCAGCGCCTCGATGTCGTCGCCGAAGAACTCCACCCGCAGGCCGTGCTCGGTGTAGGCCGGCATGATGTCGACGACGTCGCCGCGCACGCGGAAAAAGCCGTTCCTCAGCTCGTAGTCGTTGCGCTCGTAGAGGTTCTCGACCAGGCGCGCGAGCAGACGCTCGCGGCCGAGCGGAGCGCCCTTGCGGAGCTGGATGCGCAGCGCGGTGAAATCCTCGGGCGACCCGAGGCCGTAGATGCAGGAGACGCTGGCCACGACGACCACGTCGCGGCGGCTCACCAGCGAGCTGGTGGCGGCGATGCGCAGGCGCTCGATCTCCTCGTTGATCGACGAGTCCTTCTCGATGTACGTGTCGGTCGACGGCAGGTAGGCCTCGGGCTGGTAGTAGTCGTAATAGCTGACGAAGTATTCGACGGCGTTCTCGGGAAAGAAGTTCTTGAACTCGGAGTAGAGCTGGGCGGCGAGGGTCTTGTTGTGGGAGATGACGAGCGCGGGCCGCTGGAGGCGGGCGATGACGTTGGCCATGGTGAACGTCTTGCCCGAGCCGGTGACGCCGAGCAGCGTCTGGTGGCGGTTGCCGGCCTGGAGTGAGCGCACCAGCGCATCGATCGCCTGGGGCTGATCGCCGGTGGGCTGGTACTCGGAGGAGAGCTTGAACTCCATGATCGTTCAGGAAGTCCGGATCTCGCGAGATGGCAACCTAGGACCGGGCGTCGCGCGGATGCCCGCCGATTCGCTACAGGCCGAATATCTTGAGCACCCCGCCCCAGACCGACGCCCAGAACTGCCGCGCCTTGGCCGCGTCGCCCTGCTTCGAAACCTCCTGGCAGAGGAACAGCCCGCGGCCCTCGAAGAGATCGTCGAACAGCGGGTTCATGCCGCGGTAGTACGCCCAGAAGGTCTCCGCCCGCACCGGCCGGTAGAGCAGGTTCGGCGTGAAGCCGATGGTGGCGTCCTGGTTCGTGCGCCGCGCCGGGGCCTCCTGCCCCACCCGGTCCGCCAGCACCTCGGCACGCACGCCGCGGCTGCCGGCCACCACCAGCCGGCAGGGCCCGAGGAACTCAAAATACCGGAACTGGAGCGTGATCCACGACTGCCAGGTGAACAGCCGCCAGTGGCGCCGGATCGCCAGGCGCTCGGCGCGCGGCTTGATCACCGCGGCGAGGAAGCTGGGCCGCAGCACCAGCGACGCGTCCGCGGCCAGGGACAGGATCGCCAGCTCGACGTGCGGATCGGCCTGGTTGGAGAAAGTCACCAGGTATTCGGCGCGGTCCGATTCGTTGGCGAGTTCCACCAGCTCGCTCAGGCCGCACGCCGCGCAGGTGAACGGAATGCGCCAGTCCAGCACCATGCGGGTCCGCCGGCGCAGGCCCTCGTCCGAGGCCTGCAGGAACTTTTCCCGCACCCAGACGCTCTCGCCCGGGCGCAGCCCCGCCTCGACCGACACGTGGCTGGCGGTCACCTCCGGCAGCGCGGCCGCCTCGCTCGCAAGCTGGATCGGCCGGCCGCGGCTCAGATGCGGCGCCACGCCGTAGTACAGCCCCAGGCTCCAGACTGTCGGCCCGAAGAACCACGAGGCGAGCGCCACGATCACGTACCAGCGCGTCTTGTCCCACGCCAGCGTGAGGTAGTGCACGATCTTGGACTTGTTCCGCTCGACCTCCGCGAGGTTGCGGTCGACCCGGCCGAGCGCAATCTCCAGGCCGTCGCGCTCCCAGATCGTGTGCGTGATGGTCTCCTTCAACGCGGCGGCCCGGGCGGTGGCGTCGGCCTTCAGTTTTTCCACCCGCGCGATCCGCTCCTCCTTGGTCCGCTGCTCGGCGGAGTCGCCGAACAGCCTGCTCCAGACGCCGCGCCACCAGCTGTCGTCGGCGCGGAGGGCGGCGATCACCTGGTCGGCCTCGCGGGCGCGGTCCTGTTGCGCCGCCTGCTCGGCCTGCAGGCTGACCAGCCGCTGGTTCACGTCATTGAGCGCCGCCTGCAGCTTCTTGCGCTCGCCGCTGAGCGTCTGCAGCAGCCGGAGGCGCTGGGCGTCGAAGTCGATGTGGTCGCGGGCAAAGAGCCACACGGCGTAGGCGCCGAGCCCCAGCACGACGATCAGCACGCCCACGCCGATCTTGCGCGCCAGCCAGGAGACCAGGCGGTAGAGCAGCGTGAGCATGCCCGCATTCTGGCCCTTGGCCCGCCGAGGGCAAGGCGGCGGGGCGGCGCGGACGCCCGTTACCCATTGCCACTGCCCCGGCCCTCCCCCATGCTGGGCGCATCAAAAAACAACGCTGACATCCTCCCCATGTCCAAGGCCATCGTTTCCCGACTCTACGATTCCGATGTCTTCCGCATGGCGTGCCGCCAGTTCGACAAGGCGGCCGACGCCATCAATTTGCCGGAGGCCATCCGGGACCGCACCAAATACCCACGCCGCTGCATGGCGGTGGCCCTGCCCGTCCGGCGCGACAATGGCACCGTGGTCGTCTTCGAGGGCTACCGCGTCCAGCACAGCCTCTCGACCGGCCCGTCCAAGGGCGGCCTGCGCTTCCACCAGAACGTCACCCTCGGCGAGGTGGCGGCGCTGGCGATGTGGATGAGCTGGAAGTGCTCGCTCGTCGGCCTGCCCTTCGGCGGCGCCAAGGGCGGCGTCATCGTCGACCCGTTCAACCTCTCCGCCAGTGAGCTCGAGCGGCTCTCCCGCCGCTACATGCAGGAGATGATCCCGTTCCTCTCCCCGCACGTCGACATCGCCGCGCCCGACGTCGGCACCAACGAGCAGGTGATGGCGTGGATGATGGACACCTACTCCAACCACGTCGGGCACGTCGAGCCGGCCATCGTCACCGGCAAACCGATCGCGCTCGGCGGCTCCGCCGGGCGGCGCGAGGCCACCGGCCAGGGCGTGGCTTACCTGGTCAAGTCCTACCTCGACGACCTCAAGATCCCGGTCACGCAGGCGACCGTCGCCATCCAGGGCTTCGGCAACGTCGGCAGCGAGACCGCCGCCGCGCTCGCCGACTACGGCGCGAAAATCATCGCCATTTCCGACCACACCGCCGCGTTCCACAATCCGCGCGGCATCGACATCCACAAGGCGCTCCAGTACGTCCAGTCCAACCGCGTCCTCCATGACTTCGGCGGCGGCGACGAGATCCCCGGCGAACAGGTCCTCACCCTCCCCTGCACGGTGCTCGTGCCGGCCGCCCTCGAGCGGGTGATCACCGAGGAAAACGCCCCGAAACTCCAGTGCCGCCTCCTCGCCGAGGCGGCCAACGGCCCGACGACCAACGCCGCCGACAAGGTGCTCGAGTCGCGCGAGGAGATCGAGCTCATCCCCGATGTGCTCTGCAATTCCGGCGGCGTGATCGTCTCCTACTTCGAGTGGCTGCAGAACCTGCAGAACTACTACTGGACCCGCGACGAGGTGATGGCGAAGCTCCACGCGATCCTCGACAAGGCGAAGGCCAGCGTCGAGTACCAGAAGCGGAAGATGAAGTTCAGCCGCCGGCTCGCCGCCCTGACCCTCGGCATCGAGCGCGTGGCGGAGGCCAAGGAAAGGCGCGGGTTGTTCCCGTAGGCGGCGGCCGGCTTGATTCGCAGCCGCCGAGGTGACGAGGCGGTCCGGGTCACCGATTCCGGATCCAGCCTCCTCACGTCGGCTGCTACCCTCGACCGCCTGGCGCACCCGCCGCCCGAAACCGGCTTCCCTTTTGCCGCGGTTCCCTCATATCGGGAGCCGCGCAGTACACCTCCTTCTCCCTCCCGCCATGTTCAAGGAATTCCGGGAATTCGCCATCAAGGGCAGTGTGGTCGACCTCGCCGTCGGCGTGATCATCGGCGGCGCCTTCGGCGGCATCGTCACCTCGCTGGTCAACGACGTCATCATGCCGCCGATCGGTCTGCTGGTTGGCGACGTCGACTTCAGCAATCTCTACGTCGTGCTCAAGGCGGGCACCAAGGAGCACGGCCCCTACGCCTCGCTGGCGGCCGCCAAGACCGCGGGGGCGGTCACGCTCAATCTCGGTTTGTTCCTGAACACGATCATCAACTTCCTGATCGTCGCCGGGGCCATGTTCTTCGTCGTGCGGATCATCAACCGCCTCCGCCACCAGCACGCCGCCGCCCCCACCCCGCCCACCCGCACCGAGGTGCTGCTCGAGGAGATCCGGGACGCGCTGAAAAAGGACCGGTAGCCCGCGCCCTCAGTGCGGCAGCGCCCGCATCCGCTCCAGGTTGTCGCGGGCGTCGGCGTAGTCCGGCTTGAGCTGCAGCGCGGTCTCGAACTCCCGGATCGCGTCCGCAATCCGCCCGGCTTGGTAATAGGCTGCGCCGAGGTTGTTGTGGCCCTCGGCGTAACCGGGCCGGAGCCGCAGCGCCGCCTGGAACTGGGCGATCGCCTCGTTCGTGCGGCCGGCCTGCAACAGGGCATTGCCCAGGTTGCTGCGCGCCTCCACCCAGTCCGGCTTCACCCGCAGGGCCGCCTCGTAGTGAGCGACCGCCTGGTCCGCCCGGCCGGTGTTGAAGAGGGCGTTGCCCAGATTGTACTGCGCATCGGTGAACTCGGGATCCTGCCGCAGCACTTCCTCGTAGCACCGGATCGCATCGGCCATCCGCCCCGCCTGCAGGAAGCCGTTGCCCAGGTCGTAGCGCGCCTCGAGGAAATCCGGCTTCAGCCGCAGCGCGGTCTCGTAGTGGTCGATCGCCTCCTGGACGCGGCCGAGTTGGAGCAGCGAATTGCCCAGGTTGCTGTGGGCGATCGCATAGTCCGGTTCCATCGCCAGCGCGATCTGCAGCTCCCGCATCCCCGCGGCCGGCTGGCCGGCGCGATTGAGGGTGTCGCCGAAATTGTTGTGCGCCTCCGGATAGGCCGGCCGGAGGCGGACCGCGGTGCGGTAGCTTGCGACCGCCGCCGGATACTGGCCGGCGTTCGCCTGGACCACGCCGAGGCAGTTGAAGGCGCGGGCGTTGTCCGGGCGCTTCGCTACCGTGTCCTCCCAGAGCGCGAGGGCCGTGCGGTAGTCGGCGTTGCGGCGCGCGGTGAGCACGCCCAGGGCCAGCGCGAGGGCGAGCGTGAGGGTGAGCGTGAGCGGGGCCCGGCGCAGCAACGTGTGCAGCCCGAGCACGAGGAGCGTGACGATCGCCGCGAGCGGCAGGTACATCCGGTGCTCGACAATCATCTGGATGCGCCCGGGGATGACGCTGGTCGGCGCCAGGATCGCGTAGAACCAGCCGCCGAGGAAACCGAGCCTCGGCCGGCGCGCCAGCGCCCACAGGGTCGCCGCCGCCAGCCCGACCACCACGACCGCCTCCGGCACCACCGCCCGCGCGGATTTCTCCCAGAAGGTGCCGTACTCGAAGATCAACGGATGCGGCCACACCGCGAGCCAGAGGTAGCGGACGACCGCCTCGAACTGCGTCAGCCAGTAGGCTGCGGGCGAGATGCCCACGTCGAAGCCGGAGGTGCCGTTGCGGTTCCAGCCCGCGCTGGCCACCAGCCCGGCGAGCAGCAGCCACGTGGCGCCCGCCAGCCCGAGGTAGAAGCGCCCGCGCCGCCGCCAGGCCTCGCGAAAGGTGCCGGCGAGAAACGTGCGGTCATAGAAGAACAGCAGCACGGGCGCGACCGCGATCACCTCCTTCGTCGCCGCGCCGAGCAGGCAGGCCGCGATCGCGGCGCCCTGCCAGCGGCCCGGCCGGGGCGAGTCGACCGCCCGCACCAGGCAGTAGAACGTCAGGAGGAAGAACAACGCCATCAGCGACTCGACCCGCTGGATGACGTAGGTCACCGCCTCGACCTGCAGCGGATGCAGCCCCCACCAGAGCGCGATGGCGAGGGCGAGCGGCAGGGCCGGCGCGCCGAAGCGCGCGCGCAGCGACGGCAGCCGGAGCGTGCGCCGCAGCAGGCCGAAAAGGGTCAGCGCCGCGAGCAGGTGCACCAGCAGGTTGAAGGCGTGGTAGCTCCAGACGTGCGTGCCGCTGATCGCGTGGTTGACGGCCAGCGTCAGGTTGGCCAGCGGCCGGCCGGTCACCGTTTCATCGGGCGGCGGCCAGAAGATCCGCCAGGGCGGCCAGAGCGACCGGATGGTGGGGTTCTGCAGGATCGCGGGCTCGTCGTCGAAGACCAGCGCCCCGCGGAAGCAGTCATGGTAGGCGGCGAGAAGGGCGCCGGCGAGGAGGGCCGCCGCCAGCGCGATCCGCCAGCGCGGCGTGACGGGCAACTGCGGTTCGGATATCGCCGGCGGCTGCTTCACGAGGGCGCCGCGGATTCTGCCCGGGGCGGCGGCGGCGTCAATCGCCGGACGGCCGCCCTAATGGAACAGCAGCACCGGGATGCGGCAGTGGCGGATCATCGCGGTGGTGTTGCTGCCGATGATCAGGCGCCGGAAGGGCCCGTGGCCGTAGGCGCCCATGACCAGGAGATTGATGCCCTGCTTCTCCACGTAGCCGCTGATCTCCTGGTCGACCGTGCCCACCAGCATCTGGCAGACCGGCGCGTAGCCCGCCGCGCGCAGCACCCCCTCGGCGCCATGCAGCGTCTTGAGCGCCGCCTCCTCCGCGGCGTGCGCCGCGACGGTCACGAGGTGCAGTTCGAGGTCCTTGAAGGTCGACGAGGTGGCGAGGAACTCCAGCGCCTTCTGGCCGCTCTTGCCGCCGTCGAAGGCGAAGAGCATGCGCTCGACCGGCTTGAAGGCGCGCGACGTCACCAGGCAGGGCCGGTGGCTGGCACGGACCACCCGCTCCATCGTCGAGCCCAGGTGCTCGGTGGCGAAATTCGCGTTCTCGCCGCGCTTGCCGAGCATGATGAGGTCCACGTGGGCCTCAAAGTCGTGGAAGGTGTCGACGAGGAAGCCGAGCTTGTGCGTATAGGTGGCGCCCGCCGGCAGCGCCTTGGCGGCGAAATGCTGGCGCGCCTGCTCCAGGATCGCCTTGGCCCGCTCCTGCTCGAACTCCTGCAGCTTGCCCAGCACGGCCTGGTAGGGCTGGGCGCCGAGGCTCCCGCTCAGGTCGGCGACCATCGGCACCTCGAACTGGCGCAGGTCGGAGACGTAGAGGACCTCCAGGGCGGCGCCGGTGCGCCGGGCCATCCACGCCGCATAATCGTAGCAGACGAACGCGTAAGCCGAACCGTCGGTGCAAACGAGGATCTTTTTCATCTCAACCTCCTCCGGAATGGTGGGGTTCCTGACCGGAGGCGAGCATGACAGACCCCGCCGCGCGCGTCAAATCGTCGTGCCGGCCGGAATCACCGCGCCCTTGGGCACGACCAGCACGCCGTCGCGGATCATGATGTCGTGCGGGTAGTCGCCGTTGCTTTTGCCCTCGGGCGAGAGCACGCAGCCGTCGCCGATGCGGGCGTTCTTGTCGATGATCGTGCCGCGGATGTGGCAGCCGAAGCCGACGCCGACGTTGGGGAAGCCGTGCGCGGCGTTGGCCTTGACCTCGTCCTCGCTCTCGTAGAAGTCGGCGCCCATCATCACCACGTCCTCGAGGCGCGACCCCTCGCGGATCATCGAGCGGATGCCGATCACGCAGTGCTTGAGCGTCGTGTCGGTGATGATCGAGCCGTCGCCGACGACGACGTAGTCGATGGTGCACTTGTTGATCTTGGAGGCGGGCAGGAAGCGCGGGTGGGTGTAGATTGGCGTGGTGTGGGTGTAGAAGTTGAACGGCGGCAGCGGCTGCGCCAGGGCGAGGTTGGCCTCGAAGAACGAGCGTACCGTGCCGATGTCCTCCCAGTAGCCCTCGAAGATGTAGGCGTAGAGGCGCTGCTTGCCGAGGAGGCTCGGGATGACCTCCTTGCCGAAGTCGCTCATGTTGTTGTCGAGCGCGTCCTTCAGCACGCCGCGGGTGAAGACGTAGATGCCCATCGAGGCGAGGCAGCGCTTGCCGGGCGCCGGCGTGCCCAGCCGGGCCTGCAGGGCCGGGCTGATGGCGAGGCTGTCGATCGCGGCGGGATCCTTCGGTTTCTCGGCGAACTGCTGGATCTCCAGGTTGTCATTGACGCGCATGATCCCGAGGCTCCCCGCCTGCGCGACCGACACCGGCGTCGCCGCGATCGTCACATCCGCGCCGGTGGCGATGTGCTGGGCGATGATCTTGCGGAAATCCATCCGGTACAGCTGGTCACCCGAAAGGATGAGCAGGTAGTCGTGGGGATGGGTGCGGAAGTGGACGAAGTTGCGGCGCACCGAGTCGGCCGTGCCCTGGTACCAGTCGGCGCTCTTCTCCGTCTGCTCGGCCGCCATGATGTCGACGAAGCCGCGCCCGAAGGAGTCGAAGTGGTAGGTGCTCTGGACGTGGCGGTGGAGCGAGGCGGTGTTGAACTGCGTGAGGAGGAAGATGCGATTGATGTCCGAGTTCAGGCAGTTGCTGATCGGGATGTCGACGAGGCGGTACTTGCCGGCCAGCGGCACCGCCGGTTTGCACCGCTCCTTGGTCAGGGGGTACAGACGGGTGCCGCGGCCGCCTCCCATGATGACCGCGAGCACGCTTGGGTTGGGATTCATGGCACGACGCGAGCTATAGCCTTGCTCTACCTTTGACGGGACCCCTAAAATCGCCAGCCAAAAGAGATTAGACCCGGATCTACCCATGTGCGGCATCGTCGGCTACGTCGGCAAAAAGAAGGCCTCGGCCATCCTGCTCGAGGGACTGAAGCGGCTGGAATACCGCGGTTATGACTCCGCCGGCCTGGCCGTGGAGCAGGACCGGAGCTTCTCCGTGGTCAAGCAGGTCGGTCGGGTGGACAACCTGATGAAGCTGGCGGCGCAGCAGGCGCTGCCGGGCGTGAGCGGCATCAGCCACACGCGCTGGGCCACCCACGGCGGCGTGACCGACGCCAACGCCCACCCGCACGTCAGCAGCGACGGCAAATTCGCCCTTGTCCACAACGGCGTGATCGAAAACTACCTCGGGATGCGGAAGTTTCTCGCCGGCAAGGGCTACACCTTCGCCTCCGAGACCGACACCGAGGCGCTGGTCAACCTCATCGCCTACCACTACCAGAAGGAGCCGGCGCGGACGGACGCCAGCCGCTTCCTCGAGAGCGTGCGCAAGACCCTCCACCACGTCGAGGGCACCTACGGCATCGCCGTGCTCTGCACCGAGCACCCCGGCGAGATCGTGGCCGCGCGCAAGGGCTCGCCCCTCATCCTCGGCGTGGGCGACGGCGAATTCCTGATCGCCAGCGATGTCGCCGCGATCATCAGCCGGACCCAGAACGTCGTCTACCTGAAGGACGGCGAGATGGTGCACGTCACGCCCAAGAACTTCTCCATCACCACGCTCGACCTGACCGACGTCTCGCCGGTGATCGACCGCGTCACCTGGCGGGTGGAGGACGCGGACTTGGGCCGCTTCGCGCATTTCATGGAGAAGGAGATCTTCGAGCAGCCGGCGGCGCTGGAGAACGGGATGCGCGGCCGGTTCTCCGAGGACCAGAGCACGGCCAACTTCGGCGGGCTCAACCTGACGCCGGCCGACTTCCGCCAGATCGATCGTTTCCAGTTCTGCGCCTGCGGCACCGCCTGGCACGCCTGCCTGGTGGCGGAGCAGCTGATCGAGCGCTACGCCCGCGTGCCGGTGGAGGTCGACTACGCGTCCGAGTTCCGCTACCGCAACGCACCCCTGCAGCCCAACACCCTGTTCTTCGTCATCAGCCAGTCGGGCGAGACGCTCGACACGCTCGCGGCCCTGCGCGAGGCCCGGCGGAAGGGTTTCAAGGTGATGGCGATCTGCAACGTGGTCGGCTCGACCATCGCGCGCGAGGCCGACGGCGGCGTCTACCAGCACGCCGGGCCCGAGGTCGGCGTCGCCTCGACCAAGGCGTTCACCTCCCAGCTGCTGATCGCGGCGATGTTCGCGCTCTACGTGGCCCGGATGCGCGACATGAGCTTCAGCGACGGCGTGGCCTACGTGCAGGCGCTCAAGCAGGCGCCCGAGCTCGTGCGCCAGGTGCTGGAGCAGGCGCCGCACATCCGCGACATCGCCCGGCGGCACGCGAAGTACCAGGACTTCCTGTTTCTCGGGCGGCTGACCATGTTCCCGATCGCCCTGGAAGGGGCGCTCAAGCTCAAGGAGATCTCCTACATCCACGCCGAGGGCTACCCGGCGGCCGAGATGAAGCACGGCCCGATCGCCCTCGTGAGCGAGAAATGCCCGACCGTCTTCTTCGCCCCCAAGGGCGAGGTCTTCCCCAAGGTCGTCTCCAGCATCCAGGAGATCAAGGCGCGCAAGGGCCGGACCATCGTCATCACCACCCAGGGTTGCGAGCTGCCGCCGGGCCTGGCCGACGAGATCATCACCATCCCCGAATGCCACGAGGCCGTGCTGCCGATCGTGGCCGCGATCCCGGTGCAGCTCCTGAGCTACTACATCGCCGCCGAGCTCAAGCGCGACGTCGACAAGCCGCGCAACCTGGCCAAGTCGGTGACGGTGGAGTGAGCCGGCTGTCGCCGATCCTCCCGGCGGCGATCACCGATACCGGTACAGCGTGACCCGCTGGATCGTCGGGGCGCCCGGGCCGAAGCGCAGCCCGCTGCCGGACTGGTGGTTGGCCGCCGCCTCGCCCAGCTTGTAGTCGAGCAGGATGTCGTCGCCGTTCATGCGGCGCCCCGGCACCCATTCGCCGCGCACGAAGCTGCCGGTTTCGGCCGTCGCGAGGCCGGCGATTGGCGGTCCCGGGGTGTTGGGCGTGAACGTGACCTGGATGTCGCTGCCGGCGACGAGGTACTCGCCCGGGCCGAGCGCAATGAACAGCCCGTAGCCGAAGGGTGGCACCTGCGCGGGATCGCGCCGGTTGCGGCGCAGGTCGGCATTCAGGACATAATCCCCGAGAGGAATGCTCTCGGTCTGGTGGTCGTGGTTCAGGAGCACGGCCGAGATGGTGCCGCCCGCCTGGTGCTCGAGGATTGTCGGCGCGAGCTCCGCGAGCACGGCGTAGGCCCGCGGCAGCGGCAGCTTGCGGATGTCGACCTCCGGCGGCTCGCCCAGGTCCGGCCGCAGCGCGAGCAGGCGGCCGGCGTTGTCGATGCCGAACGGCGAGTAGCCGAGCGCGGCGTGGCGCCCGATGGCGTAGAAGGCGTTGGCCGCGCCCGCGGCGTCGCCGCGCGACTCCGGCACGAAGAGCGGATTGTCCGGCCGGTGGAAGCGCCCCACCCAGTCGGCGAAATTCGGCAGGTAGATGTCCGGCGCGTTGAGGTCGATGGACGGCGCGCCCGCCTTCCAGATGTCGAGCACCAGCGGCTCCGGTCCGCCGCTGGGATAGTCGCCCGGGCCCTGGTCCTCGGGCTGGACGATCCAGGTGTTGGTGTAGACCGGGAGCGGGTACACGGCCTTGCCCGCCTGGGCAATGTCGTTCATGTAGCGCGCGTACCGCCAGGCCATGAAGATCTCGTCGGTCGCCGGTCCCGGCCCGAAGACCTCCGTCCAGGTGCCGGCCGTGCGGCCGCCGGCGGCGAGCCAGAGCTGGCGCAGCCCGGGATTCAACTGCTCCCGGTGCTGCTGCAGATAGTCGGTCAGCGCCTGCGGCACGTGCTGCTCAAAGTCCGCCTCGGCCGCGGCGGAGCGGTCCCGCGAGTCGCCGAGCACGCCGACCTCGTTTTCCATCTGGATCATGAGCACGGTGCGCGCGTGGTCCTCGCCGGCCAGGTGTTGCAGGAGCGCCACGTAGGCCTTCGTGTCCGCGTAACGGTTGGCCTCGGAGAACGGCGAGAGCACCTCGATCGAGGACCCGCCCTTGATCTGGACGCGCGGGAAGCGCGTCGGGTCGGCCTTCACCCACGCCGGTGCGAAGCTCGAGATGCCGTTCTTCCAGCTGCCGAACCACAGGAACACGAGGCGGAGGTGCTGCCGCCGCGCCCCGGTCAGCAGGCCGTCGATCAGGCTGAAATCGTACTTGCCCTCGACCGGCTCGATCCAGTCCCACCCCACCCCCACCAACACGGTGTTGAGGTTCATCTGCGCCAGGTGGAGCCAGGTGTCGTTCATGTAGGCGAGGCTGGACGACGCCGTGTTGGCGGTTTCGCCGCCGAGGATCAGATACGGCCGGCCGTCGACGATCAGCTGGGTCGCGGCGCCGCGTTTCTCGAGGCGCGGGATCGGCGGGGCGGCCGGGGCGGTCGCGCCGGCGGCGGCCAGCGCGAGCGCCGCGAGCAGGAGACGGCGGAAATGGAGCGGGGTATTCATGATGCGGTGGGGTGGAGACGGCGGCGCGCCGCGGGACGTTTCCGCGCGCCCGGCGAATGGCTCAAAGGAGTCCCGTGATCTTCAGCGCGCAGGCGTGGTCGCAGGGTTTCTCGGCCGGCAGCTGCACCGTCAGCCCCTTGGCGTCGTGCGTCCAGGCCGGTTTCCCGCCGTAGCCGAGCAGCTCGACGTTCTGCACGCGGCCGGCGACGTTCGGACTGGTGGTGGCGAGCGGCGTGATGACCACCTCCTTCTCCGGCCAGCCCATGAAGAAAGCGTAGAGCACGGGGCCCTTGGTCGTGAACCGGACGTCCTCGGCGCCGAGGGGTTTGCGGTTCCGCTCGTTGAACGCCTCCTTGGCCGACGGTTTCTGGGTGCCCGGCCCCTCGCCGAAAATCTTCCACGGTCGCGTGTCGTGGATGGCCTCGCTGTTCACCGCCATCCAGGCGGTGATGGCCTCGACGATCTTCAGTTCCTCGTCGTCGGGCCGGCCGCCATTCGGCAGCGGGATGTTGAGCATCAGGTTTCCGTTGCGGCTGACGATGTCGACCAGCATGTCGATCACGGTCTTCGGGGTCTTGTATTTGATGCCGCGCCGATAATGCCATTCGCCGATGCAGGTGTCGGTTTGCCACGGCTCCGGCCAGATCGAGTCGACCAGGCCGCGTTCGACGTCGAGCACGCAGACGCCCTCGGCGGAATCCTGCCGCCGCTTGCTGGTGTAGACCGCCTGCACCTCGCCGCCGTGCTGCCGGGCGCTGATGTTGTACAGCTCGGCCACGAGGCCCAGGCCCCACTCCTCGAACGGCAGGTGGCCGTCGGCGTAGAGCAGGTCCGGCTCGTACTTGTCCACGAGGTCCTTGATCCGGGCGTACCAGTGGCGCTTCCACGCCTCGGGAATGCCGTCCTCATTCCAGTCGAGCTGCGTGTCGACTTCGTCGCAGGAACCGTAGAGGTCGGCGAACTCGGGATTGACCCCGTCGTAGGGCACGCCGGCCAGCGGACCCTCGCGGTCGCTGCCGTGGCTGACGGAAAACCACTTGTAGGAGATCCAGAGGTGGTCGCTGACGGCGAAGCGCAGACCGTGGTTGCGGGCCGCCTGGCGGAACTCGCCGACGACGTCGCGCTTGAGGCCCATGTTGACGGCGTTCCAGCGGGTGTGCGTCGAGTTCCAGAGGTCGAAGTTGTCGTGGTGCACGCCCATGCTCATGAAGTAGCGCGCC
>DATJUU010000305.1:0-7043 GCA_035502155.1 Opitutaceae bacterium
GAGGAGATCAAGACCAACCCGAAGATCGCGTCCCTGACCAAGGAGGCGCAGGTCGAGCGCGGCAAGCGCGTCTTCATGCAGACCTGCTTCGCCTGCCACCAGCCGAACGGCCTGGGCCTGCCCGGCATCTTCCCGCCGCTCGCCGGCTCCGACTTCCTCCTTGCCGACCACGACCGGCCGATCCGCATCGTGACCAAGGGCCTGACCGGGCCGGTCACGGTGAAGGGCCAGACGTTCAACAACGTCATGCCCGCGCAGGTGCTCTCCGACCAGCAGATCGCGGACGTCCTCACCTACGTGACCAACAGCTGGGGCAACAACGCCGCGCCCTACACGGTGGACGATGTCCGCCGCGTGAAGGCGGCCGGGGTTTCGCAATGAAGGAGCATGGGGCATATCGGTCCCATTGGACTCATGTGCTCGCCGCGGTGATCGCGGCCACTTCGCTCGCCGCGGCCGCGCCGCCGCCGCGCGGCATGGTGCTGATCCCGGCCGGCGCGTACGTGCCGCTGCTGCGCGACCGCACGGATCCCGCGCAGGTGCCGGTGGCGGCGTACTGGCTCGACGAGCGGCCGGTGACCAACGCCGAATTCCTCGCCTTTGTGAGTGCCAACCCGCCATGGCGCCGCTCGCGGGTGTCGCCACTCTTCGCCGACCGCACCTACCTCGCGCGCTGGGCCGGGGACCTGAATCCGGGGCCGGACGCCCCGGCCGCGGCGCCGGTGGTGCAGGTGTCGTGGTTCGCGGCGCGGGCCTACGCCCGCTGGGCGGGCAAGCGCCTGCCGACGATCGCGGAGTGGGAGCGGGCCGCCGCCGCCGGCTTCCAGCGCGCCGACGGGCGCGCCGAGCCGGGTTTCACCGCGGCGGTGCTGGCCTGGTACGCCACGCCGCAGCCCGCCGTGCTCCCGGCGGCCGGCTCCGGCCGCGCGAACCTGTTCGGCGCCCGCGACCTCCTCGACCTGGTGTGGGAGTGGGTGGACGATTTCAACACCGTGCTGATCAGCGGCGACAGCCGCGGCAGCGGGGCCGCGGGCATGTTCTGCGGCGGCGGCGCCGCCAGCAGCCGCGATCCGTCCGACTACGCCGCCTTCATGCGCGCCGGCTTCCGCAGCAGCCTGGGCGCGAACTACACCGTCGCCGACCTCGGCTTCCGCTGCGCGCGCGACGCCGCCCCCTGAATTTCACCATGAACTCCCGCCCGATGCTTCTCCTGTTCGCCACCCTGGCCGCCCTCCCCGGCGTCCGCGCCGCGGACGCCTGCCCGTGCTGCGCCGCCGCCGCCGCGGCCGCGCCGGCGCTGTCCAGCCGCTCGGTCTACCAGCTCGACGCGAGCTGGACCACCGACGCCGGCCGGTCGTTCCAGCTCGCCGCGCTCCGCGGCCGGCCCGTGGTGCTCGCGATGTTCTTCACCTCCTGCGGCTACGCCTGCCCGCGGATCGTCGCCGACATGACGCAGATCCAGCAGACCCTGCCGGCCGCCGTGCGCGACCAGGCCCGGTTCGTCCTCGTCAGCTTCGACGATCGGCGGGACACGGTGGCGGCGCTGCAGGCGTACCGCGAGGCGCACGGGCTCAACGCCAGCTGGGTGCTGCTGCGCGGCGCGCCGGACGACATCCGTGAACTGGCGGCCGTGCTCGGCGTGAAGTACAAGCGGGACGCCGCCGGGATGTTCCAACACTCCAACCTGATCACCGTCCTCAATCCGGAGGGCGAGATCGTTCACCAACGCGCCGGGCTGGAAGGCGGCCTCGCCGAGGCCGGCCGGGCGGTGGTCGCCGCGGACACGAGGTAGGGCCCGCCCGCCCCGGAAGCTTCCATGGCCAAAACCACCCTCTTTGATCCGGCGGCCGCCGGCGTGATCCCGCTCGCGGAGGCCGCCCAGTTTTCGGAAGCCGGCATCGTCAGCCGCGCGCTGCACGACCGGGCCGGGGTCCGGGTCACGCTCTTCGCCTTCGCCGCCGGCCAGCAGCTCACCGAGCACGCGACGCCGGCGCGGGCACTGGTGCAGGTGCTCAGCGGGGCTTGCGAATTCACGCTGGCCGGCAAGAAGACGCCGCTGCGCGCCGGCGACCTGCTGCACATGCCGCCGGGGCTGCCGCACGCCGTGTTTGCGCCGGAGCCGTTTTCGATGCTCCTGACCACGATCCGCGAGCCGGCGCCGGCCGCCTGAACCCGCCCCGCCATGTCCGCCGTCAAATTCAAGACCCTCGACGTGCGCCCGATGCTGGCGCAGGGCGTCGAGCCCCTTTCCGAAATCCGCCGCCGCGTCGACGCGCTCGCCCCGGGCGGCGGCCTGACGATCGTCGCCCCGTTCCTGCCCGCGCCCCTGATCGAGAAGCTCAAGAGCGAGGGCTTCGCCAGCCGGGTCGAGCGCCGGGCCGACGGCGGGTGGGCAACGTCTTTCTGGCGCGACAACCCGGCCTGAGCGCGCTTTTCTGGCCGGGAGATGACGCCCCGTCCGACCGAGTTGCGCCTCGCCGCCCTGGCCGGTTCGCTGCGCTGCTGCCAGCTGTTCAGCGGGCTGTCGGCGGAGGATCTCGGCGCGATCGCCGGGTTCGCGGTGCTGCGCAACCTCGGGCGCGGGGAGTATCTCTTCCGGCAGGGCGCGCCCGCCGAGGGGTTCTACGTGGTCCAGCGCGGCGCGGTCAACGTGCACCGGGTGAGCGCGGCCGGGAAGGAGCAGGTGATCCACGTCTTCCGCTCCGGCGAGTCGTTCGCCGAGGCGGCGCTCGCCACGCCCACCGGCTACCCGGCGGACGCCCGGGCGGTGGAGCCGAGCACCGTGCTGCTGGTGCCGAAGCAGCCGATGCTCGACCTGATCGGCCGGCGGCCGGACCTGGCGCTGCGCATGCTCGGCTCAATGAGCCAGCACCTGCGCGTGCTGGTGGGCATGCTCGACGACCTCACGCTCAAGGACGTCGAGACCCGCCTGGCCAACTGGCTGCTCAAGCACGCGCGGGGCCGGCCCGGGCCGGTGGAGCTGCCGGGCACCAAGCGCGTGCTCGCCGCCGAGCTCGGCACCAGCAGCGAGACGCTGTCGCGGACGTTCGCGCTGCTGCGCGCCCGCAAGGTGATCGCGATGGAGGGCAAGACCATCGTCATCCGCGATCTCGCGGCGCTGGAGGCCATCCTGCACCACAACCTCGGCGAGGGCTGAGGCGGGACGGGGGCGCGGCCAATGGCCCCCGCCCGGCGCCATTTCGCGCTCGCCCCGGCGGGCGGCGGGCGGGAGGATGACCGGTTCATGTCCGCAGCCACCGCCATCCGCGAAGCTCCCTGGCAAGCCGGCCTGCGCGGCGCCCGCGCCAACCTGGTGCCGGGCCTCGTGCTGCAGGCCGTCGCGCTCGCGCTGGTGCTGGCCTATTACTTTCATCCGTCGACGCGGGCGGTGTTTGAGCAGGTCATGGCCTTCCGCGCCCGGACCGGGTTCGCCTTCGGGATCGTCTCCACCGGCCTGTTCGGCGGGCTGCTGCCTTACTTCTACCTGCGGTCGAGCCCCGACTCGCGCAGCCAGTACGGCTGGCGGCAGGCGCTGTTGCTGACCGGGTTCTGGGGCTACAAGGGGCTGGAGATCGAGATCTGGTACCGGATCCTCGCGCACGTGGTCGGCACCGGCCACGACATGCTCACCATCGTGACGAAGTCGTTCCTCGACCAGCTGGTGTACTGTCCGGTGTACGCGGTGCCGCTGACGGTGCTGGCGTACAAGTGGAACGCGCTGGACTTCGACCTGCGCGGCGTGTGGACCGACTTCCGCACCCCGGGCTGGTACGCGCGGAGCGTGCTGCCGACCCTGATCGCGAACATCGGCGTCTGGATCCCGGCGGTGGCGATCATCTACGCCCTGCCCACGCCGCTGCAGCTGCCGCTGCAGAACCTGGTGCTGTTCTTCTTCACCCTGCTGCTGGCGCACCTCAACCGCCGGCGGCGGCCGTGAGGGGGGACCTGGCGCCACTCCGGACTGGCGGGGCGCGGCCGGGGCCGCCACGCTGCGCCGCGTGACCCAGATCATCAACTCGCTGGCGCCGATCTTCCTGGTCATCGCCCTCGGCGCGGCGCTGGCCCGCGGCGGCCTGCTCACCGCGAGCCTGGTCAAGGGCGTGAACCGGCTGGTCTACTGGGTGGCGCTGCCCGCACTGCTGTACTACGACACGGCCAGCGCGAACTACCACGGCACCGGCGTCGGCCGGCTGGTGCTGGTGATGTTCGCGGCGACGGTACCGGTGGTGCTGCTGGGCGTGATCTACGGCCGGCTGGCGCGGATGA
The DNA here is from genome assembly GCA_035502155.1 of Opitutaceae bacterium. Lineage (GTDB taxonomy): Bacteria > Verrucomicrobiota > Verrucomicrobiia > Opitutales > Opitutaceae > Fen-1467. The sequence continues at coordinate 4,267 of DATJUU010000305.1, forward strand.
ACGCGGCGACGGCGGGCACGTTCGTGCACGTGGCGATGCGCGGCAACCTGACCTACGTCGGCCTGCCGATCCTGCTCTATCTCGCGGCGGGCGGCGGTCCCCACGCGCCGCGGCCGACGGCGATCATCCTGGCGTTCGCGCCGTTCCTGGTCTTCCAGAACGTGATCAGCATCCTGCTCCTGCTGGTCGGGCGGGAGCCGGTCGGCTGGTCGATGGCGCGATCGGTGACCAGGGGCATCGTGACGAATCCGCTGCTCGTCGCCGTGGGACTCGGCCTGCTGTCCTACGTCGTGGGACTGCGGCTGCCGCTGGTGCTGGCGCGCAGTCTGGAGGCGCTGGGGCAGATCGCCTCGCCGCTGTCGCTCCTCGGCATCGGCGGCTCGCTGCTGCTCCTGCCGGTGCGCGAGCACTGGGGCAACGCCGCGGTGGCCGCGGTGCTGAAGGTCGCGGGCGTGCCGTTCTGCGGCTGGTGCTTCGGGCGCTGGGCCGGCCTGCCGCCCAACGAGCTGATCGTCGCCCTGGTGTTCCTCGCCACGCCGACGGCGGTTGCGTCCTTCCCGCTGGTCAGCCAGCTGGAGGGCGACGAGCCCCTGTGTTCGACCGGCATCGTGCTCAGCACGCTGTTCTCCGCGGTGTCGCTGGCAGTGGTGGTCGGATGCTTCTGAGCGGCCGCGGGCGTTTGACTCGGCCGGCGGGCAGTGGTATAGGTTGGATCGGGATGTCTCGTTTTGCTTTGCCAATCATTTCTCACGCGTCTGCGGTGCCGTACACCGGCGGCGGTGGTGGTTTCTTTGACCCCCGGGATACAAGAAAAAGATGAGCTCACTGGATGTCCTGAAGACTTGCGACAGCGTTGCTTTAACGAACGTCCAAGCGAGCGCTGGCGCATCAGTTTTTAATTTCCCTTTTTCGATCATGGGTGGGGCGACGTTGGAGATGCCCGCCCCGGGCACCTCCGGGTTGAGCCTGGTGGTCAACAGCGACGATCTTGGCCTCGATACGATCATCAATCCGGGCTTCGATGTTTTGCTTTCGGGTGTCGGCACGCGCGGAACCGGAGGCGCACCAGATATGGTCGCTTGGACCGTCGGCCTAAATCCGGCGAATCCCCCAGGCAAGGTGAGTGTCGACTCGATCTTAAGTGTGACGATCAAGAGCGTGACTGGCTCGATCCTGACAAATGTCTTGCCCATTGCCGCGCCATTCGTCGCGGCGAGCTTTAAATCCGGCCAATTCAGGCTATTTGACACCTCGCTGAACGCGGTGGGCAATTCCAACCAGATTCAGATCACCACCGACAGCCTAGGGGCGAGCATTGCGATAACATCCCTTGAGTTCTCGTGCGGTCACGCTGGGACTGCCTACATGCTCCCAGTTTTTGATTTTGTTTTCGGACCGTATAAGGCAGACCGTTGCGGCCATTGGTGTACGCCGGATGCGATTGCGAAATTCACCACCACTCTCCTCAACATGCCGCCTAATGGCGCTGCGACCTACCAGTGGGAGATCGTACCAGCCGGAGCGGCGCAAATCATAGGGCCGACCCCAAACAGCGCAGCGTCGACCACCAACCCGGTCTGTTACGTCCAAATGCCGGACGACGTCGCCGATTTCACAGTTCGACTGACGGTCACCTTTTATACGAAGGCGGGAAATAATCCGGCGGCAACGGTTACCAAGGATTACAGTGTCCAAATGGTCCTGCCTGCCGCGGCAAATCTATGTACCTTTCTAGGCAACCTCCGGTTTGTTCCCCAGCCGATGATAATCGGAGATCCAGCGATTGTGGGCCTGGGTAATGTCGCCATTCAGCTCCCGGCTGACGAATTGATAGGATTGCAGAGCGTGGGACAGTATTATGCCACCAAAGGCGCAGCCCTTGCCGCTGCAGCCGAGGAGTCGCTAAAGGCGCTTAGGGAGTGGGAGCGACGCAAGCATAGGCCGCGTGGGAGCCGCCGAAGCGCCTCCTCCTCCATCAAGCCAAGGAAATAATCGGGCCGCAGGTTCCCAGCCGAACCTGAAAATGTACCATTGCCGTCCGGCGGCGTGGGCCATCAATGGAGCGCATGCTGATTGATTTCTCCCAACTCCCGGCGCGCGAGGTCTACGGCTGGATGACCGGCGCGATCGCGCCCCGGCCGATCGCCTGGGTCTCCACCCTATCCGCCGCGGGGCGGACCAACCTCGCGCCGTTCAGCTTCTTCCAGGGCGTCACCTCCAATCCGCCGACGCTCCTGTTCGTGCCGGTGAACAACCGCGACGGCCGGCCGAAGGACACGGTGCGCAACATCCGCGAGGTGCCGGAGTTCGTCGTCCACGTCGTGCCCTTCGCCCTGGCGGAGCCGATGAACGCCTCGGCGGCGGCGCTGCCCTACGGCGAGAGCGAGTTCGAGAAGTTCGGGATCGCCACCACGCCGTCGACGAAGGTGCGTCCGCCGCGGGTGGCCGCCGCGCCGGTGGCCTTCGAGTGCACCCTGGACCGGATCGTCGACATCGGCGAGGGGCCGCTGGCCGCGCACGTCGTCTTCGGGCGCATCCACCTCGTGCACGTGAGCGACGCTGTGCTCGGCGCCGACGGCCGGATCGACGCGGGCAAGCTCGACCTGGTCGGGCGCCTGAGCGGCGACTGGTACTGCCGCACCACCGAACGCTTCTCCCTTTCCCGTCCGGGCTGAACCGCCGGACGGATTGGACCCTGGTCAACCATTGGTTGACAAGGGTGCCGGAGTCGGCCCGGGAAAGAGCGCGGCGGATTGGCGCGGCGCACCGGGGGTGGG
>DATJUU010000306.1:0-6354 GCA_035502155.1 Opitutaceae bacterium
ACCGGCGCTTGACCTCCGTGAGCGCTGCGGTCTCGCCCAGCGGCACGCCCCGCTCCTGCGCCACCGCCGCGGCGTAGAACGTGGCCTCCTCGAAGGCATGGCGGAGGTTCGCCAGATGCATCGCCCGGTCCAGCGACGCCAGGTTGTCGGCGGGGGAAGCGGTCATGGCAGGTGGGCTCGCCTCCGTTGCCTACCACACCCCGGCCCGCAATTCCAGCCGCGTGTCGGGGCAGGGCGCGGGCCTCACTCGTGGGCCCGGCCCTCCTTGAAATGCCGGCGGCAGACGGAGACATACCGGTCGTTGCCGCCGATCTGGATCTGCGCGCCCCGGCGCACCACGTGGCCCTCCGCGTCGAGGCGGAGCACCATCGTGGCCTTCCGGCCGCAGTGGCAGATGGTCTTGATCTCGGTCAGGGCGTCGGCCCAGGCGAGCAGTTCCGCGCTGCCCGGAAACAGGTTGCCCTGGAAATCGGTGCGCAGGCCGTAGCACAGCACCGGGATGTCGAGGGTGTCGACCACGTCGCTCAGTTGGCGCACCTGGATGCGGCTGAGGAACTGCGCCTCGTCGACCAGCACGCAGGCGAGGGGCTGCGCGGCGTGCTCGGCCTTGACCCGGGCGAACAGATCCTCGCCCGGGGCGAAGGAGCCGGCGTCGGCCCCGAGGCCGATGCGCGACTGGACACGGCCCACGCCGGCCCGGTCGTCGATCGCCGGGACAAGCATCAGGGTGTTCATGCCGCGCTCGCGGTAGTTGTAGCTCGACTGGAGCAGGACCGTCGATTTGCCGGCGTTCATCGACGAGAAGTAGAAATAGAGCTTGGCCATCGCGCACCGTGGTAAACGCCCCATCGGCGGCAGGCAATCCCCGGCGATGACCGGTTTCGGACACTCGATGCCCCTTATGCGGAAGCCATGAAGCCATGAGCAGAATCAATTCTGGTTTCTTGGCTCCCCAATAGTCGCCTGCCTGGCGCCGCACGACTCGGGCCGGGCTTGCCCTGCACCGGTGCGCCGTCATCACGGAGGCATGCGCTTTCACCGCAGGGTCATCGTTTGCGGTTGGCTCATCCTGGCTGGCGCCGCCGGCGCCGCCCCCGGTACCCGGACCCTGCCGGGGCTGCAGCCCGACAGTTTCGTCCGGTTGCACAATCAGTGGCTCATCCGCCCGGCCGGCACGCAGGTGGAGCTGGGTGATTTTCCCGTCAATCTCGCGGTCGACCGGACCGGCCGTTACGCCGCCGCGCTGCACATGGGCAACGGTCCGCACGAGATCCGGCTCGTCGATCTGCGCGCGCGTCAGGTCGTCGCCGTGCAGCCCGTGACGGAAACCTTTTACGGCATCGCTTTCAGCCCGGATGGCCGGACGCTCGTCTGCAGCGGCGGCGGGGACGGGGTGTTGCACCGGTTTGCCTTCCACCGGGGCCGGCTGGAGCCGGCACCGGAGGTGCGGTTGCTGCCGCCGGCCAGCCATGGCGTCGTGGCCGGCGTGGCGTTCAGCCCCGACGACCGCACCGTCGTCGCCGGCGTCCTCTTTGACAGCCAGGTGGTGTGCGCGGATCTGGCGACGGGGCGGGTGCGATGGACCACACCACTGGCGGGCGTGCCGGCGGACGCGAACGGATTGACCCAGAGTGAAGGGGCGGCCCCGAACGAGGGGCTGCAGGGCACGACGCTGGACACCGAGGATGACCCGCTCGCCATCGTCTGGGACGCCCGGCGGAACCGGATTTACGCGAGCCTGTGGGGCCAGTCGGCCGTGGCGGTGCTCGACGCGGCGGACGGACACCTGCTGGCACGCTGGGACGCCGGTTGGCATCCCAACGAGCTGCTGCTGGCGCGCGACGGCCGCCATCTCTTCGTCGCCAACGGCGGGCGCAATACCGTCACGGTGATCGCCACCGCCGACGGGAGCGCGGTGGAAACGCTCTGCTCCTCGCTCGCCCCGGACGATCCGCCCGGCTCGATTCCGGACAGCCTCGCCCTGTCGCCCGACGGGCAGCTGCTTTACGTCGCCAACGCCAACAACAACAACGTGGCGGTATTTGACGTCAGCGCCGCCGGCCGCAGCCGCGCCCTGGGCTTTATTCCGACCGGGTGGATGCCCACCTCGGTCCGCGTCACCCCCGACGGGCGGACGCTGCTGGTTATCAGCGCCCGCGGCTTGGAACCCAAGGCCAACAGCCTCGGTTCCGCCCGGGAATTCACCCGGATCCTCGACCTGTACCACGGGGCGCTGGGCATCGTGGACCTGCCGGAGCGGGACGGGCTGCCGCGCGCGCTGGCGTTCTGGACGGCGACCGCGCAGCGCTGCCGGCCGGCCCCGGCGGTGGAGGCGGCGGCGCCCGGTCCGATTCCCGCCGCGCCCGGCGGCGCCTCGCCGATCCGGCACGTGATTTACGTCATCAAGGAGAACCGGACCTACGACCAGGTATTCGGCGACCTGGCCGAGGGAAACGGCGACCCGGCGCTCTGCCTGTTTCCGGAGGCGGTGACGCCGAACCTGCATGCGCTCGCGCGCGACTTCGTGCTGCTGGACAATTTCTACGCCAACGCGGAGATCAGCGCGACCGGGCACGAGTGGAGCATGGCCGGCTGGGCCTCGGAATTCGTCGAGAAGACCTGGCCGACCAACTACGGCCACAAACAGGCCAAGGTGCCCTACACCGCCGAGGGGCACTACGCCGCGGCGCTGCCCGAGCTGGGCTACCTGTGGGACCGCGCCGCCGCCGCCGGCGTGTCCTACCGCAGCTACGGCGAGTTCGGCACCAACGGCCCGACGCCGGCCGATCCGGTGACCACGGCGCTCCCGGCGCTGCGCGGACACCTCGATCCGGGATACCACGCCTGGGACCTCGCCTACCACGACACGGACCGGGCGGCGCGTTTCATCGCGGAGCTCCACCGGTTCGAGGCGGCGGGCGACATGCCCCGCCTGCAGATCGTGCGCCTGCCCCAGGACCATACCGAGGGCGCCAAGAAAGGCGCGCGGACGCCGCGGGCGATGGTGGCCGACAATGACCTCGCCCTGGGCCGGGTGGTCGAGGCCGTCTCCCGCTCGCGGTTCTGGCCCGACACCGCCATCTTCGTGGTCGAGGACGACGCGCAAAATGGGCCCGACCACGTGGACGCGCACCGGACCGAGGCGCTGGTCATCAGCCCGTGGTGCCGGCGCCACGCGGTGGACTCGACGCCCTACACGACGTGCTCGATGCTGCGGACCATGGAGCTGATCCTCGGGCTGGAGCCGATGTCGCAGTTCGATGCCGCGGCCACGCCGATGCGGGCCAGTTTCCAGGCCCGGCCGGATGCCGCCCCCTGGACCGCGCGCCCCGCGCAGGTCGATCTCGAGGAGCGGAACCCCGGCGGGACCGCCGCCGCCCGCGTCTCCGCGACGCTGGATTTCTCCAAGGAGGACGCGATCGACGACCAGACCTTCAACCGGGTCATCTGGGCGGCGGTGCGCGGCGAGGCGAGCCGGATGCCGGCGCCCGTGCATGCCGCGTTTGTGCGAGCAGTGCCGGCGGCGGACGCGGATGACGATTGAGCCGGAGGAATGAGCCTTGTCGCGGCCGCCCCGCGGCCTACAACGGACGCCATGAACCGCACGGACCGGCTCGTGGCCATGGTGATGTTCCTGCAGGGACGCCGCCTCGTCCGCGCCTGCGAGCTGGCCGGCCATTTCGAGATCAGCGAGCGCACGGTCTACCGCGATGTCGGCGCGCTGAGCGAGGCCGGGGTGCCGATCGCCGGCGAGCCGGGCGTCGGCTACAGCCTGCTCAAGGGCTACCACCTGCCGCCGGTCATGTTCACCGCCGACGAGGTGTCGACCCTCTTCGTCGGCGGCGAGATGGTCCGGCGCTTCACCGACGCCTCGCTGCACCCGCCGATGCACGCCGCGCTGGACAAGCTGCGCGCGGTCCTGCCGCGCGACCGCCAGGAGCACATCGACCGCCTGGTGCAGCGGACGGTGATTCTCGAAACGCCCGGCGGCGGCGGGCCCGATCCCGCGGCGCCGGCGTGGCTGCTGCCCGTGCAGACCAGCGTCGTCCAGCGCCGCGTGCTGCGCATGACCTACCACGGGCGCGATCGCGACGAGGATACCCAACGCGACGTCGAGCCGCAGGGCGTGGTGTACTACCGCGGCGGCTGGTATCTGGTCGCGTGGTGCCGCCTGCGGCGCGACTTCCGCGAGTTCCGCCTCGACCGCATCCGCCGGCTCGAGGTGCTGGGCGAGACGTTCCCCGCGCGCCCGGAGTTTTCACTCCGCCGCTACTTGGAGCAGAACGTGTCCAGCGCGGACCTGCTGCCGGTGCGCGTCTGGTTTGCCCGGCGGGTGCAGGATCGCGCGCGGCGCGGCAGCCTCGCGACCCTCGTCGAGGAGCGCAAACGCGACGGCGGCGCGGAGTTTTCCTTCACCACCTCGTCGCTGGAATGGCTGGCGGAATGGCTGCTCTCCTTCGGCACACAGGCGGAGGCGCTGGAGCCTACGAAACTGCGCGAATTGGTGCGGCGCAAGGCCGCGGAGATCATCAGGTTGCACGAGGCAAAAGGCTCCTGACATAGGGCTGTCAGGAGGGGGTGGTAGAGTGCGCGGCGTGTGATCGCGGTCATGCCCGACGGCGGCCTTTTGAAGGACCCGGATTTTCCGGGGACGGGTCGCCGGCGGGCGTGACTAGCCCACCGCCTCAATCATGAAAAACAATACCCTCTGCTGGACCGACATTCCCGTCGCCAACCTCGATCGCGCGACCGCCTTCTACTCCGCCCTCCTCGCCACCGCCGTGGAGAAGCAGACCGCCGGCAATGGCAGCGACTATGCGCTGCTGCCGTGGACCGAGGGCGTCGTCTCCGGCTGCCTTTATGTGGCCGACGACAACACCCCGTCCGCCAAGGGGCCGCTGGTCTACCTCAGCGTCGAGGGCCGGCTCGACGACGCGGTGCGCGCCGCCGAGCAACAGGGCGGCCGGCTCGTGCAGGCCAAGCACCCGATCGGCCCGCACGGCTTCCGCGCGCTCGTCCTCGACAGCGAGGGCAACCGCGTCGCCCTGCACTCGATGAAGCCCTGACCGTCTCTGTCACCTTCACTTTTCCTCTCACTCTCTCCTTCCCATGATCCGCGTCAACGAAGTCGCCTTCACCGGCTATCCCGTCACCGACATGCCCCGCGCCCGGGGATTTTATGAGGACGTGCTCCAGCTGAAGCCCGCCAACGTCTGGGAAAACGAGGGCCGCCACTGGATCGAGTACGAACTAGGCCCGTCCACGCTCGCCATCTCGAACATGTGGCCCACCTGGCGCCCGTCCTCCGACGGTCCGTGCATCGCGTTCGAGGTCGCCGATTTCGACGTCGCGACGGCCGAGCTGCGCCGCCGCGGCGTGAAGTTCGCCCTCGAGCCGATCGACTCCGGCTCCTGCCAGCTCGCGATCGTCGCCGATCCCGACGGCAACGCCGTTGTCATTCACCGCCGCAAGCAGTCCTGAACCATTACGTCCCCGCACTTGACCCTCATCCCGCCATGTTCGCCGATTTCTCTCCCCGTCCGCTTTCGCCGCCCGCGCCCCCGCCGGGGCCGGCGCGGACCACGTTTGTCACCGCGGTCGCGCTGGCCGCGCCGCGCGCCGCCGTCTTCCGCCTCCTGGCCGACATCGAGGCGCTGCCGCGCTGGGCGGCGCCGTTTTGCGAGCGCGTCGACCTGACCGCCGGCCGCTGGGTCGCGCTCACCATGCTGGGCGAGCTCGACTGCACGCTCGCCGCCGACGAGGCGGCGGGCGCGGTCGTGCTGCGCTTCAGCCCCGGCGCGGGACGCCCGGATTGGGTCGTGCCCCTGCGGGTGGTCGCGCCCCCGGCGGGCGGCACGGTCGTCACGCTCACGCTGACGCACGCGGGCGGCCCGACCGACGGCCGCTTTGCGCGCCTGAACGGCGCCTGGCTGGCGGTCATGCGCGGGCTGGTCGTGCGCTTCGGCCGCAACGGCGGCCCCATCCGGGTGCCGCGGGCGGACCTCGGCGTCCGGGCGCCCGGCGGGACGCGGTGCTTCAACCTCGGCGACGACCGTCGGAGGGCGGCGTGATCCAGCCATGATCCTGCGCACCCCCATCTTCTCAACGCTGCTGGGCGGACGGCGTCCGCGCGTGTCCGCTCATTTCCCGCCCGGATTCGGCCGCGCGCCCGGCGCGCGGAGCGTGGACGCGGCCACCCTGCCCAGGCCGGCGCAGCCGGCCCCCATGCCCGCCCGCCTGCGCCTGACCGACGAGATGCCGGGCAAACCCGGCTTCCAGTTCCGCGGCATCTACTGACTTGGTTTTATGGCCGCGAAGAGGCGCAAAAGGTGCCATCCGCTGCAACAGTGACAC
>DATJUU010000307.1:0-2228 GCA_035502155.1 Opitutaceae bacterium
TTCCGGCGCGGCGTAGAGTCTGGCGGGAAGAGTCCGGGGTGGCGGCATGATGCGGGGTGAAACGGATCAGACGCCGGGCTGCGCCCGCAGCCGGCGACTCGTCTGCCTCTTTTCTAGCCGGCTCCGCCGCCCGGGAAGATAGGGAGATCATCGCAGGGTGCCGCAGGGTTTTGCCCCAGGGCGCCACCGCGGACATTCGAAGCCACCCGCGACCCCGTCGAGCCGTGCTCCGCTTTTTCGCCTTCAACCCGCCGCCTGACCGGATACAACGGGGGACATGCCCACCCTCGACGAGATCGTCGCCTACTGCGACCGGCGCACGCGCCGGGCGGCGTTCAAGGACTTTCCCGGCGCCGTCAACGGCCTGCAGGTCGCCAACCGCGGCCGCGTCACCCGCATCGGCGCGGCGGTCGATGCCGGGCTGGCACCGTTTGCGAAGGCGGTCGCGGCCGGCGTGGATTTTCTCGTCGTGCACCACGGCCTGTTCTGGGACCCGCCCCGGCCGGTGACCGGCGCGACCTACCGGAAGCTCGCGGTTCTGTTCCGCGGCGACTGCGCGCTCTATTCCAGCCACCTGCCACTCGATGCGCATTTCCGGATCGGCAACAATGTGCTGCTGGCGCGCGAAGTGGGGCTCGTGCCCCGCCAGCCGTTCCTGGTGCACGAGGGCGAACCGATCGGCTGGATCGCGCCCGGCCGGCTCCGCCGCGCCGAGCTGCGCCGGAAGCTGGCGGCGAGCTACCCGCGCGTCATTGCCATCGAGTACGGCTCGCCGGCGCCGCGGGCCGTGGCTTTTTGCAGCGGCAGTGGCAACGGGGCCGTGCGTGAGCTCGGCGCGGCGGGCGTCGACACCCTGGTCACCGGCGAATTGCGCGAGGAGTGGTTCAGCTACGCCCAGGAACAGCGCCTCAACCTCTACCTCTGCGGCCACTATGCGACCGAGATGCACGGGGTGCGGGCCCTGGCGGCCGAGCTGGCGCGCCGGTTCCGCCTGCCCTGGGAATTCATCGCGACCGGCAACCCGCTCTGAATCCCGCCCGGAGCACGCCGGGTCGCCCCGGAAGAATGAAAAAAGGATCCTTCCCTTTCCGCCGCTTCCTCTGCTAGCTCCTGTGACGTCCATCCGCCATCCATGAAGAAAATCGCCGTTCTCAACGGCCCTAATCTCGACCGCCTCGGCAGGCGGGAGCCGGACATCTACGGCCGCGCGACGCTTCGCGACCTGGAGAGGCTGCTCCGCGCCGAGGCCCGCCGGCTCAACGTGTCGCTGACCTTCTTTCAGTCGAACCATGAGGGCGCCCTGATCGACAAGCTCGGCGAGCTGGCCGACCGTGGCTTTGCCGGCATCGTCATCAATCCCGGCGGGCTCGCCCACACCAGCATTGTGCTGCGGGACGCCATCGCGGGCACCGGCATCCCCACGATCGAGGTGCACATCTCCGACATCCACCGGCGCGAAGCTTTTCGCCGCCGATCGATGACGGCCGGCGCCTGCGCCGCGATGATTTGCGGCCGGGGTCTGCCCGGTTATGCCCTGGCCCTCCGGCGGCTGGCGGACCTGTAGCGGCCCCCGGTCGGCGACGATTGCCGAAAGCGCGCGAGCCCGCCGCCGCCCCATGGCCGAAACCCTGCCCAACTTCGCCGAACCACGGTGGTTTGCCTGCCACACCAAGCCGCGGTGCGAGAAGAAATTCGCCGCGTTGCTCGGCATCGAACGATTTCCGCACTATCTGCCGCTGGTGTTGAGTGTCCGGCGCTACCGCGACCAGACGAAGCGATTCACCAAACCCCTCTTTCCCGGCTACGTGTTTGCGGAGATTCCGCCGGCGAGCAAAGACCGGGTCTACCAGCAGGACCTGCTCGTTCGGGCGATCTGGGTCGAGGACCAAGCCGGCCTGCTGCGTCAGCTCGAGGACGTTAAGGCGGTCGTGGCCTCGGGCTTGGAATTGAGCCTGCATCCGTTGCTGAAGAAGGGCACGCGCGTGAAGGTCGCCGGCGGGCCGCTCCATGGTCTCGAGGGCATCGTCGACGATCCGGCGAACCCCAAAGGCGTCGTCATTGCGGTCGACGTCCTGCAGCAGGGCCTCCTCGTGCGCATGCCGATGGAGCACCTGCAGATCCTGCCCTAGGTCGCCGGAGCTCCCCGTCCAACCGCGCGTCCCGCATGATCCCGATGGCAACGACCAGCACCGGCAGACCTCGCAACCGAATGCCCAGGGCGCTGTCCA
>DATJUU010000308.1:0-3681 GCA_035502155.1 Opitutaceae bacterium
CGCTGCCCGAGACCTCGGCCGCGCTCGCCACGACCTACGGCCCGGACATCGAGGTCCATCCGAATTTTCCCAACCGCACCAACGTCCAGTTCCTCCAGGTGCTGGACCGCGCCAACATCCGGATCGAGATCTGGGAGCGCGGCGCCGGCCACACCCTCGCCTCGGGCAGCAGCGCCAGCGCGGCCTCCGCCGTGGCCCACCGCCTCGGGCTCGTCGACCGCGAGGTCACCGTGCACATGCCCGGCGGCAAGCTGTTCGTGGAAATAGGCGAGGATTTTTCGATCCGCCAGTCCGGTCCCGTCATCAAGGTGGCCGAGGGGATGATGCACCCGGAGCTGTTCGCGACGCGGTTGTGAGGCCCTGATTGCCGGGTGGGCGCAGCAAGCCTGCGCCCCTACCAATGGCCAACGTTTGATTTCGTAGGGGCGCAGGCTTGCTGCGCCCTTTCCGTCATCACGCCGGTTTGGCTCCCGCCGCCGGCGGCTGCGGTGCCGGTGGCAACTCCTCGACCTCCGGGATCGGCCGCTTCAGGTACCCTTCATAATCCGGGATCGACCGCTCATAGTCGGCGTCCATCAGCGGCGACGAGATCATATAATCCGCGGTCGAGCGGTTGCAGGCGGCGGGGATGTTCCAGACCACGGCGAGGCGCAGCAGCGCCTTGACGTCGGGATCGTGCGGCTGGGCCTCCAGCGGATCCCAGAAGAAGATCAGGAAGTCGACCGCCCCCTCGACGATCATGGCGCCGATCTGCTGGTCGCCCCCGATCGGCCCGCTCTGGAGGCGCTGCACGGCCAGGCCCAGCTCCTCCTCGAGGACGCGGCCGGTGGTGCCGGTGGCGAAGAGCTTGTGCTTCGCGAGCGTGCCCCGGTTGAAGCGGGCCCATTCCACGAGGTCGCGCTTCTTGTGGTCGTGCGCGATCAGGGCGATTTTCTTGGTGCGGGGGAGGACGGCGGCGGTGGTGCTCATGGCGGATTCCGGGTTGCGGCGGACGGACGGTGCGTGCCCCCGAGGTAATGCCGATCCGCCGGGCGCAATCGACCACAAAATCCGCCCGCGGCCGATATTGGGGATCGCCAGCCGGTGCCGTCTTTTTCATCGTCCGCCCAGTCGCCATGCCGTCCCGCGTCCTCCCGAGCCTGCTCCTGGCCGCCGCCGTTTCCGGGCTGTCGGCGGCGCCCATCGACCGCCAGGCGCTGGTGACCCGCCACAATCCCGTCCTCGACCGCCTCGACCCGGAGGCGCCGCTCTCAGTCGGCAACGGCGGCTTCGCCTTCACGGCCGACATCACGGGACTGCAGAGCTTCCCGGACTACTATCTCCAGCACGGCATCCCCGCCGAGACCCTGGCGCGCTGGGCTTGGCACACCGAGCCGAACCCGCACGATTATTCGCTGCGGGACGCGATGCGGCCCTACACCGCCTTCGGCCGCACGGTCGACTACCCGACCAACGACCGCGGCCCGGCGGGCGAGTGGCTGCGGCGCAATCCCCAGCTCCTCCCGGTGGGCCAGATCGGCCTGGTCTGGGCGCGGGACGGCGCCACGCCGCTCGCGCCGACCGACGTGCAGCAGCCCAATCAGACGCTCGATCTGTGGACCGGCGTCATCCGCAGCAGCTATCAACTGGGCGGCGTGCCGGTGCGGGTCGAGACGGCGTGCCACCCCGGGCTCGACCTGGTGGCGATCCGCATTGAGTCCGACCTCGCGGCCGACGGGCGCCTCGGCGTCGCGGTGGCCTTTCCGCGCGGCTTCGATCCCGCGATCAAGAACACGCCGCCGCTCGATTGGAGCCACCCGGAGGCGCACCAGACCGTGATCGTCAGCCAGCGCGCAGGCCGGGTCGACCTGGCGCGCGCGATCGACGAGAGCCATTATGCGGTCGCGGTCGCATGGGACGGCGGTGCCACGCTGCGGGAGACCGCGCCGCATCACTTCCTGCTCACGGCGGCACCGGGGCAGCGCGTGCTGTCCTTCGTCGTGGCCTTCGCCCCCGACGCGCTCCCGGCGGCGCTGCCCGACGTCGACGCAACCCTCGCGGCCAGTACCTCGCACTGGGCGGACTTCTGGCAGCACGGCGGCGCCGTCGACTTTTCCGGCAGCCGCGACCCGCGCGCCGCGGTGCTGGAGGGACGCGTGGTGCTGGCGCAATACCTCACGGCCATCCAGCTCGGCGGCGACGTGCCGCCGCAGGAGTCGGGCCTCACCTGCAGCACGTGGTACGGCAAGTTCCACACGGAGATGATGTGGTGGCACTTGGCGCACTTCGCGCTCTGGGGCCACGACGCCTACGTCGCCCGGGGGCTCGCCTGGTACCAGGATCATCTCCCGCTGGCCCGGGACATCGCGCAGCGCCGCGGCCTGCGCGGCGCCCGCTGGCCGAAGATGGTGGGTCCCGAGGGCCGCGAGAGCCCCGGCGGCAATCCGCTGATCGTCTGGAACCAGCCGCACCCGATCTATCTCGCCGAGCTGCTCTATCGCAACGAGCCGACGGCCGCCACGCTCGCGCGTTACCGCGACCTCGTGCTCGAGACGGCCGACTGCCTGGCGTCGATGCTGCATTTCGACGCCGCGCGTGGCGAGTACGTGCTCGGCCCGCCGCTCTGGATCGTGCAGGAAATCTACGACCCGGCCACGAGCCAGAACCCGACCTTCGAGCTGGCGTACTGGCGTTACGCGCTCGGCGTGGCCCAGCAGTGGCGCGAGCGCCTCGGCCTGGCGCGGGCGCCGGAGTGGGACGACATGATCCGGCGCCTCGCCCCGCTGCCGGTGCAGGACGGCTGCTACGTCGCCCTCGAGTCGCACCCCGACACGTGGAAGAACCTGGCCAGCCGCCATGACCACCCCGAGATGCTGATGGCGCTCGGCGTGCTGCCCGGCGCGGGCGTCGATCGCGCGACGATGGGGCGCACGCTCGACGCAGTGCTGCAGTCCTGGGACTGGCAGACCAAGATCTGGGGCTGGGACTATCCGATGATCGCGATGACGGCCGCCCGCCTCGGTCGCCCCGAGAACGCGATCGACATCCTGCTGCGCGACGGGCCGAACAACCGCTACCTTCCCAACGGCCACTGCCCGCAGCGGGGCGAGGGCACGGCGGCGGCCGCCGCGCCGGGAGCGCATCGGTACGAGATCGCCGCCTATCTGCCGGCCAACGGCGCGCTGCTTTCGGCCGTCGCCCTGATGGTCGCGGGCTGGGACGGATGCAAGGAGCAGTTTCCCGGCTTCCCGCACGACGGCTCGTGGACGATCCGCGCGGAAGGGCTGCATCGGCTGCCCTGAAACCGCGGCCGGCCGCGCCAGAGCGCCTGCGCATTTATTGCGGAATTACGCCCGGTCACTGGGCGTTTCTTGGGATTACTGTAAGATCGGGAACACTTTGTGCCGGCCACCTGCGGGCGCAGATGCTGGTGCCGCTTCTTCAGCAACCCTCTAGCGCCGCACCCGCGCTGCCCTCTCCAGTCCTCATCGCTGCCAGCGCGGGTCGAGTCTTGGGCAACCCTAATCCGCAGGTCCAGCTATGAACACCGTAAGCACCGACACGCGTCGGCGTGTCTTTTTGCGCGCAGCCATCGCCGTCCTCTCCCTGGGCGCCGGTCGCTCCGCTTTCGCTCAACAGGCACCGTTAACGGCCGCGGAAAAAGCGGAGATCGTCAATCTGCCAAAGTTCGAGGTCATCGAG
>DATJUU010000309.1:0-7921 GCA_035502155.1 Opitutaceae bacterium
CGCGCCGCGCCGACGTCGGTGAACGCGCCGGGGTAGGGGTCCGTGACGGCGCGGATCAGATTGAAGATCTGTTGCGACGTCTGCCGCCAGTCGATGCGCCCGTCCTCCGGCGTGCGCCCGCCGAAATACGTCGCCTGCGACTCGTCCTGCGGCGTCTCCCGGGCGGTGCCGGCGAGCAGGGCGTCGATCTGGCGCGCGAGCACGCGGCGGGCGCAGGGCAGGACCTTGCGGAACGCCTGCTCGGCGGTGTCGCGCGCCCCGAGGTCCACGCCCTCCTGGTCCACGATCGCCCCGGCGTCGGCGGCCTTGACCATGCGGTGCAGCGTCATGCCGATGCGCGGCTCGCCGTGGAGCACGGCCCAGTTGATCGGGGCGCGCCCGCGGTACCTCGGCAGGAGCGAGCCGTGCATGTTGAACGCGCCGAGGCGCGCGAGCGCCAGGATCTTCGCGCTGATCATGTGCCGGTAGTAGACCGACAGGATCAGGTCCGGCCGCAGTGCGGCGATTTTTCCGATCCACTCCGGGGTGTTGACCTTTTCCGGCGTGAAAACCGGCACGCCCTTGGCCCGCGCCGAATCGGCCGGGGTCTTGAACCAGATCTTCTCGTGGGGATTGTCCTCGTGGGTGATCAGCGCCACGACCTCATCCCCGCGCGTCAAAAGCAGGTCGAGGCACTCGTAGCCGACCTCGCTGTAGCCGAAGAAGAGGATCCGCGGGCGCGGCATGGCGCCTCACTTCCTCTCCAGCAGCTCCCGCACGTGGTAGCGCTGGCGGGTGCGGACGGTCTGGTAGGTGCGGCCGACGTACTCGCCGATCAGGCCGATGCCGATCATGCACACGCTGATGAGGAAGATCACGATCGCCAGCAGGGTGAACACGCCGAAGGTCTCGCGGTCCAGGTCGAGCACGAACCGGCGGTAGAACAGGTACGCCGCCAGCGCGAGGCTGCCCACGGAGCAGGCCATGCTGAACAGGGTGAACAACTGCAGCGGCGCCAGCGTGAATCCGGTGATCAGGTCGAAATTCAGCCGCACCAGCCGGTAGAACGAGTAGTTCGACGCACCCGCGTGGCGCTCGTCGTGCCGCACCCCGACCTCGGCGGGATTGCCCGCAAAGACGTAGGCCAGGGCGGGGATGAAGGTGTTGATCGCGCCGCTGCGCACCACCGCGTCGACCACGGGACGGCGGTAGGCGCGCAGCATGCAGCCCTGGTCGGTCATCTCGATGCTGGTGGTCCGGCTCCGGACGAGATTGATGAGCTTCGAGGCCCAGGTGCGGAAGTGGCTGTCCTGCCGGTTGAGCCGGAAACCGCCGACATAGTCGTGCCCGGCGTCGATCGGCCCGAGCAGCTTCACGATCTCCTCCGGTGGATCCTGCAGGTCGGCGTCGAGGGTGACGATGACCTCGCCGCGCACGCGCTCGAAGGCCGCCATCACCGCCATGTGCTGGCCGTAGTTGGCGTTGAAATCGATCACCCGCGTGACGTCCGGCCGCGCCGCGAACTGCCCCCGCAGCAGCTCGAGCGAGCGGTCGGCGCTGCCGTCGTTGGTGAAGATCACCTCGTAGGTCCGGCCGAGGCCGTCGAGCACCGGGTAGAGGCGCGCGAAGAGCGTCGGCAGGTTCGGCTCCTCGTTGTAGACGGGGATGACAACCGACAAAGCGACGGAGGGAACAGCGTCAGACATCTTCAGCGCAAAGCTTACGGACTGAACCCGCGGACTGCACGTAAGAAAATCCGAACTCCAAGGTTCCAAACGCCAAAGCATCGCGAGGCACAAAAGGGCGAAAGGATCGGATCATTGGAGCTTCTTTGGCGTTTGGGTATTGGCGTTTGGCCATTGCGGCGGCAGGGCAAACTACTGTTTCTGATGCGCCACGAGGATGTCCGTGAGCGTCACCGCGACACGCCGCACGTCGGCCGCCGTCATCGCCGGGAACAGCGGCAGCGTGAGGATGTTCCGGCCGGCGTACTCGGCGTGGGGAAAATCGCCCGGCTTCCAGCCCATCCGCCGGTAGAGCGCGAACAGGTGGATCGCCGGGTAATGCACGCCGGTGCCGATGCCCGCGGCCTGCATCTGCTCCATCACGGCGGCGCGCCGGATCGCGAGCCGCTCCTCCGGCAGCACCACCTGGAACATGTGCCAGTTGCTGTTCGTAAAGTCGGCCGGCGGCAGGCCCAGCCCGAGCCCGCGGATCGCCGGCGTGTCGAAGGCGGCGAAGTAGGCGCGGGCCAGCTCACGCCGGCGGGCCGTGACGCCCGCGAGGTGCGGCAGCTGCCCGAGGCCGATGCGGGCCGCGACATCCGTGAGGTTGAACTTCCCGCCGACCAGCCCGACCTCCATGCCGTCGAAGCCGGTGCGCACCACGCCCTGGAGCCGGTACTGCTCGGCGAGCCTGGCCTCCCGCTCGTCGTTGAGCACGAGCGCGCCGCCTTCCGCCGTGGTGATGTTCTTGTTGGCGTGGAAACTGAACGACACCAGGTCGCCGCAGGCGCCGATGCGCCGTCCGGCCCAGGAGCTGCCGAATGCCTGGGCGGCGTCCTCCACCACGCGCAGGCCGTGCGCCTTGGTCAGCGCATACAGCCGGTCGCGGTCCACCGGCAGGCCGGCGAGGTCGACCGGGATCACGGCGCGGGTGGCGGGGGTGATCGCCGCCGCCACGCGGTCGAGGTCAATGTTGCGCGTCACCGGATCGATGTCGGCGAACACCGGCCGCGCGCCGACCTCGAGGACGACGTTGCTGGTCGCGACCCAGGTCAGCGGGCTGGTGATGACTTCGTGGCCGGGGCCGACGCCGGCGATCCGCAGCGCGATCTCCATCGTGCCCGTGCCGGAGTTGAACGCGCGCACCGGCCGGCCGCCGCAGTAGGCCGAGAGTTGCGCCTCGAATTCCTTCACCTTCGGCCCCGAGGTGATCCAGCCGGAGCGGAGCACGTCGGCGACGCCGGCGATGGTTTCCTCGTCGATCGCCGGCCGGGCGAACGGCAGGAAGGCCGCGGCGGCGGGCGCCGCCGCCGGCACCGGTGGTTTCACCGGGCGCCGGCGGGCCCCGGGGGCGGCGGGCCGGCGCGTCGCGGACGGGCGCAGGGGGCGTTTGCGGGCGGGCATGTCAGGGCTGGTTGCTGAACAGATAGTGGCCCGGGGTCTCGCCGAGCAAATGATAATGGAAGGCGGGATCGTCGAAGAGCGGCCACGCGTCCTGCCGGCGGGCCACGGCGAAGATCCGGCCGGGGCCGCCCCACTCGCGGCGGAACTCCGCGTCGTCAATGAAGCGCGCGGCGCGCCCGGCCGGGTCGAGGAACTGCAGCTCGAGCTCGTCCTGGTAACTGACAGTGCCGACGTCGCGCCGGGCGTAGTAGGTGAGGTCGTGGAAGAAGCCGTGGTAGGTGTAGACGCGGTCGCCGGGGCGGACCAGCGCCTGCAGCTGCAGGGCCAGCGGCTTGGTGCCCGGCCGGATGAATGGCGTGGCGAGCACCAGGAGCGCGTAGAACCCGAGTGCGGTGGCGGCGAGCACGGTGAGCGCGGGGCGCAGCCCGCGGGCCCGCACCGCCCACGAGCCGGCGAAGCCGCCGATGACCAGCACGGCTGCCATGCCGTAGGCATACGGCCGCAGCGTGACGGCCTGCGCGGTGTCGCGCAGCACGCCGGGCCGGAGCACGGCGGCGACCAGCGCCATGGCCAGCAGGCCGCAGAGGAAGGAGAACGCGCCCACGGCCCAGCGCCCGACGCCCGCCGCGGTTTCGGCGAGTCCCGCCCCGATCAGCACCGCCAGCGCCGGAAACACGGGCAGGATGTAGGGGACCAGCTTCGATTCCGAGAGCGAGAAGAACAGGAGGATGAACCCGGCCCAGAGCACGAGGAACCAGGCCGCGGCGTTCTCGCCGCGGCGCGCCCAGCCGCCCGCGAGCCGCCGGCGCAATGCCGCCCACAGGAAGCCGACCCACGGAAAGAGCCCGAGGAGCAGGATCGGCCCGAAGAACCACCACGGCTCGGTGCGCTTGTGGCCGGCGGCGAAGAACCGCTCCCAGTGCTCGTAGAGGAGGTAGAAACGCGGCCACTCCGGGTTGCGTTGGGCGGCGAGCAGGTGCCACGGCGCCGCGATGGCCAGGAAGAGCAGGGACCCGGTCGGCAGGAAGAACGGCCGCAACCGCCGCCACTGGTTCAGCAGGAGCAGCCAGAGAAACATCACCGCGCCGGGCACGAGGAAGCCGATCAGGCCCTTGGCCAGCGTGGCCAGGGCGGCGCTCGCGTAGAGGCCGTGGAACAGCCACCGGCGGCGCGCGCCCGGCGGCTCCTGCACGCCGAGAATGAAGCAAAAAAGCGTCGCGGCCATCAGGACCGACACGGCCATGTCGATGATCAGCAGCCGCGCCAGCACGAAATAAAGCAGCGACGTGGCGAGCACGGCGGCAGCCAGCAGGCCGGCGGCGCGGCCGTACAGGCGGCGGCCGGCGGCGTAGGTCAGCAGCACCCCGCCCAGGCCGAACAGCGCCACCGGCGCACGTACCGACCATTCGCTCGGGCCAAAGACCTCGAGGCAAACCGCCACCGCCCAGTACATCAGCGGCGGTTTCTCGAGGTATTTCACGCCGTCGAGGTGCGGGGTCACCCAGTCGCCCGTCGCGAGCATTTCCCGCGGCACTTCAGCGTACCGGCCCTCGTCGGGATTGAACAGCGGGTGGCTGCCCAGCCCGAGGCCGAACACCACGACCAGCGCCAACGCCAGCAGGAGCAGATCGCGTGACCACGGCGGAGGGGAGGCGGGGGCCGTCATCGGGGCTGGGACGAGAAAAGGCGCGGCCGCCGGGCGAGTCACGCCGAAAGCTGGGTGCACGCGGCGCCGACGCACGTCACGGCGCGGACGCTTGCCTCCGGCGTAACGGCGTGTTCACTGCCGCGTCTATTTCCCAACCCATGAAACGCATTTGCCCCGCCCTTTTCGTCCTCGTCCTGGCCGCCCTGTTCGCCGGCGCCGCCGACCTGCCGGCCGCACCATCCTCGCCCGCCTCGGAAGCGGCCATCCGCACCGCGGTGCGGGCCAAGCATAGGAAGAAGCACTCGAAGCAGCATCACAAGAAGCACGGAAAGCGGAAGCAGGCCCGGCCGCCGGCGGGCGCGCCGCAGACCTGATACCGGCCGGGAGGTTCCCGCGCGATCCGGCCGGAACTCCGGTGCGGCCCGATCGCGACCACGCGCAACTCGTGGGCACTTAACGGGTTGACTCTAAACAGTAGCCCTGTTGATGTGCGCGCATGTTCACGATCATCGGCGCTGATGGCAAGGAATACGGCCCCGTGTCGGCCGATCAGGTGAAGGGCTGGGTTGAGGCTGGACGGGCCAACGGACAGTCGAGAGTCAAACGCGAGGGCACCAGCGAATGGAAGTCACTCGCCGAAATTCCGGAACTGGCGGTTTTCCTCGGGGCGACCCCGCCGCCGGCCGCGGCGGCCGCACCAGCCGGTCCGGTGGATCCCAAGGTCTACGCGGCGGACCTGATCGCACGGGCGCCCCAGCTGCCGATCGGCGCATCGATCGGACGTGGCTACGAGTTGCTGAAGGCCAATTTCTGGCCGCTGGTCGGCGTCACGGCGCTGGTGATGATCGTCCAGGGCGTGTGCAACGCGGTTCCCTTTCTTGGCATCCTCTGCAGCCTGCTGCTCACGGCGGTGTTCTACGGTGGCCTGTACAATTACTACCTGAAGCGCCTGCGCGGACAACCGGCGGAGCTGAGCGACGCGTTTGGCGGGTTCACGCTCGCCTTCGTGCCGCTGATGCTCGGCGGCCTGGTCAGCTCGCTGCTCACCTGTGTCGGCCTCGTTTTCCTGATCCTCCCCGGCATCTACCTGGCGGTCGCCTGGAGCTTCACCGTCCCGCTGATCATCGACCAGAAATTGGAGTTCTGGACCGCGATGGAAGTGAGCCGCCGGGTGGTCACCGCCCAGTGGTGGCGCCTGTTCGGCCTGCTGATCCTCGCGTTTCTCGTCGGCATCGCCGGCGTGCTGGGCTGCGGCATCGGGGTATTCGTCACCATGCCGATCGCCTTCGGGGCGGCGGCCACGGCTTACGAGACGCTCTGCCGCCCGCCGCCCAAGGCCGGCTGACGGGGCGTCCGCCATTCCGGCAGTCTCGGGCCGCGCGTCATCGCGCGGCCTTTTTGCCGTCAGGACAGGTTGCGCAGGACGGTGAAGACGAGCAGTCCGGCGAGCCCGAGCCAGATCACGAGGGGGCGCGGCGTGCCGTGCGGCAGGCCGTGGCCGCGCACCAGGGCGAGCGCCAAATCGAGCCCGTACCAGAGTCCCAGCGGGACCAGCAGGACCGCGAGCGGGTTGAGCGTCCAAGCCGCCGCGAGGTGCCCGTGGAGCAGCTGGTGGGTGGCGCGCAACCCGCGGCACCCGGGGCAGAGCAGGCCGGTCGTGGCATAAAACAGGCAGGTCGGATAGATCTGGTGCCGCGCCGGGTCGACCGCGAAGAGCACGCCGAGCGCGAGCACCGCCGCGCCCAGCCCCAGCGCGCTGACCATCGCCGACCGGCGTCGTCCCGCCAGCTTCGGCGGCACGGCCGTCGGCTCCGGGAAACTCGCCGGTTCAGCGGTCAAACTGCGCGCGGACTTCCGGCTTGTTCAGCACCACCAGCGCCCAGATGCCGAACGGCAGGCCGAGCAGGCAGCAGGGGGAGAGGCACGGGATCATCGCCAGGATGGCCGCCGTCGTCGCCAGCCCGTGGCTGGCGAGCTTCTGCATCTTGAGCGCGCCGACGAGAACGAGGATTCCGATCGCCAGCGGGAAGATGCGGACCACGGCGCCCATCGGGCCGTTGAACATCTGCACCATGCGCATCACATCCGGGTTCATCCCGTACATGGGCGGCACGAACGCCCGGCCCATCAGGTGGACGGCGAGGCCGAGGGCGTTCAAGGCGATCCCCAGAATGGCGGTGATCAGGAGCGCGATGGCCGGTCCGCTGACCTGGCTCAGGGCCTTGGCGCGGGCGTCGGATGCCGCGGGGACGCCGGCCGGAACCGGGGTCGGCACGGGCGCCGCGGGCGCGGGCGGGACCGCGGCCGCCCCGGCGGGCGGGGGCGCGACCGCCGGCGGCTTGGCGCCGAACAGTTCCGCGAATTCAGCGTGTTCCGCGAGCGGCTTCCACGAGATGTCGTCCGGCGCCTTCGCCATCGTGGCGTTGTTCGCCCGGCCCTCGCTGATCCACTGCCTGATCTGGTCGGCTGTGACCGGTCCGTATTCCTTCCCGTCTCCACCGAGGATTTTGAACATGGCAGGCATTTACGGCCTGCGGGCCGCGCCGGCAAGGCGTAACCACGGGTTGGTGCCGGGGTCGTCGACCCCGGCCACCGATGCCCGGCCCAGGCGCGCCGGGATCAGTCGAGCGACGGCGCCGCGAACTTCAGCCCGTGGGCCTCGGCCACCGCCTTGCAGGTCACCCTGCCGCCCTGCACGTTGATGCCGCTGACGAGCGCGGGCTGGCGGTGGCAGGCTTCGGCCAGACCGAGGTCGGCCAGCTGCTCCAGGTAACGGAAGGTGACGTTGGTCAGAGCCTGGGTCGCGGTCCGGGCGTACGCGCCCGGCATGTTGGCCACGCAGTAGTGGGTCACGCCTTCCTCGACGAACACCGGGTTGTTGTGCGTCGTCGGGTGCGAAGTCTCGGCGCAGCCGCCCTGGTCGATGGCGATGTCGACCAGCACGCTGCCGGGCCGCATGCGCCGCAGCATGTCGCGGTGGATCAGCTTCGGCGCCTTGGCGCCCGGCACGAGCACGGCGCCGATCAGCAGGTCGACCGACGGGAGCTGCTCGAGCAGGTGGGCCTCGTTGGAATACAGCGTGTGCGACGTGTGCAGGGTGATGTCGAGGAAGCGCATGCGCTCGAGGTCGACCTCGAGGATGGTGACGTCGGCGCCGAGGCCGATC
>DATJUU010000310.1:0-4841 GCA_035502155.1 Opitutaceae bacterium
GCTGACGAATTTCGAGACCATCAAGCGCTCGATCGGGAAGTTCAAAAACTTCCAGCAGATGGAGACCAGCGGCGAGATGGCCAAGCTGCCCAAGAAGGAGGAATCGGCCATCAAGCGCGAGATGGCGCGCATGCAGCGCAATTTCGACGGCATCCTCGACATGGGCACGCTGCCCGGCGCGCTTTTCGTGGTCGACGTCAACCATGAGAACATCGCCGTCGCTGAGGCCGCCCGCTGCGGAATCCCGTGCGTGGCGCTGGTGGACACCAATTCCGACCCGACGGCCGTGAGCCATCCCATCCCCGGCAACGACGACGCGGTGAAATCGATCCGCATCATCGTCGACACCGTGGTCGAGGCGGTGCAGGCCGGCGTGGCGCAGCGCGAAAGCCGCCGCAGCGCGCACGGCAGCGCCGATCTCAAGTCTCTCAACGCGGCCGTCGCGGCCGCGGCCGCCCCGGCCGAGGTCGCGCCTGCGCCCGCGCCGTCGCCCGTCGCGCCCGCCCCGGTTGGGCCCGAGGCCGAAGGCGAACCCGTCCCGGCGCCGGCGGACGAGGTGAAACTCGAAAAGGTCGTGCTACCGGCCGGCGTCAAGGACGTCGCCGTGCTCGAAGGCGAGCCGGTGGAGACCGACGGGGGCGCCGGCAAGCTCGCCGCGAAGAAGAAGCCGGTGCGCGCCGTCAAAAAGGCCGAGGGCGAGGAGTGATCCGCCCCGTCATCCCGAATTCAACTCTTTGCCCATGAGCAACGAAATCACCGCCAAAATGGTCAGCGAACTGCGCGAGAAAACCGGCGCGGGAATGCTCGACTGCAAGAAGGCCCTCACCGAGGCCAACGGCAACGCGGAGGAGGCGATCGTCATCCTCCGCAAGAAGGGCGTCGCCTCCGCCGCGAAAAAGGCCGAGCGCGCCACCCGCGAGGGGCTGGTCCAGAGCTATATCCACCTCGGCGGCCGCGTCGGCGTCCTGATCGAGGTCAATTGCGAGACGGACTTCGTCGCCCGCACCGAGGACTTCAGCGCGCTGTGCCACGACCTCTGCCTGCAGATTGCCGCGGCGAACCCCACCTACGTGCGCCGCGAGGACGTGCCCGAGGCCGAGCTGGCCAAGGAGCGCGAAATCGCGATGGCCCAGGTGCAGGGCAAACCCCCGGCGGCGGTCCAGAAGATCGTCGAGGGCAAGCTGGAGAAGTATTACTCCACGGTCTGTCTGCTCGACCAACCGTACGTGAAGGATCCGAAGGGTGAGAAGTCCATCAAGGACATCATCACCGAGAAGGTGGCGAAGATCGGCGAGAACATCCAGGTCCGCCGCTTCGCCCGCTACCAGCTCGGCGGGTCCTGAGGCGCCTCGGCAGTTCAGGGTTCAGAGTTCTGGGTTCTGGGTTGGCACCCGGTGGTCGCTTGAGCTCAGAATCCAAAACGCAGAACCCAAAACCGGCCGCCATGGCGGTCACGCGAGCACAGATCGTCACGCGCGGGCTGACCAACCGCTGCCCCAACTGCGGCGGGCGCACGCTCTTCCGGCCCGGCCGGCCGTTCGAGCTCAACCCCGAGTGCCCGCAATGCGGCCTGCGGCTCGAGCGCGACGAGGGCGTCTTCCTCGGGGCCATGTCGCTCAACTACGGGGTGACGCTGATCGGCTGCCTCGGGCCGATCATGCTCCTGGCATGGCACGGGGTGCTGTCGATCGGCACCGCGGGGATACTCGCCGGGGTGGGGGCCGTGGTCGTGCCGCTGCTGCTTTACCGGTCGTCGCGCAGCTGGTGGCTGATGAATTACTACGTGTTCCTGCCCCAGCACCTGCCGGCCAACCGGGACCGGGCCGAGGACGGCGCGCCGGGCGACGAGAACACGTAGGCCACGGAAGACCGTGGCTCGGTTTTGAGTTTTGGGTTCAAGGTTTTGGGGTGGGATCGGGAACTGGGCGGTCGCCTGAACCCAAAACCCAAAACTCAAAACCCAGAACCCAAAACCTAAGCGGCGCAGCCGCCGACCTGATCGGCCAGCTCGCACAGCCGGACGTAGTATTCGTCCCGGGTCAGGCCCAGCGCGCCCGCGCCGAAGGCCTCGGCGTCGTCCGCGGAGGCGAATTCCCCGTAATTGACCAGGACGAGCTGGTAGAGCACCAGGGCCGGCACCGCGGACAGCTGGGCGAGGAAGATCGGGTGGACGTGGATCGTGAAGCCGTCCTCTGGCCGTTCGCCGCGGGCCACGGGGTGGGCGAACTCGCCCGGCTCCAGCGCCGAGGCGTCAAAGGCAATCTCGCACGGGTAGCGCACGCAGGCACGGTCCTGCAGCAGGCGCTGCAGCCCGCCCCAGTCGAGGTCCGGCCCGTATTTCGCGCACAGCTCGGCGCCCTTCTCCGCGACGTGCGCGGTGAGCGACTGGCGGAAATCCCCGGCGGTGAGGCGGGTGGCCATGGCGGTCAGGAGTGCAGCGGCGGCGCGGCCGGCGCGGCGGCGAGCTCGCCGTCGGGCAGGCCCTCGTTGGCCTTCGCCAGCCGGCCCTGCATGATCGGCACCGACATCCGCAGGAACACGGTGTAGCAGAGCAGCCCGAAGGCCCAGATGCCGATGCACACGAGAGTCTCGTTGAGCGACGGCCGGTACTCGACCATCTGGCCCAGCGGGGTGGGGATGAAGCCCGGCACGACCAGGCCCATGCCCTTCTCGATCCAGATGCCAACGATGCACAGCACGCAGGTCAGGTTCAGCCAGCGGAGGCTGCGGCTGAGCGGCAGCAGCAGCAGGAACATCGCCACGAGGTTGAAAGCGATCGCGGTCCAGATCCACGGCACCAGCGCGTGATGGCCGTCGAGGCCGAGGTAGAGGTATTTCGACGAGGCGACGTGGAGGTCGCCGGAGTAGAATTCCTTGAAGACCTCGCACACGAGCAGGAACACGTTGATGAGCATCGAGACCTGGACGATCCCGCGCAGGGTGAGCAGGGCCTTGTTGGTGATGTGATACTCGGTGATGCGGCGGATGATCTGGAGGGCGAGGATGATCAGGGCCGGCCCGGCGGTGAAGGCGGAGGCGAGGAAGCGCGGGCCGACGATGGAGGAGTTCCAGAACGGCCGGCCGCCGAGGCCGACGTAGAGGAAGGCCGTGACCGTGTGGATGGAGATCGCCCAGGCGATCGCCACGAAGACGAACGGGATGTAGAACCACTTCGCGGGCTTCCGGCCCTGGTAGCGGCAGTAGAGCAGGTAGCCGCAGATGTGCAGGTTGAGCAGGAGGTAGCCGTTGAGCACGATCACGTCCCAGCTGAGCATCGAGGCGGGGAAGTTGAGCTGGCCCAGCCCCGGGATGAGGTGCCAGAAGCGGTCGGGGCGGCCGAGGTCGACCGTGACGAACGCCAGGCACATCAGGATCGCGGCCACCGCCAGCAGCTCGCCGAAGATCACGAGGTCGTGCAGTTCCTCGTTGTCGTAGATGTACACCGGGATGACCATCATCACCGCGGCCGCGGCCACTCCGACGAGGAAGGTGAAGTTGGCGATGTAGACGCCCCATGAGACCTGGTCGCTCATCCCGGTGACGATCAGGCCGTGGACGAGCTGCCTGGCGTAGGCGTTGAGGCCGAGCAGCACGAGCACCGTCAGCACGCCCATCCAGACGTAGTAGCGCCAGTCGCCGACGAACGCGATCGCGAGGCAGCGCCGCAGGAAGACGAGGTAGTTGCGGACGGCGCGGTTCATACGTCGAAGTAGTAGAAGAACCGCGGCGAGGTCCCGAGCTCCTCCTTCAACTGGATGAACACCCGCTTGGTGCGGAGGATGTAGGCCACCTCGCTGTTGGGATCGAGGACGTTGCCGAATTTGCGCGCGCCCGCCGGGCAGACGTCGTGGCAGGCGGGCATCTTGCCGGCGCGGGTGCGCTGGATGCAGAAGTGGCATTTCTCCATCACGCCCTGGCGGCGCGGCCGGTTGCCGAGGTAGGCCATCTCGGGGTTGAGCCGGTCCTTCGGGATCTCGGGCTTGGTGAAGTTGAACCGGCGCGCCCAGTAGGGGCAGGCGGCCTCGCAGTAGCGGCAGCCGATGCACCAGTCGTAGTCAATCACCGTGATGCCGTCGGTCTCCTGCCAGGTGGCGTGGACCGGGCAGACCTTGACGCAGGGCGGGTTCTTGCACTGCTGGCACTGCACCGGCATGTAGAAAAAGCCCTTTTCCGGGACGGCCGGCGGCGCGTAGTTGTGCTCGGCCTTGTCGATGTCGAGCGTGCCGTGGGGCATGCGCAGGACGCGGATGTACTGGATCTCGGGGTTGCGCGACTGGTTGTTCTCCGCGACGCATGCGTGGACGCACTTGCGGCAGCCGACGCAGCGGGTCAGGTTGATGGCGTAGACGTACTCGACGCCGTTCATCGGCCGGTAGTCGCGCACGTGCGGCCGGACGCCGTACTGGCGCTGCACCTCGTCCTCGATCCGCGCCAGGACCGCCTTCATCTCCTCGGGCGTGAGCTCCTTGTAGTACTTCTGGAGGAACTCGTCGACCGAGCTGAACTCCCCCAGCCTGCGCAGGGGCGCCAGGCCGGCGGCGATCGCGGCGGCGCCGGCCGACAGAACGGTCGTGGCCCGCAGGAAGCTGCGGCGGCTCATCGCGCCTTCGGTCGGCTCAGGGGGCATGGTCGGCGGGGGCCCCGGGGGGGGGGGGGGGGGGGGTGGAGCAGGTGGGGCCCGGGCATCGGGATGATGCCGGTGAAGGCGGGCGCGTGGGGGTCGTGGCACGAGGTGCACTCCTCGCGCCTGAAGGGGCCCGCCTTGCGGTCCCAGTAGCCCGAGGTGCGCCCGTGGGCGCCGGCCGTCCAGTCGCGGTACGTCGGGCCGTGGCAGGAGGCGC
>DATJUU010000311.1:0-7866 GCA_035502155.1 Opitutaceae bacterium
TCGAGGTTGTGGGTCACCAGCACCAGCGTCGTGCCGCGCTCGCGGTTCAGGCCGAAGACCAGGTCGGTCATGAGGCGGGCGGTCTCGTCGTCGAGGTTGCCGGTGGGCTCGTCGCAGAAGAGGATCTTCGGGCGGTTGACGAAGGCCCGGGCCAGGGCCACCCGCTGCTGCTCGCCGCCGGAAAGCTGCACGGGGTAGTGCGCCAGGCGGTCGGCCAGGCCCACGCGCGCCAGGAGCGCGCGGGCCTCGGCCTCGCCGGCGGCGGGCCCGCGGCCGTCGGCCGGGCGCAGCTCGAGCGGCACGAGGACGTTCTCCAGCGCGGTGAGCGTCGGGATGAGCTGGAAGTTCTGGAAGACAAAGCCCACGCACTCGTTGCGCACGAGGGCGCGCTCGTCCTCGGTCAGGCGCCCCAGCGCGGTGGCGTTGAGCGTGACGGCGCCGGCGGTGGGCTGGTCGAGGCCCGCGCACAGCCCGAGCAGCGTCGTCTTGCCGCTGCCGGACGGACCGACGACGGCGACCGTGGCGCCGGCCGCGACGTCGAACGTCACGTCGCGCAGCACGGTCAGCGGTCCCGCCGCCGTGGCGTAGGTCTTGGTCAGCCGTTCGACCCGCAACATCGCTTGATCACTCATGGGAACAAAGCCACAAAACACACGTCGTCCATGAAGGCCAGCCGATGAAGACGCCGCCAAGACGCCGCTGGATTCCGCGCCTCGCCGTGACCCTGGCCCTGGCCGCGGGTGCCGCCCGGGCCGGCGAGCCGCCCACGCTGCTGTTTTTCGGCGACAGCCTCACCGCCGGCTACGGACTCGAGGATCCCGCGACCGAGGCCTATCCGGCGGTCATCCAGCGGAAGATCGCGGCGGCCGGGCTGGCGTGGCGGGTGGTCAATGCCGGACTCAGCGGAGAGACCAGCGCCGGCGGGCTGCGGCGCGTGGACTGGGTGCTGCGCCAGCGCGTGGACTGCTTCGTGCTCGAGCTGGGCGGCAACGACGGGCTGCGCGGGATCCCGCCGGCGACGACCGAGGCCAACCTGCAGGGGATCATCGACCGCGTGCGCGCCAAGGACCCCGCGGCCAAGATCATCCTCGTCGGCATCGAGGCCCCGCCCAACATGGGGCCGGATTTCACCCGGGCGTTTGCCGCGATCTTTCCGGCGCTCGCGGCCAGGAACCACCTGCCGCTGATTCCATTCCTGCTGGAAGGCGTCGCCGCCCGCCCCGGGCTCAATCAGGCCGACGGCATCCACCCGACCGCCAAAGGGCATGCGGTGGTTGCCGAAACGGTCTGGTCCATGCTAAAGTCAGTCTTGTGACGCCCCGCACCGGTCCCGGACGCCTCCGGTTGCGGCCGCTGGCCGTGGCCGCATCGCTGTTCGGTCTCGTCCGCGCCTTGGTTGCGGCCGATGCCAGCGCGCTTGTATTCTGGCAGGACAACGTGACCAACACCACGAGCGACGGGGGACGACTGTCCGCCTGGACGGTGGCGGTCAACGCCGCGGACGAGTGGCGGCAGCCGCTGGCGTTGAATGACGCGCTCTACTACGGCGGGGAGGTTGCAGGCGACGCCTGCCTGAGCTACCCCCGCCTCGACCAACTGTCGGCCGGACCGAAGCTCGCGCTGGTGCACAAGTTCGGCCTGGGCGCCTATGCGCCGCTCCTGCGGCTCGACGCCGCCGTGGCCGGCATCAGCGCGCGGCAGTCGATGCGATCCGGCTGGACCGAACGGATGTCGCTCGGCTGGAGTCGCCGCTTCACCGAGGCGCTGCAGCTTGGGCTCGGCGGCGAATGGGTCCGCACCGACACCCACGCCAGCATCTTCTCGACGACCAGCGCCGGCCTCGCCGCCGACGCCACCTATGACTTCACCGACGTGTGGCGGGGCAAGATCCACCTCGGCTGGCGGAACGGCGACGTCGTGTCCTACTATCGCGCCGTCTGGACCTACTGGGGCTGGCAACCGGCGGGGTACTACGGCTCCAGCGGGGGCTACGACTACGGTTCCGGCGGCCGGCGGGTCGACACCTTCGACGAACCCTATCTGGCTTACCGGCTGCGGGCGCACACCTGGAGCGTGGGCGCCGCCCTCTCCCCGGCCATCGGGCCCAACACCTCGCTCGTGTTCTCCTGCGAGTTCGCGCAGACTGAAAACGCCGATTCCCGTTACCTGAACCAGGTGGTCAGCGCCGGCGTGGCC
The DNA here is from genome assembly GCA_035502155.1 of Opitutaceae bacterium. GTDB lineage: Bacteria > Verrucomicrobiota > Verrucomicrobiia > Opitutales > Opitutaceae > Fen-1467. The sequence continues at coordinate 2,197 of DATJUU010000311.1, forward strand.
CACCGCTTCTAAATCGTCCCCGCCCCTGCCATGCACCTCCGCCCCGCCCACCGTGCCGCCGCCGGCCTGCTGGCCGCCTTGCTCACCCTCCCGGCGCTGCGCGCCGCCGGCACAGTCCAGGTGCGCTGCCTGGACGACAAGGACAAGCCGGTGGCCGATGCCGTCACCTGGCTGACGCCGCTCGACACCACGGTGACCGTGACGCCGCCCGCCGAGCCGGCGGTGATCGAGCAGAAGGGCGAGGAGTTCCATCCCTACGTGACGCCGATCGTGGTCGGCACGCGCGTGAGCTTCCCCAACAACGACACGGTGCAGCACCATGTCTATTCATTGTCACCGGCGAAACACTTCGAGATCCCGCTCTACAGCGGCGAATCGAAGGAGGCGATCCTGTTCGACAAGCCCGGGGTGGTCACGCTCGGCTGCAATATTCACGACTGGATGGTCGCCTATCTGGTCGTCCTCGCCAGCCCCTACTACGCCAAATCGGACGCCACCGGCTCAGTCACGATCAGCAACCTGCCGCCCGGCCGCTACCGCCTCGCGGTCTGGCATCCCCGCCACCCCGACGAGCTGACGCGCGAGGTGACCATCACCGGCACCGAGGCGGCGCCCCAGGTCATCACGCTCAAGCTCAAGCCCGACCGGCGGATCCGCCGCGCGCCCGACGCCTCCGGCGCGGGATACTGATGAGCGCGCCGCCGCCGGCTTTGCGGCCACTGACGACCCCGCCGTTCCCGCCGCCGCCGCCCGACCGGTGGGCGCCCTTCCGCTTCCGGCACTTCCGCACCCGCCTGCTGCTCCTGTTGCTGGCCCTCGTGGGTGTCGCGCAATTGGCCGCCTTTCTAGTCGTCGCGGAGGTCCACGAGGCGGACGCCCGGCGGGAGATCAACCACGACCTCGACATCGCCGCGCGCCAGTTCGCCAAGGAAATCGAGCGCGGGAACGGCTACCTCGCCCGCACCGCCGAAGCCCTCTCCGGCGACTACGCGTTCAAGCAGACCTTCGCCCGGACCCAGGATGCCGCCACGCTCCGGTCGGCGCTCGAGAGCTTCAAGCTGCGCGCCCGGCCGGACCTCGTCGCCTGCCTTTCCCTCGACGGCGCCGTGCTGGCCGAGACCCGCGACGGGCCGTCCGCCGCGGCCTATTACCGGCCGCTGGTGACGGCGGCGGACAACAGCGACAGCCTGAGCGCCACCAGCTACGGGCTGATCGACGGCGCGCTCTACTCGCTCACGGCGGTCCCGATCCGCGCCCCCGATGTCGTCGCGTGGATCATCGTCGGCATCCGGCTCGACCAGCGGTTCATCGAGGGGCTGAAGGCGACTTCGGGGGTCGAGATCACGCTGCGCCACGCGGGCCGGACGCTGGCGTCCACCGTGCAGGCCCCGGCGCGGTTCAATTCCGTCGTGCAGCGGCTGGCGCTGGCCGATGGCGACGCGGCCGAAATCGTGCTTCAGTTCTCGCTCGACGAGAAACTGGCCCCGGCGCGCCGGCTGGAGCGGGTGCTGGAAATGGTGGGCGGCGGCAGCCTGGCGCTGGCCGCCCTGCTGAGCCTGGCCCTCGCCCGCAGCGTGAGCCGGCCGGTCCAGGCGCTCGCCGCGCACACCGACCACGTCGTGCGCGGCGACTACATGCAGCGGATCGAATTGCACAGCGCCGACGAATTCGGCCGGCTGGCCGCCGCTTTCAACCGCATGACCGCGGGCCTCGCCGACCGCGACCGCGTGCGCGAATTGCTGGGCAAAGTGGTTTCGCCGGAGATCGCCGCCCAACTGCTGCGCTCGGAGGCCGTCCTCGGCGGCGAGGAGCGCGAGGTCACGATCCTGTTCAGCGACCTGCGCAATTTCACCGGCCTGAGCGAGTCGCTGGTGCCCGCCCAGGTGCTCGCCCTGCTCAACCGCTATCTCGACCGCATGAGCACGATCGTCGAGGAACACCACGGCGTCGTGGACAAGTACATCGGCGACGCGATCATGGCGTTGTTTGGCGCGCCGGTTGACGATCCGGCCGCCGCCGATCACGCGCTCGCGGCGGCCCTGGCCATGAATGCGGCGCTCGGCACGCTCAACAACGAACTCGCCGCGGAGGGCCAGCCGCAGCTGGCCGTGGGCATCGGCATCAACACGGCGCCGGTCGTGGCGGGCAACATGGGCTCGCGGCGGCGGCTCAATTACACGGTCATCGGCGACGGCGTGAACGTGGCCGCCCGCCTCCAGGCATTGACCAAGGAACCGGGCTACCAGGCGCGGATTCTGATCAGCGAGTCCACGTTGCGCGCGGCGCGCGACCAATATGCCACGCGCGCCCTCGGAGAGGTGGCGGTGCGGGGCCGGGCCGGGATGGTGCGGCTCTTTGCCCTCGATGCCAAGGCGGCGTCCGCGTCGAGTCGGAGCTAAGCGGTTTCTTCGGAATCACCGCCAGCGCGGGACCGCTTCCGGCCGGCCCGGGCCCATTCAGCCGGACGGCATCCACCCGACAGCCCGCGGCCACGCGATCGTCGCGGACACCGTGTGGAAGGTCCTGCGGCCTCTGCTCTGAGTCCCGCCGCGCGAGCCACTTGGTCGTGCCCGGCGGGGCAGCGCCGACGCCGGAAGTGCCTTGGAAATTGTCACTTAAGTGGCATTAGCGTTTCGACTTGCGCTATTAGCATCTGATTGGCAAAAAATAGCACCGCAGCCTGTTTACTAGGGGCAGAGTGGATGGGCGTCCGGCGAGCTCCCAATCGATTCGAACAGGCCAGTCTCAGTTGCGTTTTCCCACGGCAGCGCCCACCCGCCCCATGCGCCGATCATCCAGTATCGGAATAGTGCTCGCATTGACGCTGGCTTTGCCGATGCAGGCGGGGGACTTCATTTGGAACGGCAGTTCGGCCGACGGCCAGTTCACGACCAACGGAAACTGGAACGGGGGCGCGGCGCCCGCCGGCGAAGGCGGCGACACGCTGCAGTTCGGTTCGGCGGGCTTGGGCCACACAAGCGCGGGCATCACTTCGTCGTTCACGGCCAACGGGCTGCAGTTCACCGGCGGCTCCTACACGCTCACGGGCGGGACCGAGGCCACGCTGTACCTCGGCGCCGGCGGCATCACGACCAGCGGCGGGTCTTCGGACATCGCGCAGTTGGACGCGTCCCTCCGAGTCGAAATCGAGAACAGCCAGACTTGGAGCGTCGATTCGACGCTGGAACTGGACGTGAAGGGCTCGATCTCGGGCGGCAACGCCATCACCAAGAGTGGCACCGGGACGCTCTACCTGTCCGGCGACAACGATTTTGACGGCGGCCTGACGATCTCGGCCGGCATTCTCCGCCTCAACAGCAACACCGGCGCGGGTGACGGCACCCTCACCATGGGCGACGGCACCACGCTGGCGACCGGATCCGCCTCGACGATCACCCTGAGCAACGAGGTCACCCTCGGCAACAACGTCACGCTGCTGGACTCCTCATCGTCCGCCAAGCTGGTCTTTGGCAGCTCGGTCACCGTCACCACCAACGCCGCCACCATCAAGCTCGGCGGCAGCAGTTCGGTCCCGGTTTTCTTCAACGACACCCTGACGTCGCAGTACGGCAGTTCGACCATCACCTTCAGCAGCAGCGGAACGTCGCCGGGCATCGCCGTGCTGCAGGGGACAACCGACAACGAGATGGTGAGCGGCATCGTGGCGGACAGCGCCGGCGTGGTTTTCACCCAGGGCAGCGCCCTGCCCCACAACACCCTGCAGGCCGTCAATGGCGGCTACATCGGCATGGCGGACGATTTTTCCACCACCGGCAGCTATTCACCGACCGTGCTGCTGGGCAAGATCACCGATCCGGCCAACTTCGCCGGCACCATCGGCTTCGACACCAATCCGGACGCGGAGAGCACCAGTGCCTTCACCGGGACCTTCGATCTCACGAACTTCACCAACGCCAGTTTCCTCGGCTTTGGCACGATCACCTCGGCGGTGCTGGACAGCAACGCGGTCATCATCGGGCCGACCGGCGGCGTGCTTCGGTTGTCCGGACTTGGCTCCACGTCGAGCCACGGGACGCTCACGGTCAGCGCGCCGCTGCTCTCCTCCAACACGATCTCCTCGGTCATCATCAACAACGACGCCAACACCTACACCAGCGGCACCGTCGTCCTGACCAACAGCAGCAACAACTACACCGGCGGCACGCAGATCCAGGCCGGCACGCTGCTGGTCGGGAACAACGCCGCGCTCGGCACCGGCACCATCAGCGCGCCGTCCGGCTCCTCGTCCCCGGTGCTGGCGGCGTCGGTTCCCGGCATCGTGCTTTCCAACAGCGTCAACATCGCGGGTTCCAGCCTGACCGTGGGGGTCGACAGCGCCGGCAACACACTCAAACTGACTGGCATCGTCTCCGGCTCGGGCGCGCTCGACGTCTACGACACCACCACGCTCGGCGGCAACAACACGTTCACGGGCGGCGTGCTGGTCGACCACGGCGCCCAACTCACCCTGGGCAACAACCACGCCACGGGCACGGGGCAGCTGGATGTGGCCAACGGCACGGTGTATTTCAACACGGCGACACCCGTGATCGATGGCCTCACCGGCACGAGCTCGGGCGCCCTTGATCTCGGCACCGCCGGCAGCACCGTCCTCACGATCAACCAAGGCACCGACGCGACCTTCAGCGGGACGATCAGCGAGACGACTTCCTCATCCTCCCTCATCAAGACGGGCAGCGCGCGCCTCTTCCTCAACGGCACGGACTCCTACACCGGGACCACCACCGTCAGCGGCGGGACCCTGATCGCGGACACGGCCGGCGCCTTGGGTTCGAGCTCCGTTGTCCTGGACGGCGGCAAGCTCGGTGTCGCGAGCGGCGTGACGCTGACCAACTCGATTTCCTTCACCACCAACGGCGGCAAGCTGGGCGGTCTGGGCACCTTCAATCCCCCGTCGGTCGTGACCATCGGGACCAACGCGATCATCGCCCCGGGCTCCAACTCGGCCAACGGACCGGGGACCATCACCTTCGGCTCCGCCGGCCTGACGCTCGCCTCCGGCGGCGCGATCCACTGGCAGATCACCTCGGTCGGCACCGGCCTGAACTCGGACGCCGGCACCGATTTCGACACCATCGTGGTGAATGGACCGCTCAACATCACCTCGACCTCCGGCAGCACATTTTCGATCAAGCCGGTTTCGCTCAACAGCGACTTCCTCAGCGGCACGGTGGGAGATTTCAACAGCAGCACCTCCTACAAGTGGCTGCTGGCCTCGTCGACCAGCAGCATCACCGGCTTCAGTCCGTCGGACTTCAGTTTCGACCTGTCGTCGTTCCAGAATTCGCTCAACGGCGGCTTCTTCAGCCTCGGCATCGGCGGCACGAGCGGCAACGACCTGTTCCTGAATTTCACGCCGGTGCCCGAGCCGTCCGAATACCTGCTGATGGCGGTGGGGCTTGGCCTCGTGCTGCTCAGCCTCCGCCGGCGCCGGCGCCGCCGTTTGTTTGCCACGACCATCCGCGTCTGAGCGGGCCCCGGCGGAAGCGGCTGCGGCCGACGACGCCCCGCCGGGCCCTGCCGGAATCCAGCGTTCAGCCGCCGCGGTGATAATACCCTTGCTAGAGCAGACGGCTTGCAATAGGTAGACCGCTTCCAGCTGTCACTATTGCGATGCGCCGTTGGGCCTTAGCGGCGGGGTTCGCTTTT
>DATJUU010000312.1:0-6130 GCA_035502155.1 Opitutaceae bacterium
CCCCGGAATCTGTTTCGAACAGGCCGAGCCGTTCGACGTGGTCCACGAACGCACCGGCCAAAAAATTGCCGGCGCCGCCCAGAAGCGCAACAAGCACGGCCTGCTCTGCCAGGGCTCGATCTGGAAGCCGGCGGTGGATGACCTGGACTGGGACCTGTTCGGCGGCCGCTTTCTCGCCGCGCTGGGCGAGGCGGCCGGCGCGGCGCTCGCGCCGGTGCCGTGGCCCGAGTTCAACGAGGACGAGGTCGCCGGCCTGGTCGAACAGTACTCCTCCGCGGAATGGCTGGAGCACCGGTGAGGCGGCCGGCCGGGCCGTTTCTGACGTTATGAAGAACCGCCGCGTTGACTCCGGGAGAGGCCCCGGCCCGATTGGAGCCCGCCCCGAAAGCGCGATTCCCGTTTTCCTCCTGTCCATCGTCGGCTATGGTACCGCCTTCGCGCCCGGCGCCCGATAAAGACGGTTCCCCTCCCCGCGGTCCCCCCCACCCCCGTCATGCCTGCCACCCCCTACTCCCTCGCCCGCGAGCGCTACGCCACGCTCGGGGTCGACGCTGAGGCCGCCCTCGGCACGCTCGCCCGCACCCCGCTTTCCCTGCATTGCTGGCAGGGCGACGACGTGGGCGGGTTTGAGAAGCCCAACGCCGTGCTTTCCGGCGGCGGGATCCAGGCCACCGGCAACTATCCCGGCAAGGCCCGCACGCTCGACGAGCTGCGCGCCGACTTCGAGCAGGCGCTGGCCCTCATCCCGGGCCGGCACCGGATCAACCTCCACGCCTGCTACGCCGACCTGCGCGGCAAAAAGGTCGGGCGCAACGCCTACACCGTGGAGCATTTCCAGAGCTGGATCGACTGGGCGAAGGCGCGCGGCCTCGGCATGGACTTCAACCCGACCTGCTTCGCGCACCCGCTGGCCGACGGCGGCTTCACCCTGTCACACCCGGACGCCAAGATCCGGCAGTTCTGGATCGAGCACTGCATCGCCTGCCGCCGGATCGGCGCCGCCATCGGCCGGCAGCTCGGCTCGGCCTGCGTGACCAATGTCTGGATTCCCGACGGCTACAAGGACCTGCCCGCCGACCGGAAGGGCCCGCGCGAACGCCTCGAACGGGCGCTGGACGCGGTGTTCGCCGAGAAGCTCAACCCGAAGCACAACCTCGACGCGGTGGAGAGCAAACTCTACGGCATCGGGGTGGAGTCCTACACCGTCGGCTCGCACGAGTTCTACCTCGCCTACGCGGTCAAGCACCAGATCCTCTACTGCCTGGACGCCGGCCACTACCACCCGACCGAGTCGCTGGCGGACAAGATCTCGTCCGTGCTCCAGTTCGTGCCGGAGATCCTGCTGCACGTCAGCCGCGGGGTGCGCTGGGACAGCGACCACGTCGTGCTGTTCGACGATCCGACGCGCGCGATCATGGAGGAGGTCGTGCGCGGCGGTTTCCTCGGCCGGACGCACATCGGGCTGGATTATTTCGACGCGAGCATCAACCGGATCGCGGCGTGGACGATCGGGGCGCGCAATGCCCTGAAGTGCCTGCTCGCCGCCCTGCTCGAGCCCACCCAGGTATTGCGCGACGCCGAGGCCGCGGGCGACCACACCGCGCGCCTCGCCCTGATGGAGGAGGCCAAGTCCCTGCCGGCCGCGGCGGTCTGGGACGAGCATTGCCGCCGGCAGAATACCCCGGTCGGCGAGGCGTGGCTCAAGGAGGTGCGCGCCTACGAGCGCCGGGTCCTGAGCAAACGCTGAGATGCCGCGCCGCCATTTTTCCCCGACGCAACTTCGCCCCAACACTCCATGAGTCAGAACCCCCACCCCGCCAACCCCAACGCTTCCGGCGCCGCGGCCGGAGATTCCGAGGCCGTCACGCGCCAGCAGTGGAAATGGTCCACGCTGGCCGGAATGGCGTCCTACCTCGACGCCGGCTCCATCGTCGCCCTCAGCGCCGGTCTCGTCCTGTTCGAGGAGCGCTTCGGCCTGAGCAAGGGATCGCTCGGGGTCCTGACAGCCATCGGCCCCAACGCCCTCGGCTGCGCGCTGGGCGCCCTCATCGGCGGGTGGCTCGGGGACAAGCTGGGCCGCAAGCGCATCTACCAGTACGACCTGATCGTCTATGCCCTCGGCATCCTGCTGATCGCCCTGGCCACGCACCGCGGGATGCTCTTCCTGGGCACGTTCATCGTCGGCCTCGCGGTGGGGGCGGATGTGCCCACGTCGCTGGCGCTGGTGGGCGAGTTCGCCCCGGCGAAGGCGCGGGGCAAGCTGCTGGGATACACCCAGGTGGCGTGGTGCATGGGTCCCGTGATCGTGCTGTGGCTCGCGATGGCGCTCGCCCCGTGGGGGTTGTTCGGCATCCGGATCGTCTTCCTCCATCTGTTCGTGGTCGCCCTCGTCACCTGGGCGCTGCGCCAGGGTCTGGCCGAGTCGGCCCGCTGGCGGGAGGCGAAGCAGGGCCCCAGGGAGGCCCGCCACCAGATCAGGGCGCTGCTCACCGGATCGAACCTGAAGGCGCTGATCTGGACCGCGACCATCTATCTCTTCTGGAACCTGACCGCCGGCACCTACGGCATCTTCTTCCCCTATTTCATCAAGACGCTGAACGCCGGCGGGCAGGCCGTGAGCGTCGGACTCTCCAGCGCGAACTTCCTGCTCACGATGATCTTCACCGTGTCGGTGTTCATGCGGTACTCCGACCGGAGCTATGCGGCGCGCAAGGCGATCTGGGGCGTCGGCGCCATCATGGAGGTCGCCGCGTTCATCCTGTTCCTGATCTTCCCGTTCAGCATTCCCGTGATCTTGGGCAACATCCTGCTGTGGGGTTCCAGCGCCGCCCTTTCCGGCGAGGCCTTCTACAAGGTTTTCAGCCAGGAGCTCTTCCCCACCATGCTGCGCGGCACCGCCCAGGGGATCACCTTCGGCATCGCCCGGACCATCCTCGGCATCTGGAGCTTTTATGTGCCGGTGCTGGCCGGTGCCGGCATCAAGCCGGTGGCCGCGCTGCTTGCCCTCTTCCTTTTGATCAGCGGCGTCGTCGGCTATTTCTTCATGCCCGACACGTCCGGGAAGAGCCTTGAGCAGATCGAGGCCGAACGCGCCTAGCCGGCCCGCCGCAGCGTGATCACGCACTCGAGGTGGCGCGTCTGCGGGAAGAGGTCGAACGGCTGCACGGCGGCCAGGGCGTAACCGGCGGCGGCAAACCGCCGCAGGTCGCGCATCTGCGTCGCCGGATCGCAGGACACGTACACGACGGTGCGCGGCGCGTACGCCAGCAGCTGGTCCAGAAACGCCTCGTCGCACCCCTTGCGCGGCGGATCGATGACCACGGCGGTGTCGGCCGGCGGGAAATCGATCCCGGCGAAGATGGTCGCCGCCGCGCCGGCGAGGAAAGACGCGTTGCGGATCCCGTTCGCCGCGGCGTTTTCCCGCGCGAACGCCACCGCGGACTCGCTCACTTCGACGCCGGCGACGCGCTCGAATCGCGGCGCGGCGGCGAGGGCGAAGAGGCCGCTGCCGCAGTAGGCGTCGACCAGGAACCGCGCGCCGCCGGCCGCGGCCCGGTCGCGCACGTAGCCGGCGAAGGCGGGCAGGAGGAAGGGGTTGTTCTGGAAGAAGTCCCGGGCGAGGAACTTCAGCCGCAGCGGCGCCGGGGCGCCGGGCAGCGGAATCTCCTCGGTGATGACGGCGTCGTAGTCGGTGGTCACGGCGCCGCCGGCCGCCCGCAGCAGCAGCGTCGCGCCGCGCTGGTAGGCGCCGGCGGCGATCTTCGCCTGAACCCCGGCGCGAACCTCCGCCAGCCGCTCGTTGATCCCGTCCATTGCGATGTCGCAGCGCGGGACGTCGACGATCTCGAACCGCGAGCTTTGGCGCAAGAATCCGATCGGTGGGTGCAGCCCTCCTTCTCTTGGTACTTGGGACTTGGAACTTGAAACTTCTTTGCCGCGCTTGGGCGCGGCAAAGTGCGGCGTGATCTTCGAGCGGTAGCCAAACTCGCGCGGCGACGCGACGACCGGGGCGACCGGAAAATCGAGGCCCGCCAGGTGCTGCAGGAGCTCGGCGACCTGCTGCCGCTTCCACCGCAGCTGCTCGGCGTAGGCGAGGTTCTGGTACTGGCAGCCGCCGCACCGGCCGAAGAGCGGGCAGCGCGGTTCGACCCGGTGCGGCGCCGGCGTCAGGACCGCGACGAGGTCGGCTTCCGAGTAGTTCTTGTGGTTTCGGAAAACCCGGACGCGGACGCGCTCGCCGGGCAGGGCGAAGGGAACCATGACCACCCAGCCCGCGGCCTTCGCCGCGGGAAGTTCCAAATTCCCAGTACCAGGGGCCAGGTTGTCCGGCAAGGCCACCCGGCCGAGGCCGACGCCGAGATTCGTCAGCGTGGTGATCTCCAACTCAATCTCCTGGTGGTAGGCGAAGGGCTGCGCGTTGAAAGACTTTCGGGACACGGAGGGGAGTTATAGCCGCAAAGAGGCGCAAAAAGCGCAAACGAGATCCGGACTGACTTTTGGGTGGTTTTGCGCCTTGTTGCGGCCGTATGCCCGTCGAGCGCATCACCAGCCTGCAGAATCCGCGCGTGAAGGAACTCGTGAAGCTGCGCGACCGGCGCGCGCGCGATGCGGCGGGCCGGTTCCTGATCGAGGGTTTTCGCGAGGTCACCCGCGCCCTGGAGGCCGGCATCAAACCCGTCGAGCTCTATTGCGGCCCGGACTGGTTTCTGGGTGAGAATGAACCGGCGCTGGTGGCGGCGGCCGAGGGCGCCGGGGCCCAGCTCATTGAGCTGGCCAAGCCGGTGTTTGCCAAGGTCTCGTACCGCGACCGGCCCGACGGCCTGCTCGCCGTCGCGCCGCAGTGGAAGCGCACACTGGCCGATCTGGATGTAGCCGGCCTCGTCGAGGCCGGGCCGGGGTCGGCGACCCCGGCTACAAAGGCCCCATTCCTGCTCGTGGTCGAGGCGATCGAAAAACCCGGCAACCTTGGCACCCTCCTGCGCAGCGCCGATGCGGCGGGCGTCGACGCGGTGCTCGTCTGCGACCCGGTGACCGATCTCTTCAATCCCAACGTGGTCCGCTCGTCGACGGGCGTGCTCTTCTCCATGCCGGTGGTGGTGGCCGAAAGCGCGGCGGTGCGGGCGTGGCTGCGCGACCGGGGCATCCGCGCGGTGGCGACCGCCCCGGCGGCCGAAACGCCCTACTCCGCGGCGGATCTGCGCGGCCCGCTCGCGCTCATCATGGGGAGCGAGCAGTACGGGCTGAGCGAATTCTGGCTGAAGGAGAGCGACCTGCTGGTGCGCATCCCGATGGCCGGCCGGGCCGATTCGCTCAACGTGGCCATGGCCGCGATGATCGCGCTGTTCGAGGCCGCGCGGCAGCGCGGACTCAAGGCTTGAGCTTCAGGCTGGCGACCAGCTCCGCGGTGCCTGCGGCCATCGAGACCTGCGGCGCATAGCCGAGATCGCGCCGGGCCGCGCTGATGTCGAACCAGTGGTCGGTGGCGAGTTCCTTCGCCACGAAGCGCGTGAGCGGCGGTTCGCGCGGCAGCGGCAGCACGCGCCAGAGGGCCTCGCAGCCGGCGCCGATGGCCGTCGCGGCGCCGAGCGACCAATGTTTCGTCACCGGCGGAACGCCGAGCGCGCGCAGCAGCGCGTTGATCCACTCCCACAGCGCCACCGGTTCGCCGTTGGAGATGAAGTAGGCCTTGCCCGCCGCGGCCGGCTCCGCGGGTTTCGAGTTTTGGGTTTTGGCCTCCGGGTTGGACGGAGCGGTGAGCGCGAGCTCGGCCAGCAGGTGCGCGTCGACGACATTGGTGATATGGGTGAGGTCGACGCGATTCTTGCCGGAGCCGACGATCCGCAGCCGGCCGGCCCGCGCCCGGGCGACGAGCCGGGGGACGAGATGCGGGTCGCCCACGCCCCAGATCAGGTGGGGACGCAGCGCCACGGTCCGCAGCGTCGGAGAGTTCACCGCCAGCACCAGCCGCTCGGCGATGGCCTTGGTCAGGGGATAGGCGGCGGGGCAGGCGGTGGTGAGCGGCAGCGATTCGTCGGCGCCCGCCAGATCGCCGCCGTGATAGACGACGCTGGGCGTGCTCGTGTAGACGAGCCGGCGGACGCCGTGCTGCCGGCAACCCGCGATCACCGCC
>DATJUU010000313.1:0-7875 GCA_035502155.1 Opitutaceae bacterium
AGAAACACGCAGCGTTCGAACGGCGCTTCAACGGCGAGCAGCTTGTCGACCGGCTTGTGCTCCACCGGGCCGCGCGGCGCCTGCACGATCGTGAAGACGCCGTCGGGGGCGGCGGGCTGGTCGGTGATCAGGCAGATGGGCGCGTCGCGGTGGAGTTGCCGCACGGAGGCGGCCGAGCGGCGCGCCTCGGCGAGGTAGCCCGCGCCGGTGGCGACATAGACGAAACCGGCCGCTGCGGCGCTGGAGGGAAGGTTGGTCGTCATAGGAATCGCCTAGCGTGGCCGCGCGAGAACGCGAAGCGCGGCTGCATGAACGTCATCGACGGTGATCCCCTTCATGCATTCGCGACCATAATCGCACCGTTGCCAATACCAGCACGGTGCACATGGCACGGCACTCGCCAGGTTTTCGTTTTCGGGATAGCCGGACTGCCAGGGGGCCTCACGGCCACCATAGATCACCACGGCGGGACAGCCGACTGCCCGTGCCAGGTGCATCATCAATCCGACCAGGCCCACGAGAACGGTCGCGTTGGCGATCAGCGCCGCAAGCTCCCGAATGCTGCGGGTTCCACGAAAGTCCTCGCCGACCCTGAGCGGTGCATCCGTCATTTTCCCGACTTGCGCCACGGCGTATCCCGCGGCCGCCAGCCGGTGGGCGACGGCCGTGAACCGTTCCGGAAACCACTGCTTGTTGGGTTTGCCGATGACGTCGCTGCTGGTTTGAAACAGGATCTTCGTGCGGGAGCGTCCGCCGCCGGCAAGCTCCGCAGCCGTGAGATAGATCCGCGGATCCAACGAGGCGGGCGTGGGCAGATGGCCGGAACACGCCATCTCGCGGACAATGTGCTGTTGGGGCTGTCCGAGCACGGCATCGTTGGGATACCAGCCATCGTAGACTGGCATTGAGACGAACACCCCGTAGGCACCAAGCCAGCGGTGCAGACCGTGATCAGGGACCGTGCACCCGGCCACCGCCGGATTGTGTTCAAAAAGCTCGGCTGTGCGCGTGCCCACCACGACCCGATGACCAGACTGGCGATGCTGCTCGTAGATCAGGGGCGTGAGGAGCAGATCGTCACCGATCCCACCTTGTCCTCCGATCACGAGGCTGACGTCGCGCCCAAAGCGCTGCAAGAATCGGTAGCAGGCCCATTGAGAGCGCACGAAATCGCCGAGGCGTCGGTTTATGTGCGATGTCGCGTTGCTCAAGAAGAGTGGCCCCCCCGAACAGATGAAAACGATGGCGATGCCGAATAATTGATCGGATGGCGGGGAAGCTGGCGGCGTCCCGCTGCGGCAATGCCGCTTTCAGCGGTAGTGCGGTTGTTGAGTGCCTTTCCACTGTTGGAGGGAAGGCTCATTGAGGTGCTAAGTGACCCGCAGGGTGGCCCTCCGGCTCGCTCGGTGTGCGCCGAGCGGAACTGCGACGAGATTATAGAACAGCGCGTCGTCGTAGGCCTCCGCGGCCTGGTAGGGACGGAGACGCGGCGGGGGGCGCCCCGCGGGCGGGTATTTGGGCTGGAGCCAGCGGTCGAAGGCGTTTTCCGGGAAGAAACGCAGCACATCTGCAGGGCCGAACCCCATGCGGGCGAGGACCGGGAGGTTGATCTCGACCAGCCAGAGCGGTCCGTCGGCGCCAAACCAAGCCGGCGGAGCACCGCGCAGGGCGAGGGGCTCAGCTCCCTCGACGTCGATCTTGACCAGGGCGACGTCATGTCCGGGCAGGTGGGCGCCAACAAGGTCCGCGAGGGAGCGCATTGGCAGGCGGCAAACCTCGTAGTCGCCGGCGGTGGCGGCATCCATGCGCATCGATTGGGAAACCGTGGTGCAGCCGGGCTTCGCGAGGTGAAAGGTCACTTCGCCCGCCTCGGCGCCGACGGCCACGGCCACGGCCTGCACGTGCCGTTCTCCCAGGAGGTCCGCGCCCGCGGTGAGCCGCGCCGCCAGGGACGGCGAGGCCTCGAGCGCGAGCACGTCGACGCGACCGGAAAAGGCGCCGGCCACCGCGTGGGTATAGAGGCCGAGGTTCGCGCCGGCGTCGACAAAGGCGTCGCCCGGTTGCAGCCAGCGGCGCACCAGTTCGAGTTCCCAGGCGTCGTCGCCCCCGTGCACATATTGCGCGACGGAATCGGGCAGGTCGGGAAAACAGACGAGGCGGTGACCGGCCGTGGTGTGGACGAAGGGCCGGGCGCCGGCCCGGCGCACGCGGCGGTGGCGCCAGTGCAACCGCAGCTGCCGGTCGATCAGCGCGAACTGACCGCGGGCGAGGAGCCCGCAGACGGTGGCGCATTTGGCGGCGAAGCTCATGATGGTTTGACGCGACCCTCAAAATGCCCGCACGCCCCCTGCCAGCGCACCCGCTCCGCCGGGCCAGACCAGGCGCGGTGGGTGAACCACGCCTTCCCCTGGCGCAGCGGCACGGTCCAGCGCGCGATCGGCGGCCAGGGATTGGCGCCGTATCTGCGCAGCACCTGCATCCACGATTTCTGGATGCCGCGGTTCAGCCGGGCGAGATAGTCGACAGTCAGGCGACCCGCGGGAATCAAGTGCGTCAGGACGAGTTCAGGAAAATACGCCACGTCCCAGCCGTGCTTCAGGACGGTGAACACAATGTCGTTGTCGCCGGCGGACGAGAGCGTAGCGCCACGGCGGTCGGAAAGCTCGGGTGAGGGAGATTCGTCCGCCCACTGACTGGCCGCCTCGTGGCGGATGGCCATCCCGGCCCCGATGGGCGCGGCTTCGGCGGGGTAGGCGCCGCCGCCGGCTCCGAACGGGCGGGGATTGGCAAAGATCTTGGGCGCATCCCCGGGGTCGCGCAATGCCAGGAGGGGAAAGAACTCGCGCATCCAGGCGGCCGGCTCGATTTCGAATTCCGGGCGGCTGCGACCGCCGAGCGCGCCGAGGCGGGGGTGCGCCTGGAACAGGCGCACGGTGTGGGCAAGGTAGTCCCGGGCGAGCACATTGTCATCGTCGACCAGCACGCAGAACTCCCCGCGCGCCTCGCGAAAGCCGCGCCGCCGGGCCGCGGTCAGTCCGAGTTGCTCCTCGCGCACGACGCGCAGGCGGAGCGGGGCGCCGCCGCCCAGGGTCGCCGCGTCCACCGGCGGCGACGACGCGTTGTCGACCAGCACGGTTTCCCACTGGTCCGCTGCGAGCGTCTGCGCCTGGAGGCCCGCCAGGGCGCGGCGCAGGCGGCCGGCGTCCGGATTGTGGGTTGGGATGATGACCGAAAGCATGGAATCCGGCCTTGGCGGCGCGGGTTTCTTTCGCTGTCAGACCGGTGGCTCTTCAGAGCGCCGGGCGGCGCGGGATCGCGCCCGCGGGCCGGGCCCCGGCCGGTTTTCGACGGGCGATGGCTCGTGCATAACCGTCCAGTTGCTGGGGCAGGATGGCGTCGTAGCCGTAATTCGTGCGAACCCGCTGGCGCGCCGCCTCGCCCAGCGTCCGGCGCAGTTGCGGTTGCGTCAGCAGCGCGATGACCGCCTGCGCGATGTCGCGGGGACAGCCGGGCGGCACCAACAGGCCGGAGGGCCCGGGGCCGAGGATTTCGGACATTCCGCCGGACGAACTGCCGACGATGGCGCGGCCCGCCGCCATGGCCTCCAGGCAAACGTAGCCAAAACTTTCCCACATGCTGGGAAAGACACAGACGGCGGAGGCGCCCAAGTGGGCATTGATCTCCTCCGGCTTCGCCGCCCCGCAGAATTCCAGCGTCTCCTGGCCTCTGTCGCCAACCTGGGCCCGGATGTAGTCATCCATCGCCTGTCCGTGGTTCGGCGAGTGCAGGACCTGGCCCACAAAGCGGAACCTGGCGCCGGGCACGCGCCGGAGGATCTCCGGAATCGCCGCCGCCAGATGCTGCACGCCCTTGCGGGGCTCCAGTCGCCCCAGAAAAAGGACGCGCGCCGATTCGCCGCCCGGGGGCAGGGCCAGCAGTGACGGCGGGGGCTCGTAGGGGAGGGGCAAGATGGCCACGCGTTCCGGCGGCAGCCCCCAGTCGCGGCCGACGGTCTCGCCGATGGCGCGGGAGGGGGCGGCGATCTCGTCCGCGCAGTGGGCAAAGGCTTTCTCGAAGGCGTCGCGGGCGGGCAGTTCCCGGTTGGGCGGCAGCCACGGCGCGCGGCCGCGCCGCAGCGCGCCGAGGGCGAACCGGAGCCGCTGCCGAAGCTTCAACGGGGGCACGGTGTGGCGCGCGATCAGGTAGGTTGGCGTGTGGAGCTTGAGGACCAGCGGCAATGCCGGCGCGAGCGCGAGGGACTCGCAGGCCTCGGCATTCAACTCCGGCGATTCGAGCACGTCGTAGCCGCCCCCGGCGCCGTGGCATTCGCGGAACCGCGGGGCGACCTGCGCCCCGAAGAATCGCATCTGATCCGCGGCGGACATCCGGACCCGGTGCACCTGGATGCCGTCCTCCCGGGCGGACCCCTCGCGGCTGAGACTGCCGCAAAAGACGTCCACGTCGTGCCCGCCCCGGCGGAGCATCCGCGCAGCGTGGTGGACATAGGTGGCGATGCCGCCGAACGCGGTGTCGGGCGGATACTCGTAGCTGATGAAGGCGATGCGCATCGCTCAGGCGGCGCTGATCAGGAACTCGTCGGCCGGCAGCGGGCGGGCCGGCGGCTCCGCGAGCCGGCGCCGCACCGCCCCCACGACGGCGTCGGGGGTGATGGCGGACAGACACTTTCGCTCGAAATCGCAGCGCGAATAGAGCCAGCAGGGCGAGCACGGCGGCCGGTCGGCCAGATTCACGTTGCAAGAGTAACCGGTGAGCTCCGGCGGCTCGCGGCCGCCGTAGACGATCACCGCCGGACACTCCGCCGCCCGGGCCAGATGCATGGTGAAGCCGACGAGCCCGATGAAAAGGTCGCAGCCGGCCAGCAGCGCGGCCGCGGCGAGCAGGGGCTCGCCCCGCCGATCGAGCGCGCCGCGCAACGGCGGATCCGCCGGCGCCCCGATCTGCACCATGTCGCATTCACCGGCGAGCGCATCGACCACGGCCTGCATCCGGTCCACGGGCCACTGCTTGTTGGCGATGGGATAGCGTCCGGAAAGGCAGCTCGACTGCACCGCGACGCGCGGACGCTGGCGCCGGCCGCCCGGCGGCGCGATGCCGGGCAGCCAGGGCCGCAGAATCACCTTGCCGGTGATGCCGGCGCGCCGGCACAGGGCGGCGATCAGCGGTTCCTGGAGCGGAACGTCCCGCTCCTCCGCGGCGCTGTAATCCTGGTATGAGAGCCTCCGGACCCGGGTGCCGGTGAGCTTCAGCCAGGGCATCAACCACCAGTCGGGCGCCAGCACGGCCCCGAAATCGCGGTTGTGGTCGAACAGCTCCGGGACCGTCGTGAAGAACCACAGCAACCGCGGGCGCCGGGCCTGCAGCTCGCGCGCCACCGCGCTGCACAGCAGCTGGTCTCCGATGCCCCCGTCAAAATAGAACAACGTCTCGGGACGTCCGTGTTGGCGCACCAAACGCAGCCATCGTCGGAAACCGCGCAGGTGGGAGTTGAAGGCAATCATGCGATCCGACGCGCAGGGTGTGGATTCAGCCTTGGTTGCTCGTGCAGGATCTGCCGACACGAACCTCGGTTGGTCGGTCGGTCTTCTAATTCACTGCAATAGAACCTCACAGCGCGAGCGGGAGCAGGCGTGAGCCGATCACGACTCGGAAGATCGGCGGTCAGCAGAGGCAGGCTTATCCCCGCGAGCATTATACGCCGTTGCCCAACATTGGATGGCCAGTCATCCCAATCTGGCGATCACGCCAAGACGCAGCGGCGAGTACGGCGCGCGTCCGATTCAGAACCAAGGCGGGCAAAATGGCAGGGTGGTCAGTCCGTCGAATTGGGGAAAATGACAAAGAGCCCGCGTGAGAGACGGTTCTCAAATATCCCTGACGTCCTGGGATCTCTGGCCAGTTCGTGAATCTGACGCCGATATTCTCCGTGCAGCGCCTCTGGCGGCAGGTTGGACAAGGACTGGGTACGATAGGGTGAGGTGTCGTGAAAAGCGGCGATTCCCTTCAGCAAACCGCGATCCCGGCAGATTCGGTACTCCTCGGCTCTGATTTCGCACATACTGTCGAAAAACGCGAATTGGAAGCGGTGGTCCGTCTGGCGGAGGAATCCAAGAGAATCGGAACATTGCACCTCGACAAATTTGGACAGTCGATAACGCCGCAGGGTTGATTCAAGACGGTTGCACACGGCGGGATCATTCTCCACCGAACAGACCCGGCCGAATCCATTGTCACGACACGCTGAGGCGAGAGCGATCGTGCCGAGGCCGTCAGCTGCGCCGGTTTCGAGGATCGAATCAGGTTTGGTGAGACAGACGGTGGAGTGGAGCCAATTGAGTACCTCTATTTCCGTCGATCCCGTGTTGTAGGCCAGAAAGAGTTCCGCGCGTTCTCGTGCGATATGGGGATGAACCTGGGATTCGAGGCGACAATCGAAGTCTTTGGGGAGCCAGCTTGGCTTCCACATTCGGTCGGTCGCGGGCGGCTTGTTTCTCAAACGACGTCGGAGATTGCGCAGGCCATCCTTCAGTAGGTTGCTCATGGCTAGGTAGTGACGCGCCGAATAGCTGTGGATATCTCCACGGCGAGCGCGCCGTGGATGGTAGAGAAGTTTTCCTTCGCCGAATGGTCCGATTCGGTAATCTCTAGATCGATCGCCTCGGTCAGGTGATCCTCCAAGCCGCGTTCGGAGCGCAGCCCGAAGCTCAAATGGTAAACGCTAGGGACCAGAGCCACCGCGGGGTAGTTGATAGTGACCAAATATTCACCGGGGTCGGTGGGCCCCAGGCGTTCCGTCCACGAACTCAGGCTCGAACAGATCTCAAAACCGTATAGACTGAAAACGCTCAAGCCGATTTCAAAGAACTCCATGCGCTTCAAGACCTTGACACGGAGCTCCAGGCGAAAAGCGTCGCCGAATTGAACCCGCCAGGGTCCCAACTGTCTTGGGGCCACAAGACAGCCTGACAGGTATTTGGCATACCCTCGTACATAAGAGGGACGCGGTTGATCCGCGAGTACCGCCACAGCAGTCACTGGATTGTCGGAGCCCAAGTATTGGCGGACCAGGTCGGCGGGCGCGCCCAATCCGGTAAGCCGACCGCCGGCAAGATAAGCGACGCGCGTGCAAAGCTGCAGCACCGAGTTTAGATTGTGAGATACCATTATGACCGTGCGCAGTTCGCGGGCCGAAATCGCCTGCATGCGATCTAGGCACTTCTTCTGGAATGCGAGGTCACCCACAGCCAGCACCTCATCTACAATGAGGATTTCCGGCTCTAGGTGGGCGGCGACGGCAAACGCCAGCCGCACGTACATGCCGCTCGAGTAGTGTTTCACCGGCGTGTCTAGAAAGCGTTCCACCTCGGCGAAGGCCACGATCTCATCGAATTTCCGGCGGATTTCCAGGCGGCCCATGCCGAGGATCGCGCCGTTGAGGAAGATGTTCTCCCGTCCGGTCAGCTCCGGGTGGAATCCGGTGCCGACCTCGAGCAGGGACGCCACGCGCCCGCGGATCGCGGCGCGGCCGCCGGTCGGCTCGGTGATCCGCGACAGGATCTTGAGCAGGGTCGACTTGCCCGCGCCGTTGCGGCCGATGATGCCCAGCACCTCGCCCCGGCGGACCTCGAACGACACGTCGCGCAGGGCCCAGAATTCCTCCCGGCCGGCGGCCAATCCGCGGTCGCCGGAACCAAACAGCCGCCCGAAGCGCCGCACCCCATGCGTCAACGCGTCCCGCAGCGTGTCGTGACGCGTCTGGTGGCCGATCACGTAGCGCTTGGAGAGGTTCTCTAGGGAAATGACATTATCAGTAGCCATCAGATCACGTCGGCGAATTGGCGTTCGGTCCGGCGGAAG
>DATJUU010000314.1:0-2422 GCA_035502155.1 Opitutaceae bacterium
GTGACCATGATGCGCGCTTCCGGGTTCAGGCGGTGCGTGCGCCGGATGTAGGCACGGGCGGCGCGATCCGCCTCGGCCGTCACGCTGCAGGTATTCACGATCACCACATCGGCCGTCGCGGGCTGGCCTTCCGACAGGCCCCCGGCGCGCAGCCGATCGCCCACAGCCTCGCCATCCGCGCGGGCCGCGCGGCAGCCGAAGTTCTCGATGTGGAAGGCCGAGGCCATGTCTTCAGTCTACCTGCGAACCGATCCTCGGGCCGTGCCGCCCCGGCTCCGTTATCTCCGCTCCCGGTATACTGGAGTTTGACCGAATTGCCTCGCAATTTCAGCCCGCTTCGCCTGAGACAATCCTCCGCTGACGGCGCGCCGGCGTGGGACGTTCCGGCGAGCGAACTGCCCGCGCAGCGCGCCGATGCCGCCGAGATCGTCACTTTTACGTGTTTCAGCTTCGTGGTCTACCTGGCGATCGGGCTGCCGCTGGCCATCCTCCCGGCGTATGTACATCTGAACATGGGATTTAGCGCTGTGCTCGCGGGACTGGTCATCAGTGTCCAGTACATCGCCACGTTTCTGAGCCGTCCTTGGGCCGGGCGCATCTCCGACCGCCAGGGCGCCAAGATCTCCGTGCTCTGGGGCATGGGGGCCTGCACGCTGGCCGGCATCCTTCTGGTGGCCGCCGTCGTGGTCCGGGGCATGCCCGGAAGCTCCGGGCCCTGGCTCAGTTTTGCCGTCCTGATTGCCAGCCGCCTGGCCCTCGGAGTCGGGGAAAGCCTGGGCTCGACCGGAGCCACCCTGTGGGGCATCAGCGCCGCCGGCCCCGACAATACGGCCCGCGTCATCTCCTACAACGGCATCAGCACCTACGGAGGGCTGGCCCTGGGAGCGCCGCTCGGCGTTGTGCTGGAAAACACGTTCGGCCTCTCTTCGGTCGGGCTGCTGACCATCGCCATCTGCGCGGTCAGTTTCCTGATGGCCGTCCGCAAGGCCCCCGTCCCGGTCACTCCCGGCAGGCACCTACCCTTCCGGCACGTGGTCGGGCGCGTGGCTCCCCATGGCATGGCCCTCGCCCTCGGCGGCGTCGGATACAGCGTCCTCGCCACGTTCGTCACACTGTTCTACGCCAGCCGCCATTGGATCGGCGCCGCGCTGTGCCTCACCGCCTTCGGCGCAGCCTTCATCGGTGCGCGCCTGCTGTTCGTTCACGCCATCGACCGCTTTGGCGGCTACCCGGTGGCGCTCGTCTGCCTGTCGGTCGTGTCGGTGGGACTGCTGCTGCTCTGGTCGGCCCACACCCCCTGGATGGCCTTTGGCGCCGCCGCCCTCACCGGCTTCGGGCACTCACTCGTATTCCCCGCTCTCGGCGTCGAAGCCGTGCAGCGCGTCACCACGGACAATCGCGGCACCGCGCTCAGCGTTTACACCGTGTTTGCCGATGTGTCGTTCTTTATGGTCGGCCCGGTCGCGGGCGCGGTAATCGGCGCCTTCGGCTACGCCAGTGTGTTCCTGTTTGCGTTCGTCTGTGTGCTGGCGGCGCTAGGGATTTCATTCGTGCTGGCGGAGCGCAGAAAAGAAGCTTCCGGCTTTTAGACTAGCCATTAGCTATCGGGCCCTTCAGCGCAACATCCAGAACCGGACCAGCGCCATCGCCAAGGCAAAGGTGAATCCGTATCCGAAGCTTTCGATGCGAACCGAACTGCGTCCACGCCGCCGCCACGCCCGCCCAATCCAGGCCATTACGAGCCCCGTGAGCACCGGGCTGATTAGCAGACTGATCCCGTGGAATCGCGAAGGATGCACCAGGGGATGAGGGAAGATACCGGCGCTGAGGAACCCGCATGCCAAGCCGACCAGCATAAAGACCACTCTGGCAGTGATCGGGTTCCCTCGCCGCACTGTTACCACAAAACGCCTGAACGCGCGCGAAATCAGCGCTGCTAACGCGCCGAGTGCGACTTCCAGCAGGAATTCAGCCAGGAGTTCGAAGATCGCGCCCAGAATCAGTTCTTCCATACCCTTCAGGACTACGGAATGCGCGACACCAGCGTTCCGGCGCGAACGGCCGCCTCGGACACATCCGGCAGGTTCGTATACCCCGCAATCATTCGCCCTTTGCGGAAGACGCACACGCCATCCAGATACGGCGCCTTAACCTGGAATGCTTCATCGCCGATCTGCGCGGCCGCCGCGCCTTCAAACCGCTCGCGCAGTTTCTTCATCACCTCCGCGGCCGACTGCGCCGACTCCACCCGGACCACGAACGCCCGCCCGTGGTCGTATTGCGCTACATAACCGCGCTTCAGAATCTTCAATCCCAGCACGCTCTCCGGCACCATGCGCACGGAGACCTGGTTCTCCGTGGGGAACCACGTTAGCGCCTCGGGCGGCGTGTCCCGGCCATCCAGCAGCTGCTCCATCTTCCC
>DATJUU010000315.1:0-6025 GCA_035502155.1 Opitutaceae bacterium
GCGCGCGCCGTCCTGGCCGGGCTGGGGCTGGCGGCGGTTCTGGCTGCTTTCCTTGGCGTCGCCCGGCTGGCCGGCTACAATCTGCTCGCGACCGCCCGCGCCAACGCCGCCACGATCACCCAGGGGGATTTCCATCTCGGCTACCGCATCATCTCCGCCTATCTCTGGCACGCGGAGGGCGTGCTGCTCCTGTTGTGGCTGGCCGGGGCCGCGACGGCACTGGTACGATGGGCGCGCGGGCGGGGACCGGCCCGCGCGGCGTGGTGGCTGGCGGGGCTGGCTCTGGTGGCCGGCGGCCTGGTGCTGTTCTCCGACGTGGTGCCGGTGTTCGTCGTCTATGGCCGGCTCGTGCGCCAGCTCGTGCCTTTCTTCTGCCTCGCCACGGCCTTCGCGGCGGAATCGTGGGCGGGGCGCGCGGCGCATCCGCGGCGCGTGTGGGCCGCCGGCGTGGCGGTCGTTGGCTTGGTCGCGACGGGGAATTTCGCCGCGCCTCTGCGCCAGGTGTTCCCGGACGGCTTCCGGCGTCTGGCCACCGCCGAGGTGTTCCGCCGACAGCAGCGCGACGGCTTCGGCGTCTATCGCATGGCCAATGACGAGCACCTGTGGGGGAAGGCGCTGACGACGGTGGCGCCGCAAGGGGAAGTGGTCCTGAGCCGTGCGCACCCCCTGCAGTTTCCGCCGTATCAGTACGAGGGCTTCACCGCGGCGCAACGCGCCCGGCTCAACGGCACAGACATTTCGATGCGCCTGGTCCGACTGACGGCGGGACCGGTAGGATCCGCGCCGCCGTCGCTCCAGCCGAATGACGCGGTTTGGGACGGCTACCCGGGGCCGGTGCAGTTGCGCCTGCGTTTCGCGGCGGACGTGCCGGAGCAACGGCAGCCGTTGGTGACGGGCGGGACAACCGGGCGCGCGGACTGTCTCTTCGTGGTGGCCGACGGCTCGGCTGGCGTGCGATTCGGCTATGATTGCTGGGGGGCGGGTGCCATCCTCTCGCCGCCGCTCACTCTCGACCTTGGCCTGCCGCACGATGTCGTCGTCAGCATGGGGGCGCTGCTGCCGCGGGCCGATCGGCTCGGGGCGCGCCACTCTGACCCGGCCCTCTTGCGCGATGTGCTCTTCCTGATGGTCGATGGCCAGGTGATCTGGTCGCGGCTCGCCCCCGCGCACACGGTGGCGCCGGAAACGATCACATTCGGAGCCAATTTCGTCGACACCGCGACATTTGCCCGCGCTTTTGCCGGCGCCATCGAGGAGATTGCGCAGGAGCCGGCCGGCGAGCTGGCGCGGCGCGTCGGGCCGCTGGCGGCCCCAGAGATGGCCGCGCAGCGTCCGGCCGACTGGCAGGGGGCGCTCGGTCCGGTGGCGTTGCGCTGCCGATTCCCGGCGACCCGGCCGGGACTGGCCGAACCAATCCTGGCGGTTGGCCGGCCGGCCGCCGGGGATCTGGTGTTCTGGCTGCGGGAACCCGACGGGAGCGTGCGGTTCGGGTTCGACCGGGGCGGCGAGGGGGCGGTGTTCTCCGATCCGATCGCGGTGGGGCCGGGGGCCGAACACGATTTGGTCGTCTCCTTGGGCTCGATGATGCCGCCGGCGGAGAGCTCTCTTTATCGCGCGGATGCAGCGCTCGATCGCCTGCGCCAATTGCTGTTCGTGAGCCTGGACGGGCAGGTGGTGTTTCTCCTAAAACTCCCCTTTGATTCCCGGCCCGAAGTCGTGGCGATCGGGGCGAATGCCACCGGAAGTTCCGTGGCCGCCGCCTATTTCGGCGGCGACTTCCTCTCCATCCGGCCCGCCGACCCCGCCAACGTGCTGGCCGCCAGCATCCAGCTGGCGAGTCGCATTCCATCCCGCCCGCCGGCGTGGATGGGCTATCCGGGACCGGTGCGGCTGGAGGTGCGGTTCCCAACCGCCGTGCCCGCGCTGCCCGAACCCCTGATTGTCACGGGGCGGACAGGGAAAGGGGATTTCATCTACGTGCGCTATCTCACGGAGAACCGGATTCGATTTGGATTCGATCACTGGGGCGTCGATGGTGGTGAATCTCCGCCGGTCGTCGTCGAACCGGGGAGGGAACACTGGATCGGGATCAGCTTCGGCGGGTTGCTGCCGGCGGCGGACAGCCAGCTCTATCGACAGGAGCCGCAGTGGCTGCGTTTACGGGCCTCGCTCGTGGTCTCCTTGGACGGCCGGCCGGTTTTCGTCACCCCGCTGGCGGCCCATCCGACCCAACCCGGGCAGATCACGCTCGGGACCAACTTCATCGGGGGCTCAACCACGGCGGCGAACTTCACGGGCCAGATCTATTCGACCACGGCGGTGGCGCCCGAAAAAGTGCTGGCGGAGCTCGATGCCGCCGCCCGCTAGCCAACGATGTCGACCTGACGACCGATCCGCCGGAGACGGGCGAGGCCGGCCAGGAGCAGCGCGCCCCAACCGCCGAGGCCGGACCAATAGCTCGCCGCCAGCCACCACGGCGGCTGGTAGAAGAGTTCCACGCGGTTGTCGCCCGGGTCAACCGGCACCATTGCCAGATCCTGCGGCGAACGGCTGACCGCGACCGCTTGCCCGTTCACCCGGGCCCGCCACCCGGACTGCCACACGCGGGGGGACTCCAGCCACGCCGGGATCGCCGTGCGTACGTCCGCGCGATAGGGAATCCATGACGTTACGACGACCGGCAGTTCGCGACGGTCGAAGGCGAAAAGCCAGAACCGGGCTAACGGGAGGGTGTCGGTGGTGCGGCGGGGCGCGATGTAGATCATCTGGGGCGTGATGGCGGCCGGTCCGGAGAACCGCAGTGGGATCACCGGGCAGCTCTGCGGTTCGCTGCCAAACGCCAGTGACGGACCCGCGTGAGTCATGCCCGCGCCGGAATCAGGCAGGTTGTACTCACGAAACAAACGGGCGTTCATGATCTGCAGCACCCCGCGCACCCCGGGCTCGCAGAACTCGAGCCGGAGGCCGTACGAAGTGTCCGGTTGCAGGGTGATGGGCGGGTTCAGATTGTAGTAGTTCGATCGGTTGTCACTCATCCCCGTGAATACCCCGGATTGCACCAGCCGCGGAAAGGCGCGCCCCGCCGAGCGGTCGTCCGGCACCAGACGCGGCGCGGCGGCGCTGGCGTTGGTCACGATGATCCGCCGGCTGGTGCGGTCCAGCAGGCGGTTTTCCAGATAGGGGTCCATGTAACTGTGGCTGGCATAGGCCGGCGCCCGGGCGAAACTCGCGTAGCTGTAGCGGGAGAGCAGCACGTTGTCGGCATTCGTCAGGAGATCGCCCCGGGCGGCCGGGAAACGGGTGCTGTTGGTGATGACCGCCAGCTGGTGCGCCTCGTGCCAGGACCAGGCGCCCCCGGCCAGTAACGCGACCCAAAGCAGACGCGACAGCCACCGGCGGCCGGCGACTCGGGGATCGCCGGCGACGACGGCCAGCCCGAAGAAGGCGGTGGCGGACCAGAGGAGGAACAAACGCTGCATGGGCCAGATATTGTCGATGGCGACAAGCCAGCCGGGCAGGGCGTTCCAAACGGCCTGCGTGATCCGCGGGACGGGCAGCACGAAGATCGGGAAAACCAACGCGGTGACTGCGAATGCGAGCCCGCCGCGCGGCCGCGCCGCCAGCAGCAGGAGCAGCAGTGTGACCACGATGGCGCCGACCGCCGTGTAACCGAGCTGATAATCCTCCAAGCCGTCCCGCCGCGGGTTGATCGGCAGGAAGTTCTCGGGGAAGACGCGGACGATCTCCTTGTAGGCATCCCCGCCGCTGGTGCGGAGCGGGAGCTGGTCGTCCAACGCCGCCACCGACAAAAAAGGAAACGAGCCCAGGACCAGGAAGGCGGCCGCCATGGCGGCGAGCCGCCACGGCTCCCGCCGCCAGGTGCCGCGGATCGCGATTTTGGCTGCGTAATTGCCGCCCGCCAGCAGGCACATCCACATGGCGATGGGCGGATGACTCAGCCACAGGCCCGCCAAGCCGGCGACGAGGGTCAGGCGGGCGCGGCGGTCATCGTGGGCCCAAATGCGCCAGACCCCGGAGAAGGCCACCGCCGCAAACGGCAGGGTCATGAACGTCATGTATTGGTCACCCGCCAGCAGCGGCGCGAGCACCCCGGGACTGGCTAGCCACAAGCCGGCGAGCAGAGCGGCCAGCCACGGCTGCGGGCGCAACATCGCCCGGAAACAGGCGTAAGCGACCAAGCCGCCGACCAGGGCGGCCGTCACCAACGTCGCGTTCTTCAACGCCGTCAGTTGCAGCGCGTGTGCCGTGAGCAGGTCGAGCACGGCACCCCAATGCTGCAACCACGGGGCAAACCGCAGCGGGGAGACGGCGCCATTGAAGGCGAATTCGCTTTGCCCGATCCACACCGGAAACGTCCCCGCCCGCCACTGGGCGATGAAGTCCGCCAGCATCATCGTGTACCAATCCGCGTCGCCCGAACCCAGGGCGTCGGCCGTGCAGAATGGCCGGACCAGCGCCAGCACCGCGCTGCCGACGGCGATCCAGCGCAGGATCTCCCCCGGTCGGTCGGGCCAAAGCTGGCGCGCGGCGCGGTAGGCGACGCGCAGCACCAACAGCAGTGCCGCCGCGGTGGCCGCCAGCCACAGAATTTCGCCGCGGGTCAGGGTGCACGCGCCGGTGAGGCGCAGGACCAGCAGGCCGCCGGCGATCGTCGATCCGACGGCGGCCCCCTTGGCGATCGTCGGCAGCGAACGGCGGAGATCGTGCCACCGCCAGAGCCAGGCGAGCAGCGCGACGAGCACCGCCGACAGCACGATTTGTCCCCATGCGGCCGGCGGCTGGTTGAGGAAGGCCCGCTGCGCGAAGGCCAGCCACGCCGCAATCGCGCAATCGCCCACCAAAAGGGTGAAGTCAAACCGGCCGGATCGCTCGAGGTCCAAGCATGGAGGCGCGAAGCGTTGCCGCCATGGGGTCAGAATGCTCATCCGGAATCGGAGTAGGGAACTGAAACGGGAACGGGGCGACGGAATTGCGAGGGGGACGGCCGAAGATCCGCGGTGAAAAGGAGCCGATCGGTCGGGACCGACACCAAACCAGCATTCGGCCCGTCGACGCAAGACTTGGCTTGACCGGGTCGGCAAAGCGTACCGTTTGTTGGCTCGTGCGTGTCATCTCGGTTGGATTGATGTTTGGGTCGCTGGGCGCGGCGACGCTTGCGGCAAATGGGGCGGCAGGTTCCGCTCCAGTCGTCGGCGACGGCATTCAATATCTTGGGATTTCCAGCCCGTTCACGTGTCGAGTGGTCTTCCCCGCGGGGGAGGCAGGCCGTGCGGAACCCTTACTCTCGGTTGGAACCGGTGGTCGAGGCGATGTCATCTTGGTGTATTACCACCCAGACGGCCGGGTGAGCATTGGCTGGGAGCAGGTGGGCCATGGGGTGGCGTTTTCGGAACCCATCGCCATCATTCGAGGCGAAGCGCATCAACTCATGGTGGCGTTGGGAAGCTTATGGCCCGCGGGGAAGGACACCCGCGGTCTGTCGTCGGCAGAGGATGCCGCCTTGCGGGCGACGGTCCTTGTCCAATTCGACGGCCGGACGGTGTTGGCGAGCCGGGGAGATTTCGACGCCGTTCGCTCGGGAAGGATGGCGGTGGGGGAAAACATCGTTGGCGGGGGCGTGGCCGGCGCCTTTTTCCACGGTCGAATTTCAGATTTCGCTCCGGTCGACCCCCGCGAGGTGCTGGCGGCGGGGAGCGTGCTGGCGAACTTCTTGGCGCCGCGCACGGCGAAGGAATCCCAGCCCTCCGATCAGGGATCCGCCGGGAATTACCCCGGGCCGGTGCTGATCCGCCTACGATTCCCGATCGGTCGGGGCGGACAGTCCGAGCCGCTCGTGGCAACCGGCCGGACGGGGGCGGGGGACCTGCTCTACGTGCACTACGATAACGACCATCAGGTGCGTTTCGGGTTCGACCACTGGATGGTCGGGGGGCCGGTATCCGAACCGATCACGATCAACCCGGATCGCACCCAAGAGGTGGTCGTTAGTTTAGGCTCGATGTTT
>DATJUU010000316.1:0-9148 GCA_035502155.1 Opitutaceae bacterium
GCTGCGCGAGCGGATAGGAGAAGGCGACCTTCAGGCGCGCGTCCTTGCTCCGGATGCGCCGCAGCACGGTGCGGAGGATCCGCCCCAGCCACTCCAGGGTGAAGACGCCGTCCTGATGGTCGTAGAACGAGCGCACGATCCGGCTCATGTTGATGCCCTTGAGCTCGGCCTCGAGCGACACGGTGCCAGTCACCCTCGCCTCGAGGGTCCGCGCCTCGCCGCGCCGGGTCCGGACCTTGATCGGCAGCCGGAAATTGGCCACGCCGACGTGCTGGATCGGCACCTTGGCGCCCTGGATGGAATCGACCGCGTGCATCATGTCGGGCAGCTCCGCGCGGTAGGCGGGCGTGACGCGGAAGGCGGGGTCGTAGGCGCGCGCGATCGCCGGGGCGGCCTTGCCTGCGGCGCGGTGGAGATAGAGCTTGGGTCTGGCTTTCATGCTCGGCGGTTCGGCGGTGGAAAACGGCGAGGTTGGGCCGAATCGCGGCGGACCGCAAACCTCCCGTGAGGGCGCCGGACCGCTTTCGGGTTGTCTCGCCGCGCGGCCGCGGTTGTGCTCGCCCCAGCCGCGCTGCGGCCCGCCCCACCCCGCCATGAAAGTCCGCAAGGCCCTCATCACCGCCGCCAACGCCCGCCAGCGCTCCCTGCCCCTGCAGATGCTGATCGACCAGCAGGGCGCGGCCAAATCCGCCCTGCAGGTCATCCTCGAGGAGGCGGCCGGCGCCGGGGTGGAGGAATTCTGCGTCATCGTCTGCCCCGGCGACGAGACGGCCTACGCCGGCGCCTGCGGCGCGTTGCGGGAGCGGGTGCGGTTCATCCCCCAGCGCGACCCGCGCGGCTACGGGCACGCCGTGCGCTGCGGCCGCGAGTTCATCGGCGGCGAATCGTTCCTCCACCTCGTCGGCGACCACCTGCACGTGGCGCAGGGGGACACCAGTTGCGCGCGCCAGCTCGCCGCCGTCGCGGCGACCGAGGACGCGCCCGTCTCCGCCGTGCAGCCCACCCACGAAAGCCTCCTCACCGCCTACGGCACGGTCGGCGGCCGGCTCGTGGGCGGCGAACGCCCGCTCTACCAGATCGAGACCGTGCTGGAGAAGCCCACGCCGACCGTCGCCGAGCAGCTGCTGCTGGTGCCGGGGCTGCGGACGGGACACTACCTCTGCTTCTTCGGCATGCACGTGCTGCCGCCCGAGATCTTCGATCTGCTCGCGGAACAGGAGGCGGCCGCGGCCGGCCAGCCATACGGCCTCTCCCCCGCCCTGCACACCCTCGCGGCCCGCCGGCGTTACCTCGCCTTCAATGTGGCCGGCCGGCGCTATGACATCGGCGCGCCCTACGGCCTCTTCTTCGCCCAGCTGGCGCTGACCCTGACCGGGCGCGACCGCGACCAGGTGCTGGCGCAACTCGTCGAGCTCCTCGCCACCCGCCAGCACTGAGCCATGAGCGTCCGCGTCACCGACATCATCGAGGCGGCGGCGCCCGCGGTGCGCGATCTCGCCATCGAGCGCTGGTGCGCCGGCCGGCCGGCCGCCGAGCTGCTGGCCGCCTGCGCCGAACTCGAGGCGTACCGCCGCCGCGAGGCGAACCTCTACAAGCGCGTCCGGGCGCTGTTCTTCCTCGCCGCGATCCACCGCTACCACCTGCCGGCGCGGCCCGAGTTCCCCCGCACCGGGCGCGTGCCGTACGACGGGTTCAGCCGCATGCTTGAGCGGCGCTTCGAGGAGGCGATCAGCGGCTTCCTGCGGGCCCAGCAGGAGCAAGGCGCCAACGACACGCTCTCCAGCGCGCTGGCCGCCGCCTACCACGCGCTCGGCTTCCAGACCCTGGCCGACCAGGTGCGCCACACCGTGCGGGTGACGCGCGGCAACTCATGGATGTTCCGCCTCGGCCACCCGCTCGACCAGCCCCTGCGGGTGCGGCCCGAACTGCGGCGGCGCGGCGGCCCGGACGCGCCCCACCCGGTCCTGCGCGAGCGCACGCCGGTGCGCATGGACCTCACCCACTGCGGCTGGAGCGACATCTTCTTCCTCGGGATGGATTTCCCCGAGGGCGCGCGCGTGCTCAACGTCTCCATCGACCTCGGCGTGCACGGCCGCGACGCCGCGCCCCGCCCGCCGGTCGAAGCCTACTTCCGCGTGCTCGACGAGCCGGTGCTGCGCCTCGCCAGCGTCGACCTCGAGGCCTCGGCCGAGATCCGCGACCTCGACGAGGTGTTCGATTTCGGGCGCGACTACCTCGGCCTGCTCAAGGCCGCGGTCATCGCCGCGGGCCTGGTGCCGCCGGGGATCGAGCGCTCGGGCACGACCCTGGCCGACCTGCTGGCCGTGATCGTCGGGCCGGGCGGCGGCATCGAGCTGGTGAGCAACGTCAACCGCATCCCGAAGGGTTCGCGCCTGGCGGTGTCGACGACCCTGCTCGGCGCGCTGATCGGCGTGTGCATGCGCGCCACCGGCCAGATCCGGGCCCTGAGCGGGCCGATGGAGGAGCCCGAGCGCCGCATGGTGGCGGCGCGCGCCATCCTCGGCGAGTGGCTGGGCGGCTCGGGCGGCGGCTGGCAGGATTCGGGCGGCCTCTGGCCCGGCATCAAGCTGATCGAGGGCGTGGCGGCGCAGCCGGGGGACGTCGAACACGGGATCAGCCGCGGCCGGCTGCTGCCGCGGCACACCCTGCTCGGACCCGACCGGGTGCCGCCCGCGGCGCGCGCCCGGCTGCAGGAGTCGCTCGTGCTGGTCCACGGCGGCATGGCGCAGAACGTCGGCCCGATCCTGGAGATGGTGACGGAGAAATACCTGCTGCGCGGCGAGGCGGAGTGGGCGGCGCGCCGCCAGGCGGTGGCCACCCTCGACCAGATCCTCGCCCAGCTCGCCGCCGGCGAGATGCGCGCCCTCGGCTCCTCGCTCACCGCCAATTTCTTCGGGCCGCTCCAGACGATCATCCCCTGGGTCAGCAATCTCTACACCGAGCGGCTGATCGAGCGGACCCGGGCGGCGCTGGGCGACGCCTTCTGGGGTTTCTGGATGCTCGGCGGCATGTCGGGCGGCGGCATGGGCTTCATCTTCGCCCCGGCACGCCACCGCGAGGGCCAGGAGCGCCTGCAGGAGATCATGCTCACCACCAAGCGCGAACTGCAGTCGGCCCTGCCCTTCGCCATGGACCCGGTGGTCTACGATTTCGCGATCAACGAACACGGCTCCGTGGCCGCGCTGCTCGCCGGCGACGAGGCCCTGCTGCCCGCCGGCTACTACCAGCTGGTCGTGCCGCGCTGGCTGCGGCAGGAGCCGCGGCAGCTGGCGCCGCGGGAGCGCGCCGACCTCCAGCAGTTTAGCCGGGCCGCGCGCGCACGGCCGGAGTTCGCCGCCGTGCTGCCCTCCCTGCTCGAACGGATGCTGCCCTCGGCCGTCGCCGCGACCGACGCCGGGCGCCTCGAGGAGCTGCTCGCCGCGAACGGCTTCGACCGCGCCCAGCACGAACAGATCCGCGCCGACCTGCACAGCGGCCGCATCGGCCTGGCCATGAACCGGCTGCCGCCCACCACCCGGATCGAGGACGTGCCGGCGGCCGACCTGTTCGACGGCACCGGGGCCGAGGCCAAACTCCGCCGGGCCGGCGAAGCGGCGCTGCGGGCCGGCGAGGTGGCCGTCGTGACCTACGCCGCGGGCGTGGGCAGCCGCTGGACGCAGGGCGCGGGCGTGGTCAAGGGGCTGCACCCGTTCACCAAGTTCGGCGGACGCCACCGCAGCTTCATCGAGGTGCACCTGGCCAAGACGCGGCGGACGGCGCGGACGTTTGGCGCCGGGATCCCGCACGTGTTCACGACCAGCTACCTGACCCACGAACCGATCGAGCGCCTGCTGGGCGCCGTCGCCGGCGGCGAGCTCGACCGCACGGTCTGGCTCTCGCCCGGGCGCTCCATCGGCCTGCGGCTGATCCCCACGGTGCGCGACCTGCACTTCGCCTGGGAGGAGACGGCCCAGCAGAAGCTCGATGAGCAGCAGGAGAAAATGCGCGAGAGCGTGCGGGCCGCCCTCACGGCGTGGGCGCGGGCGGCGGGCGAGGCCGGCGACTACACCGACAACCTGCCCGGCCAGTGCCTGCACCCCGTGGGCCACTGGTTTGAGATCCCCAACCTGCTCAAGAACGGCGTGCTCGCGCGGCTCCTCGCGGACCGGCCGGGGCTGCGGACACTGCTGGTGCACAACATCGACACCCTCGGGGTAACGGTCGACCCCGCGCTCCTCGGCTGGTTCCGCTCCGCCGGCGCGACGCTCGGCTGGGAGGTCATGGCGCGCCGCGTCGAGGACCACGGCGGCGGCCTCGCCCGGATCGACGGCCGGATGCGGATGGTCGAGGGACTGGCGCTGCCGCGGGAGGAGGACGAGTTCACCCTTTCGTGGTACAGCACGAACACCTGCTGGGTGGACCTCGACCGCCTGCTGGCGCTCTTTGAGCTGGACCGCGGCGACCTCGGCGATCCGGCGAAAACCGCGGCGGCCGTCCGCGCCCTCGCCGCGCGCATGCCGACCTACGTGACGCTCAAGGACGTGAAGAAGCGCTGGGGTTACGGCCAGGAGGACGTGTACCCCGTCGCCCAGTTCGAGAAGCTGTGGGGCGACATGACCGCCCTGCCCGAGTGCGCCAACGCCTTTGCCGTCGTGCCGCGCGCCCGCGGCCAGCAGCTCAAGGACCAGGCGCAGCTCGACATCTGGCAGCGCGACGGCTCGGCCGCCTATATCGAGACGCTCGGCGACTGGGCCTGAGCACCTGGCCGGGTTGCCGGGTCAGCGCGCCGCCACCGGCTCCTCCGTCAGGCGCAGGGGTCCCGGCTCCGCGGCGGACGCCGGGCGGATCCAACCGACGATCCCTTCGCGCCGGTTGTCGTAGCGATAAGTCAGCCCCAGCTTCAATCCCAGCACCGCCAGCAGCCACCGCCCGGCGCACACCGCGCGGACGAAGCGCCAGAGCACCCGGTCCAGCCGGTAGAACTGGGCATAGACCCAGTCGGCGCCGGCCTGCAGCTCCCCGGCACTAATGCCGGCCGGCCGGAAGACCACGTGCCGGAAGTCATAATGGCTCCAGTCGCGGTCGGTGATGCGCCCGGCCCGCTCGAAATCGGCGAACAGCGGCGTGCCGGGCAGCGGGGTGAGGATGTTCACCTGCACCGCCTCGATGCGCATCTGCTGGAGGAACTGGAGCGTACCGGCGAACACGCCGGGGGCGTCATGATCCAGTCCGAGGATGATCCCCGCCACGACGCCGATGCCGGCCCGGTGGAGGCGGCGGAGGCGCGCGCGGTAGCGGGCGCTGTCGTTGAACTCCTTGCCCACGGCGGTCAGGTTGGCCGCATTGGTCGTCTCGATGCCGACAAACAGTCCGTGGCAGCCCGCGGCGCGCATCAGCCCGAGCAGTTCCGCATCGTCGGCCACCTCGATCGAGCACTGGGACACCCAGCGTTTGCGCAGGGGGGCCATGGCTGTGAACAGCGCGGCGGCGTAGGCGCGGTCCGCGGCGATGTTGTCGTCGACGAAGATGAAGTTGCGCGGGATCGCCTGCAGGTCGGCCAGCACCTCGGCCACGGGCCGGTGGCGCTGGGTGCGGTGGTGGAACGCCGTGATCGAGCAGAACCGGCACCCGTGGAGGCACCCCCGGCTGGTCTGGACCGCGTTGACGGTCACATAGCGCCGGGCCTGGGCTGCCAGCAGTTCGCGGCGGGGCATCGGCGTGCGCAGTACCGGGTCCGCCGGCGCCGGCGATCGGTAGATCCGGCCCAGGCGGCCTGCTTGCACGTCCGCCAGCACCCGCGGCCACGCGCCCTCGGCATCGCCCACCACCACAGCGTCGAAATGGCGGGCCGTCTCCTCCGGGCAGAACGTTGCGTGGTACCCGCCGGCGACCACCGTGCATCCGCGGCGTCGGAATTCGCGGGCGATCTCATAGGCGCGGGGCGCCAGGGCGGTCATGAACGTCACGCCCACCACGTCGCACGCGAGGTCGAAATCCAGCGCTTCCACATTCTCGTCGACGATCCGCACCTCGTGCCCGGGCGGCGTGAGCGCGGCCACGACCGTCAGGGGCAGCACGCTGAAGCGCAGCATCGCGCGCCGCGGTACCTGCGGCCGCTCGCGCGTGACGCGGACCTTTTCACCGGCGGGAAGAACCAGGAGAATCTTCATGGAATCGGCGGGTTGGGCGAACGACCCAGCATACCCGCCGCCGCCGGCCGGGCGTTAATCGACAATTTTGATCCGCGGCATCGGGCGCCGCGATGTCCGCGCGTCACCCGCCGGCGCCGCGCCGCCGCTCCTCGGCCGTGGCTGGCCGCACCGCGATCACCTCGACCTCGAAATGCAGTTCCACCCCGGCGAGCGGGTGGTTCGCATCGAGCATCACCTCGTCACCCTCGATCCCGACGATCGTCACGATCGGCGCGTGGCGGTCGGGTCCGGTCTGGAACCGGTCGCCGATCTTGACGTCGTCGACCGGCAGGTTCCCGCGCGGCACGCGCCGCACCAGGCTCCCGTCCCGTTCCCCGTAGCCCTGGGCGGCGGGCACCGTCAGTCTGCACCGCGCGCCGGCGGCCAGCCCCCGCAGGCCCGCCGCCAGACCGTCGATGATCGTGCCGTCGCCCTCGACGAACGTGACCGGCGCCCCGCCGCGCGAGGTGTCGAGGATGCGCCCGGCGGCGTCGCGGAGCGTGAAGTGGAAGGTGATGACCGAGTGCGTCATGGCCGCCGCAAGTAACAAGGATCAAGTAACAAGAGCCGAGTGTCCGGAACCCATCTTGATACTTGTTACTTGATACTTGGAACTTGTACGCCGCGCTACTCCTGCCGCAACACCTCGAGCGGCGGGTGGGCGCACACGCCGCGGCCGGAGAGCACGCCGGTGGCGAGCGTGACCGCCGCCACCGCCGCGACCGTGGCGAGCAGCAGCAGCGGCGGGGCCGCGAAGCTGGTGTCGAAGACGAACCGCATCAGCAGCCAGCTCGCCCCCACGGCCAGCCCGCCGCCGGTGACCGCCGCCAGCACGCCGAGCACCCCGTACTCGACGAGCATGATCTGCCGCACCTGGCGGCGCGTGGCCCCCAGCGTGCGCAGCAGCACGCTCTCGCGCAACCGCTGGAGCTGCGCCGTCAGCACCGCGCCCGCCAGCACCAGCAGTCCCGTGGCCACCACGAACGCCGCCATGAAGCGCACCACCAGCGAAACCTTGCCGAAGATGTCGTCGAAGGTCTCCAGCACCAGACCGAGGTCGATCGCCGAGACGTTAGGCGCGGCGCGGACCACCGCCTGCTGCACCGCCGCCGACTGCGCCGGCGACCTCACCCGGACGGCGACGACATGGAACTGCGGCGCGCCCTCCAGCACGCCCTCGGGAAACACCACGAAGAAATTCGGCTGCATCCGCTGCCATTCGACGGCGCGCAGGCTGGCGACCCGCGTCCGGACCGGCACCCCCTGCACATCGAAGGTGATCTCATCGCCCAGCCCCACCTGGAGCTCGTTCGCCAGCTGTTCCTCGAGCGACACCGGCACGACGGCCGTGCCCGGCGGCACCCGGCCGACGAAGGCGCCGGCCACGACCCGTTCGGTGTCGGTCAACGCGCCGCGGTAGGTCGAGCGGTATTCCCGCCGCAGCGCCCAGCCCGCCCGGCGCGACCCGCCCCGCGGTCCCGCCGGGCGCAGCAGCTCCTCCACCGGCTGCCCCCGGATCGCGCTGATGCGCATGGTCACGATCGGCGCCTCCTGCCGCTCCTCCGCGCCCGCGGCGCGCAGCACCTGCTTGAGGCCCGCCAGCTGGTCATCCTGGATGTCGAAGAAGATCAGGTTCGGCCGGTCGCCGCCGGTGGCGGCGCGAAACTCCTGCAGGAGCGACTCGCGCACGAGGTACAGGGTGAGGACGAGGAAGGTGCCCAGCCCGAGCGAGACCAGCAGCAGCACGGTGCGGTTGTGCGGCCGGTGGAGGTTCGCCACGCCCTGGCGCCAGACGTAGGGCAGCCGGCGCGGGAACCAGCGGCGTGCGGCCCACGCCACCAGCCGCGCCACGCCCCCGAGCAGGCCCAGGCCGGCGGCCAGCGCCAGCGCGAAGGCGGTGCCGCGCCGCCAGCTTCCGGCCTGCGCCACCGCGAAGCCGAGCACCGCCGCGCCGATCACGCCGACCAGCGCCCACCGCCACGGGTCGGGCGCCGGCGGCTCCCCGCCGTAGCCGGACCGCAGGGCCAGCAGCGGCGACACCCGCCGGATCGCCAGCAGCGGCAGCAGCGTGAACAGCCCGCTGATCACGAGGCCGGCCGCGAACCCGGCCGCGACCGCGCGCCACGACACGAACACCTCCGCGTCCACCGGCAGCAGGCCCCGGAAGACCGCCGGCAGCACCAGCTGCACCGCGAGCCCGAGCCCGGAGCCCAGGCCCGCGCCGACGCACCCGAGGCCCAGGCCCTGGACGAGGTAGATGGCGAAGCTGCGCCGCGCGGTCGCCCCGAGGCAGCGCAGGGTCGCGATTGTCGGCAGCTTCTGGCGGATGTGCACGTGGATCGCGCTCGCCACGCCGATCGCACCCAGAAACAGGGCGACGAAGCCGACCAGGCTCAGGAAGGCGTTCACGTTGTCCAAGGCGCGCCCCAGGTCGCGCTGGCGGTGCTCGACCGTGTCGAAGCCGAGGCGCTGCGCGCCGAAATGCTCGCGCAGGTCGCGCACCAGGGCCTCGACGTCGACCGTGGCGGGCAGCTGGTACCAGGTGCGGTAGCGCACGAGGCTGCCCGGCTGGATGAGCCCGGTGCCGGCCAGCGCACCGAGCGGGATGTAGACCCGCGGCGCCAGCATGGCCACCGCGGGCGATTCGCCCGGCATCTTGTCCAGCGCGCCCGCGATCGTGAACATAGCCGCGCCGATGCGCACCGGGTCGCCCACCCGCAGGCCGAATTGCGCCAGCAGCGTGTTCTCGAGCACGGCGTGTCCGCCGGCCGCCACCGCCGCGAACGCCCCGGCGGGCGTGGTCACCGCCCGGCCGTAGAAGGGGAACCCGCCCTCCAGCGCCCGGACTTGCACGATGCGGGTCTGCCCGCCGTGCGTGGGGAACACGATCATGGAGGAAAACGAGGTCTCGCGCGCGGTCGCGGCGCCCAGGCCGGCCAGCCGCGTGTCCAGCTCCG
>DATJUU010000317.1:0-13099 GCA_035502155.1 Opitutaceae bacterium
GCCGGGCCGAACGGCACTTTGCCCGGTTCCCCGTTTTTCCACCCGCCGCTCCGTGCATCGCATTCTCGCCAAATCCCGCCTGAACCCGACCGTCACCCGGCTGGACGTGGCGGCCCCCCGTATCGCGGAAATCCGGCAGGCGGGCCAGTTCGTCATCGTGCGCCGCGGCGAGGGGGCGGAGCGCATCCCGCTGACGATCGCGGACTCCGATCCGCAGGCGGGGAGCATCGCGCTGGTGATCCAGGCCGTCGGCAAGAGCACGCGCGATCTCGTCGCACTGGAGCCGGGGGCGGCGATCGAGGACATCGCGGGCCCGCTGGGGCACCCGACCGAGCTCGCGGCGGCGGGGCACGCCGTCTGCATCGGCGGCGGCGTGGGCACCGCGGTGGTCCACCCGGTCGCCCAGGCGCTCGCGCGGCGTGGGGTGCGCGTCACCAGCGTGATCGGCGGGCGCTCAAAGGAGTGGGTGATTTTCGAGGCTGAGCTCCGGCGGCTGGGCGACGTGGTCGTGTGCACGGACGACGGCAGCTACGGCCGGAAGGGCTTCGTGACCCAGGCGGCCGCGGACCTGCTGGCCGCCGGCGGGGTGGATGTCGTCTACGCGATGGGGCCGGTGCCGATGATGCGCGCGGTGGTGGAGCTGACCCGCCCGCGGGGAGTCCGCACGATCGTCTCGCTCAACCCGCTGATGGTGGACGGCACCGGCATGTGCGGCGGCTGCCGCGTCAGCGTCGGCGGAAAGACCTTTTTCGCCTGCGTCGACGGGCCCGAGTTCGACGGGCACCAGGTCGACTTCGACCTTTTGACCGACCGTCTCACAACCTACCGCGGGTTTGAGCAGGCCGCCGCCCGGACCGACGGCGGGTGCCGCATCGGGCTGGACCGGCCCTGAGCCGGACACCCCCGAGTCTCGACCATGGGAAACCTCACCACCAAGCAACGCATGGCCATCGGCCGGCAGCGCATGCCCGAGCAGGACGCCGGCGCGCGCCGTGCCAACTTCAGCGAGGTCAACCTCGGCCTGGCCGAACAGGTGGCGATCGTGGAGGCGGAGCGCTGCCTGTCGTGCCGGAACCCGACCTGCATCAAGGGCTGCCCGGTCAACGTCAACATCCCGCGCTTCCTCGAGTTCCTGCGCGAGGGCCGGACAGCCGACGCCGCGCGGAGCCTGCTGGGCGACAATGCCCTGCCGGCGATCACCGGCCGCGTCTGCCCGCAGGAGACCCAGTGCGAGTGCGATTGCATCCGGGCGGTGAAGGGCGAGTCGGTGGCGATCGGGTACCTGGAGCGGTTCGTCGCCGACTGGGCGTATGCCCATCCCGACGCCGTGCCGACGTCGGTTGCGGCGCCCAGCGGCCGCCGCGTGGCGATCGTGGGCTCGGGGCCCGCCGGGCTCACCGCGGCCGGCGAGCTGGCGCACCTCGGCTACGCGGTCACGATCTACGAGGCGTTGCACCGCCCCGGCGGGGTGCTCGTCTACGGCATCCCGGAGTTCCGCCTGCCCAAGAAGATCGTCGCCCAGGAGATCGACCGCCTGCGCGCCGCGGGCGTGGCGATCGAATGCAACGTCGTCATCGGCCGCACCTACACCCTGGCGGACCTGCGCGAGCGCTTTGACGCGGTGTTCATCGCCAACGGCGCGGGGCTGCCGATGTTCATGGGCGTGCCGGGCGAGAACCTCAAGGGCGTCTACACCGCCAACGAGTACCTCACGCGCGTGAACCTGATGACGGCGTTCGATCCGGAGTCCGACACGCCCGTGCTCCGGCCGCGCCGCGTCACGGTCGTCGGCGGGGGCAACGTGGCGATGGACGCCGCGCGCACTGCCAAGCGGATGGGCGCGGAGCGCGTGGTCGTGGTCTACCGGCGCACCCTGGTCGAGATGCCGGCCCGGGCCGAGGAGGTGCACCACGCGGAGCAGGAGGGGATCGAATTCCAGCTGCTGGCGGCGCCGGTCGAGGTGCTCGGCAGTCCCGAGCGCTGGGTCACGGGCCTGAAATGCATCCGGGTCGAGCTGGGCACGCCGGACGCCACGGGCCGCCGGCGCCCGGTGCCGCAGCCAGGGACGGAATTCACGGTCGACTGCGACGTGGCAATCTCCGCCCTCGGCACGCGCGCCAACCCGCTGCTCACCTCGACCTGCCCGGAGCTGAAGCTGGACGCGCGCGGCCACCTCGTCGTCGACGACGCGGGCATGACCAGCCTGCCGGGCGTGTTCGCCGGCGGCGACATCGTGCGCGGGGCCGCGACGGTGATCCTGGCCATGGGCGACGGCAAGCGCGTCGCGCACGCCATCGACCGGCACCTGCGCCCGGCGGCGGAGGAAGGACCGACAAAGTTCTCTGGACAGCCGCCGATTTCTGCACAGAAGTAAGAACGCCCGCGAAGGCGCGGCCGGCGAGTGGCGCGCCGCGGGCCCCGGTTGTTTGAGAACGCCAATTTCCGACCAATTAGCCCACGGTCGGCGCGATGGATAGGAAAAGTGTATGCATAGGGGATGTAACATCTTTTCTGGACAGCCGCGTCGTCCGTGGGCTTCTCGTTTCTGGCGGGCCGCCGGGGCGGCGCTGCTGGCCGCCGCGCTGCTGGGCCCGGCCCGGGCGGGCGAATTGCTCGTGAACCCGGACTTCGCCGCCGCGGGCGCCGGCGGCCTCGCCGCCGGCTGGCACGACGGCTCGACGGCGCTGCCGCGGCCGGCCGGCTGGGCGGTGGTGCCGGCGACTGCGCCGGACGGGCCGAGCCAGCGCCTGACGCTCGGCCCGCTCGAGGGCGGGATCTGCCGGCTGGTGCAGACCCTCGCCGCGCCCGCGCCCGGCCTGTACCGGCTTGCGATGCGGTTTCGGACTGCCGCGCCGGTGCAGGTCGAGCTGGTCCTGCGCACCACGGCGCAGCCGTGGACCAGCTTCGGGAGCGTGCGCGAAACGGTGCCGGCGGGCGGCTGGCGGGAGGTGGTTGGTTACGCGCGCGTGCCCGCGCTCCCCGGCCCGCTCGATTTCGTCGCGCTGGTCGACGATCCGGGAACGGTGGGGCTCGCGGGCGCCAGCCTGCAGGCGGTGGACGAAGCCACGCTGCCGCCCGCGGAGCGAGGCCGGATGGAGCGCGTGCTCGGTCCCGAGCTGCCGCCGGTGGACGAGGCGCGGCTGATCGCCGACACCGATGCGCGCATCCTCGCGAACCGCACCGCGCCGCTGACAGTGCACGTGCTCGACGCGGCCGGACGGCCGCGGGCCGGCGTGCTCGTGCGGGTGGAGCCGGTGCGCCACCGGTTCTGGTTCGGGGCCGGCTTCGACTGGGGGTTCCTGCGGGCCGACGCCGGCCGGGCGGACCGCTGGCACCGCGAGGCGTTCCTCCGGCTCTTCAACGCCGCCACCGTGTCCTTCGACGCCGCCGGCTATGAGCCGGCGCCGGGGCTCTACCGCGATGAACCGGTGCTCCAGGCGCTCGACTGGCTCGACGCCCACGGCCTGCGGGCGCGCGGCCACCCGCTCTTCTGGAACCTGGCGTCGCCCGACTGGCTGGCGGGCGCGGCGCCGACCGCCGACCGCGCCCGCCTGTGGATGGACCACCTCCTGGTCCACGCGTCGTCCACGGTCCTGCCCCGCTTTGCGCAGGTCGACGTTTTCAACGAGGTCGTCGCGTGGGACCGTTATCCGACGCCGGTGACGCCGGTGCTGGCCGGTCCGGGGAAGGCGGCCGTC
Organism: Opitutaceae bacterium; assembly: GCA_035502155.1. GTDB lineage: Bacteria > Verrucomicrobiota > Verrucomicrobiia > Opitutales > Opitutaceae > Fen-1467. Next base: position 3,699 of record DATJUU010000317.1, read on the forward strand.
ATGGCCGGCTTCCTCCGGCGCTTCAAGGGCCTCGACCCGCACGTCACGGCGATGGTCAACGACTACGACACCACGCCCGACTATTATCACCTGCTGCGGGGCGTCATCGCCGAGGGCGGACCGCTCGATGCCGTCGGCCTGCAAAGCCACATGCAGGCGCGGCGGTGGTCGGTCACGCAGCTGTGGAACATCCTCAACCGGCTCGCCCTCCTGCGGCGGCCGATCTACTTCACCGAATTGAGCGTGCCGTCGGGCGCGCCGCGCGAGTTCAATTTCCGGCCGGCGAATCCGCCGTGGCCGACCACGCCGGCGGGGGAGGCGGAGCAGGCCGACTACCTGGAGCTCTTCTACCGTCTCGCCTACAGCCATCCCGCGGTGGCGGGCATCACCTATTGGGATTATGCCGACCGCTCCGCCTGGCTGGGCTGCCCCGTGGGCCTGCTGCGTCCCGACGGCTCGCCCAAACCCGCCTACTGGCGGCTGGACCACCTGATCAACCAGGCGTGGTGCACGCGGGGCGAGTTCCGGACCGACGCGGCCGGCCGGGTCGTCGTGCCCCATGCCTTTGAAGGCGAATACCGGCTGTCTGTCGGCGACGTTTCGGTCCGCGGCGAGCACACGCCGGACCGGCCGCTGGACGCGATGATCGTCGCCGGCGGCTGAAGAAGGCGTGCGCCGCGCACCGTGCCGGGGCGTCCCGCCCCCGGCCAAGGTGTCCCGCCGCTGGCACACCGGCGCGGCGGGCCCCCTCGGGACCGGTCTGGCCCGTCCCATGCGCTGGAGGAAGGCATGGATTCCGCCAAACTCACCGTCATGGCGCGCCAGGCCGTGGCCGGCGCGCAGGAGCAGGCGCGCCGCCGTTCCCACCACGAGGTGGACACCTGGCACCTGCTCACCGCGCTCCTGGCCCAGGAGAACGGCATCGTGCCCGCGCTGGTGGAGAAGCTCGGCCTGACGGTCGGCGCCCTGCAGCTGGCGGCCGAGCGCGAGCTGGACCGGCTGCCCAAGGTCACCGGCAGCGTGGACGTGTCGAAGATCTACGTGACCCAGGCCGTCAATGAGGCGCTTAGCCGCGCGGAGGACGAGGCGGCCAAGCTGAAGGACGAATATGTCAGCACCGAACACCTGTTCCTCGGCCTGGTCGAGAGCGCGCAGCCCGACACCCTGAGGAAATTCTGGAAGAGTTTCGGCCTGGACCGGGCGAAGGTCCTGCAGGCGCTCCGCGAGGTCCGCGGCAGCCAGCGCGTGACCTCCGACAACCCCGAGGCCACCTACCAGGCGCTGGAGAAGTACGGCGTCGACCTCGTGCAGCAGGCGCGGCAGGGCCGGCTCGATCCGGTGATCGGGCGCGACGACGAAATCCGGCGCACGATCCGCATCCTGTCGCGCAAGACCAAGAACAACCCGGTGCTGATCGGCGAGCCCGGCGTGGGCAAGACCGCGATCGTCGAGGGCCTGGCCCAGCGCATCCTGCGGGGCGACGTGCCCGAGGGGCTGAAGGATAAGACCGTGTTCGCCCTCGACATGGGCTCGCTGCTCGCGGGCGCCAAGTACCGCGGCGAGTTCGAGGAGCGCCTCAAGGCCGTGCTGCACGAGATCAAGCAGAGCAACGGCCGCGTCCTGCTGTTCATCGACGAGCTGCACAACATCGTCGGCGCGGGCAAGGCCGAGGGCGCGATCGACGCCGGCAACATGCTCAAGCCCATGCTGGCGCGCGGCGAGCTGCACTGCATCGGCGCCACCACGCTGGACGAGTACCGCAAGCATCTGGAGAAGGACGCCGCGCTGGAGCGGCGTTTCCAGCCGGTGCTGGTGGAGCCGCCCGGCGTCGAGGACGCGATCTCGATCCTGCGCGGCCTGCGCGAGCGCTTCGAGGTGCACCACGGCGTGCGCATCCAGGACAACGCGCTGGTCAGCGCCGTCGTGCTCTCCAACCGCTACATCTCCGACCGCTTCCTGCCCGACAAGGCGATCGACCTGGTCGACGAGGCCTGCGCCATGATCCGCACCGAGATGGACTCGATGCCGACCGCGCTCGACGAGCTCACGCGCCGGGTGCTGCAGCTGGAGATCGAGGAGGCGGCGCTGAAGAAGGAGAAGGACGAAGCCAGCCGGCGGCGGCTGGAGACGCTGCGCAAGGAGCTCGCCGACCTGCGCGAGCAGGCGGGCGGCCTGAAGGCGAAATGGTCGGCCGAGAAGAAGGCCGTCGACAAGGTGCGGAAGGTCCGCGAGGAGATCGAGCGGGTGAAGCTCGAGATGGAGCGCGCCGAGCGCGCCTACGACCTCAACCAGATGGCTGAACTCCGCCACGGCCGCCTGCCGCAGCTCGAGCGCGAGCTGGCCGCGCTGGAGAAAACCAGCCGCCAGCGGTCGCTGGTGAAGGAGGAGGTTTCCCAGGACGAGATCGCCGCGATCGTGGCCAAGTGGACGGGCATTCCGGTGACGCGCCTGATGGAGGGCGAGAAGGAGAAGCTGCTGCGTCTCGAGGAGGTGCTGCACCGGCGGGTGATCGGCCAGGACGAGGCCGTGCGGTTGGCGACCGAGGCCATCCTGCGGGCGCGTTCCGGCATCAAGGACCCGCGCCGGCCGATTGGCAGCTTCCTGTTCCTCGGTCCGACCGGCGTCGGCAAGACCGAGCTGGCGAAGACGCTGGCCGAGGCGCTGTTCGACTCCGAGGCCGCGCTGATCCGCATCGACATGTCCGAGTACATGGAAAAGCACGCCGTCTCGCGCCTGATCGGCGCCCCGCCGGGTTACATTGGCTACGACGAGGGCGGGCAGCTGACCGAGGCCGTGCGCCGCAAGCCCTACGCCGTCGTGCTGTTCGACGAGGTGGAAAAAGCCCACCCCGACGTGTTCAACGTGCTGCTGCAGGTGCTGGACGACGGGCGCATCACCGACGCCCAAGGCCGCACGGTCGACTTCAAGAACACGATCGTGATCATGACTTCCAACCTCGGCAGCCGCTTCCTCACCGAGGGCGTGACGGGCGACACGATCCCCGAGAGCGTGCGCGAGAGCGTCATGGCCGAGGTGCGCCGGGCGTTCCGGCCGGAGTTTCTCAACCGCATCGACGAGACCATCCTCTTCAAGCCGCTGACGCTCGAGGAGATCACGCGGATCGTCGACCTGCTGCTCGCCGACCTCAACCGCCGCCTGGCCGACCGCCAGGTGACGGTGAAGCTCGACCCGAAGGCCCGCGAGTGGGCCGCGGAGAAGGGCTACGACCCGGTGTTCGGCGCGCGGCCGCTGAAGCGCTTCCTGCAGCGCCAGATCGAGACCAAGCTCGCCCGCGCCCTGATCGGCGGCGAGGTGGCCGAGGGCGCGACGGTCAGCTTCAAGGTCAAGAACGACGAACTGGTGATGGGGTAGGGCCCCGGTGGCCCCGAAAAGAACCGCGTTGAGGTTGGCGCGGCGCGGGGCATAGGCTGGCCGGGAATCCATGGCCCACCAGCCGATCGAGTACTGGCATCGCGCGAAGAAGGCGGTCGAGATCGAGAAGATCTACGGCGAGGGCTGGCTGCGTTTCACCTACGAGAATCCGGCCGGACGGCTGGCGCTGGCGCTGCTCGTGCGCCGCGCGATCTTCACCTGGTACATGGGCTGGCGGATGAACTGGAAGTACAGCGCGACGAAGGTCCTGCCGTTCATCATCGACTTCGACCTGGACGTCGACGAATTCGCGAAATCGGCCCTGTCGTACGACACCTTCAACGAATTCTTCGTGCGGTCGCTCAAGCCCGGCGCGCGCCCGGTCGCCCCCGGCGCCAACGTGGCGGTGCTGCCGGCGGACGGCCGGCACCTGGCGTTTCCGGATGTCGACCGCGCCGAGGGGTTTTATGTGAAGGGCGCGAAGTTCACTGTCGCCGAGCTCCTCGGGGAGGCCCATCTGCCGGCGGAACAACAGACGCTCGCCCCGCGGTTCGCCGGCGGCGCCTTGCTCATCTCGCGGCTCGCCCCGCCGGACTACCACCGCTTCCATTTTCCGGTGGACGGCACGGCGGGCGAACCCCGTCTGATCCCCGGCTGGTTCTACTCCGTGCACCCGGTGGCCCTGCGCCACAACCTCCGCTATCTGGTCGAAAACCGGCGGATGGTGACCCTGCTCGAGTCGCCCGTGTTCGGGTCGGTGGCGATGGTGGAGATCGGGGCGACCTGCGTCGGGCGCATCCGCCAGAGCTTCGTGCCGGGGCGGCGCGTGGCGAAGGGCGGGGAAAAGGGCTGGTTCGCCTTCGGCGGCTCGTGTGTCATCACGTTATTCGGCCGCGGCCGCATCCGGTTCGACGCCGACTTGATCGAGCAGAGCGCCCGGCAGCGCGAAACCTATGCCAAGATGGGTGAACGAGTTGGCGAGGCGCCGGCGTAGACCGGCCGCGGCCCGAAGCGCCGGCAGTTTGTCGGCGCACCGGTTGCATCGTTTCCCAAGCCGGGTAAGTTGCCCCGTTTACTAGAGTTAAACTTCCAGAACCAGATTTGGCCCCGCCATGAACACAAAATTCAGCCACTACGCGCATCCGGACGCGCTGGTCGACGGCGACTGGCTCCAGGCCCATTTGACCGAGCCCGGCATCCGCATCGTCGAAAGCAACGAGGACGTGCTCCTGTACGACACCGGGCACATCCCCGGCGCGGTGCACATCGACTGGCGCGGCGACCTGCAGGACAACACCGTCCGCGACTACGTCTCGCCCGAGGGCTTCGCCGCGATGTGCGGCAAACACGGCATCACGCCCGACACCACCGTGATCTTCTACGGTGACAAGTCGAACTGGTGGTCGGCCTACGCGCTGTGGGCCTTCCGGCTGTTCGGCCACGCCAAGGTGAAGCTGCTCGACGGGGGCCGCGACAAGTGGCGCAACGACGGGCGGCCGTTGACGCGCGACGTGCCGAAGTACCCCGCGGCCAAGTATCCGGTACCGGCCAAGCGGTGCGACAAGGAAATCCGCGCCTTCTACGACGACGCGATCGCGCAGATGCAGGCGAAAAAGCCGCTGATCGACGTGCGCTCGCCCGGCGAGTTTCGCGGCGAGATCACCCACATGCCGGAATACCCGCAGGAGGGCGTGCTGCGGGGCGGCCACATCCCCGGCGCCCGCGGCGTGCCGTGGAAAACGGCGGCGAACGACGACGGCACCTTCAAGTCCGCCGAGGAGCTAAAGAAGATCTACACCGAGAACCTCGGGCTGAAGCCCGGCGACGACATCATCGCCTACTGCCGGATCGGCGAGCGCTCGAGCCACACCTGGTTCGTGCTCACCTACCTGCTCGGGTACAAGAGCGTCCGCAACTACGACGGCTCCTGGACCGAATGGGGCAACCGGGTGCGCGCCCCGATCGCGAAAGGCGCGTAGCGATCGGCGATTTCGGAACTCGGATCGCCGATCTTCGGGCACCCGTCCGCCGTGCCCGGTCCGGAGTCGGCCAGGGAGAAATCCGGTAACCGCAATCCCAGATCGCCGATCGCATGTATCCCCCCAACCTGACGGAGATCGTCGAGCTCTTCGAGGCGCTGCCGGACGAGGAGAAACGCGAGAATCTCATCGTCTACGCGGATCAGGCGCCGCGCTGCGCGCCGCAGCCGGGCGAGCGATTCGACCTCGAGGACGTGCGCAAGGACGAGGAATGCACCGACACGGTCGGCGTCTTCCTCCGGGTCGGCGACGGGCGCCGGACGCATTTCCGGGTGACGCTCGGCCCGCAGGTCCAGACCCTGACCAAGGCCATGACCGCGATCCTTTGCCGGGGCCTCGAGGGCGCGACGCCCGAGGACATCATGGAGGTGCCGCAGGATTTCGTGCCGCGGATCGTTGGCGGCCAGCTCGTCCGCCTGCGGAGCCAGACCGTCTACTACATCCTCACGCGCATGAAGAGCGTCTGCAAGGTGTGGCTGAACCGGGAGCGCGCGGTCCATTTGGGATCGCGGATTTCGGAAGCCGGATAGCAGTTTTCGATTTCGGAGACAGAATGACAAGCGGCGGCGGGAGTCTCCGATGGCAAATCAGGGCAGGAATTTGGCTTTCCCTTTCCGCAATCCGATATCCAAAATCGCCAATCGCAAAACGCCCGGGTGGTGGAATTGGCAGACACGAGGGTCTTAGAAGCCCTTGCCGAAAGGCTTGTCGGTTCGAGTCCGGCCCCGGGCAATCTGGATCGGTGATTTCGGAAACCGGATCGCGGATTGAATCGCTTCGCTGGCCTGGGTTTCGGCTCATCCCGGGTTTGCGTCGGCTGGCGACGTCCAGCTAGCGTCGGCCGTTTCCCGATGGATTCAGACGGCCAGACCACGTCGCCTGTCACCCCGCCGCCGGCCGGCTGGCGGTCGGCGTGGCCGGATGCGCTGGCGCTGGCGGGCGGCCTGGCGCTCGCGTGGTGCCTGCACTGGCAGGTGCGCGATCTGGTGTGGAGCCTCTGGCTGTCCAGCCTGCTCGTCGGCTATGCGCTCATCGTCTGGCGGATCTTCGGGCCGGTGGTGGCAATCGGGCGCGGCGTGGTGGCCGGGCATGCGAGCGGCGGCGCGGTCGCGACCGGAATCGGACTTTATCTCGCCGGCGCCCTGTTCCTGCTCGCCTTTTTCACCGTGCATTTCGGCATGTTCCATTTTGTGCACTCGGTGTTTCTGAACGCGTTTTTCCCGGCGCTGGACAATGCGGCGCACCGCGGGCCCTCCGTCGCCCTTTACTTGCACGTGCTGGCGGCCTATTGGCCGTTCGTGCTGGTGGCGGCCGTGGCCGAGCGGTCGGCGTTCCTCCAGCCGGCCCGCCTGCTGGTCGGCCCCGGCGCGGGTGCGGCCGCGAGGAAGTCCGGCGACGCGTTCATGGAGCCGTACAAGAACGTCATGCGCATGCATGCGCTGATCTTCTTCTTCGCCTTCGCGCACTTCGTCCGGCTGGAGAACTTCTTTGTCTACGCGGTGGTGTACGCCGTCTACTTTTTCCCCTGGCGGCTGGTGCGCCAGCCCAAGCCGGCGGCGGTCTGACCGCACGCCGGTGGAGGTTCATTTGGCGGCCTTGATCGCGATCGCGCCGATGTCGATCGTCTCCTTGGGGTCGACCAGCCGGACCGTGATCCGCTGCTCGCGCTGGGTGGGCAGGCCGAAGTCCGTGATCAGGCGCACCTGCACCGTCACCGGTCCGAGGGCGGTCTGGCGCCGGTCGCCGAAATAGTTGATCCGGACCTGGTACGTGCCGGCCTCCGGGTGGCGGAGGACGAACTCCTCGGGGCCGTAGCCTTGGGTGAAGTCCCGCGACATCCGGCCGCCCTGGCGGGTCAGCGGGTTGTCGTACTTCGCCGTCTCGCCGCCGGGGTCGGCGACCCACAGGTCGATGTCGCAGTTGTCCGCGTCCCAGGTGAGGACGGCGCGCAGGCCGACGGGCAGGTTGCGGCGCAGGCGGGGATCGACGCGGCTGAGGTCGAGCGGCTGGCCGCAGGTGGCGGCAATGGCGTTCAGTTCGGTGAGGGCGAGGGTTTCGACCTCGGGGAAACGCGCGTCCCACGGCCGCTCGACCACCTGCCACAGCAGGTCGACGGCGCGCTGGTATTGCTTCAGCTCGGCGCAGACGAGGGCGAGGTCGCGGTAGCTCTGCGGCTCCTCCGGACGAAGCTCGAGCACGCGGGCGAAGATCGGCGCGGCCAGATCGGGCCGGCCCGCCTGGTCCAGCCGGTGGGCGAGCACGCGCAGCAGCGCCGGGTCGTCGAGCTCCAGCTCGGCCAGGTTGGACAGGACGCGCAGCGCGATCTCGGGGCTCTTCTGGTCGAAGAAGAATTCGGCGGCATCGAGGAAGAAGCCCGGCTGGCGCGCGTGGTCGACGCGCTCCTCGAGATAGACGGCGTAGCGCTGCCCGGGCTCGGCGCGCCGGAGGCGGTCGAGGTAGCCGGCCTGCGGCTCCCAGCGCTGCAGGGTGATCGCCCCGGCCTCGGTGCCGGCGCCGGACGCGCCGCCGCCCGTCGCGGCCTTGGCCTCCTCGGTGGATCCCCCGCCGCCGGGCCCACTGGCGTCGTAGGCCACCATGGCCGACGCCATCGGAACCGCGGAAGCGCTGGCGTAGCCGCCGGAGGTTGCCGCCCGAACCTCAAACTCGCTCAGCTGAACGGCCCGCTCCTCGGCGGCCGGTGAAGCCGGCAGCCCGGCCGGGGACGCCGCGCCGCTGGCGACGCGGGCACGCGCCGGGGTGTCTCCGTTGGTGATCTCCCTTTCGGGCTCGGGCGTGAAGTCATCTCGCACCAACTTCGGGAGATTCTTGGTCACCTTTCCCTCCCACCACGCGATCCGCTCGTTGAAGAGGCGCACGACGCTCTCAAGATGGTCGTCGTGGGCGGCCTTCGTGGCGCTCGCGGTTTCCTGCCGCCGGGCGTTCCACTCCGGGAGCAGGTCCTCCGGCGGCGTGATGTCGTAGCGCAGATAGTCGGCGACGGTTTCGAGCACGAGCAGCGAGGTGTCGGCCGTGACGATGCCGAAGTCCCGGCTCGTCCGGCGGATGTCCTCGCGGTTGGCGGCGGGATTGGTGGCGAGCCAGTCGATCTTGGCCGTCGCCCAGGCGCGCGCCGCGAGGGTGCTCGCCCCTTCGCCGGAATGAATCGGAATCTCAATCTCGCGGGCGTCGCCGGCGTTGTGCCCCAGCCGGAGATGGAGCGAGGCGTCAGGGCGGCGCAGGATGCCGGTCACCACCAGCGTGCCGCTGGAGACCGGCGTGCCCGGCTCGGGGAATACCTGGGCCGCGGCCTGGGGGTCGTGGTCGATGCCGAGGACGCGCAGCGACTCCGAACGGAGGACGGACGCGGCCCGCGCCGGATCGATTTCCAGAAGGTTGACGTACTCTCCGTGCTGGCGGGCGGCGAGCCCGCGCAGCCACGCCGGATCGGCGCGGGGGCTGGCGAGGATCGTGTGGACGGGACCGTGCAGAGGCAGCGGGGCCCCCGCGGGTGTGACGCCGTAGTTCACCAGCCCGTCGGAGAACAGGAGCCACTCGTCGACCGCCGGATCGTCCGCGAGTCCGTCGAGGGACGTGGCGCCGTCGTAAACCATGTCCGTCAGCACGTGCTTCAGCGCCGACCAGTCGCCATCGCGCACGGTGAATTTTGCGGAATTCGAGGCGTGGTCCCGCAGTTCGACCAGACGCACATCGACGTTGCGCACGGTGCCGAACCACGCGTCGAGCAGGGCAAATTCGCGGGCGTGGTCGCGCCCCGCCCCGGAGCCGGAGGCATCCCAGAGCAGGCCGACAACCTGCGGGACCGCGCGGGCGACGGGGGCGCCCGCCGCCACCGGCACCTCGGCGTAGAAATACTCTTCGCCACCGCGCCGTTCGGTCAGGACCCGGGGGTGGGCCGCGGCCGGGAGCTTGAGCTCCAGCAATCCCCGGGCGGTGAAATCGGTGCGCTCGATCTCGAGGAACTTGCCGTCG
>DATJUU010000318.1:0-6387 GCA_035502155.1 Opitutaceae bacterium
CGCGGCGCGCTTCGGCCGCGATGCGCGGCCGCTGGCGCTGGCGGTGGCGCTGCTCTGGACCCTGCATCCACTGCAGACCGAGGCGGTCACCTACATTATCCAGCGGGTCGAATCCCTGATGGGACTGTTTTTTCTGCTGACACTCTACTCGTTCATCCGGGCGACGCAGGCGCCGCGACCGCGGTGCTGGCAGGCGGCGGCCGTCGCGGCCTGCCTGCTCGGCATGGGCACCAAGGAGGTCATGGTGACCGCGCCGGTGCTGGTCCTGCTCTACGACCGGACCTTCGTGGGCGGAACCTTCCGCGAAGCATGGCGGCGCCGCCGGTGGCTGCACCTGAGCCTCGCCGCCACCTGGCTTCCGCTCGCCGGGCTGGTGGCGAGCACCGGCTGGGACCGCGGCGGCGCCGCCGGCTTCGACGTCGGAGTCGCGCCGACGGCCTACTGGCTGACCCAGTTCGAGGCCGTCACCCGGTACTTGGGGCTCAGCGTGTGGCCCTATCCGCAGATTTTCGACTACGGCACGTTCTGGGTGCACGGCGTCGGCCAGGTGGTGAGTTACGCCCTGATCGTCATTCCGCTGGCCGTGGCCGCGGTGTGGGCGCTGGCGCGCGCGCCGGCCGCCGGTTTTCTCGGGGCCTGGTTCTTCGGCATCCTCGCCGTCACCAGCGTGGTCCCCGGGACGATCCAGATGATCGTCGAACACCGGATGTATCTGCCGCTCGCCTCCGTGTTGGTGTCCGTCGTGCTGGTCCTGTACGCGGCGCTCGGCCGGCGCAGCTGGCCGGTGTTCGCGGCGCTGGCGCTCGCCCTCGGACTGCTCACCGCCCGGCGCAACGCGGATTACCGCAGCGAGCTGGACCTCTGGAGCGACACGGTGGCGAAACGGCCGGACAGCCCGCGGGCGCGCAACGGCCTGGCCTTCGCCCTGGATCACGCGGGGCGCGTCCCCGAGGCCATTGCGCAATTCGCGGCGGCGCTGCAGCTGGCGCCGGCCAACGCCGAATTGCACGACAACCTGGGCGTCACGCTGGCCCGCGCCGGCCGCGCCGCCGAGGCGATTGCGCAATTTGAGACCGCGGTGCGCCTGCGGCCGGACTTTTACGTGGCCCGCAGCAATCTGGGCAACGCGCTGCTTCAGTCCGGGGACGCCGCGGGGGCGATCCGCCAATACGAGGAGGCGGTACGCCTCCGGCCGGACTACGCCGACGGCGAGTACAATCTCGGCAGAGCCCTGGCCCAGACGGGGCGGACCACCGCGGCGGTCGGTCACTACCAGACCGCGATCCGGCTCCGGCCGGATTTCGCGCCCGCCCATTTCAACTTCGCCGATCTGCTCGCCCGGCTCGGCCGGACCGCCGAGGCCATCGCCGAATACGAGCAGGCGCTGCGCCTGCAGCCCGACCTGGTCCAGGCCCACGACAGCGTCGGCACCCTGCTTTGCCGGAGCGGAAAGACCGCCGAGGGCCTGGCGCACCTGCAGGAAGCCATCCGCCTGCGCCCCGACTACGCCCGGGCGCATTTCGATCTTGGTGCCGCCCTGATGCAGGCGGGGCAAACGGCGGCGGCAATCGAGCAATATGCCGACGCCGTGCGGCGGCAGCCGGATTACGTGCAGGCGCACACCAACCTGGGGATGGCGCTGGCCCAAACCGGGCGGCTACCCGAGGCCATCGCGGAGTTTCGCACCGCGCTGCGGCTCGACCCCGCCTCGGTCGAGGCCCGTTTCAATCTCGGCAGCGCCCTCTGGCAGTCGGGCCAGCCGGCGGAGGCCGCCGATCAGTATCAGGAGGTTCTGCGTCTGCATCCGGATGACGCCGCGGCCCGGCGCTTCCTGGAGATGATTCGGGCCGGGCGGACCACGCCCTGACCTCGGGCCCGGCAAAACCCACGTCACCCTCGCAAAATCCACCCCGCTCGTTCATCTTAGGCCTCCTTCGCCCCGTCCTCATGGTCGCGCCCAAAGCCATTCCCGCCACGCCCCCGGACCCCGCCGCGTTCGACCTCGGCCTCGTCCGCAAATACAACGTGCCTGGGCCGCGCTACACCTCCTACCCGACGGCGCCCCAGTTCACCGAGGCCACGCCGCCGGCCGCGCTCGTCGAGGCGATCCGGCGGGACAACGAGGACGCCGCGCGCCCGCTGTCGCTCTATTTCCACCTGCCCTTCTGCGAGACGCTCTGCTGGTTCTGTGGCTGCACCACGGTCATCACGCTGCGGCGCGACGCGGCGGCGGAATACGTCGACCATCTCGACGGGGAGCTGGCGCTGCTTCAGCCGCTGCTGAACCCGGCGCGCCGGGTCGAGCAGATGCACTTCGGCGGCGGCACGCCGACCTTCCTGCCCCCGGCGGTGATTCGGCGCCTGGGCGCGGCCATCCACGCCCGCTTCCAGTTCGCGGCGGATTCCGAGAACAGCGTCGAGGTCGATCCGCGCCGCATCACCCGCGACCACGTGCGCGCCTTCCGCGAACTCGGCTGCAACCGCGCCTCGCTCGGCGTGCAGGACACCAACCCGGAGGTGCAGCAGGCCGTCCACCGGCTTCAGCCGATGGACGTCACCCGGCAGGCCTTCGACTGGATGCGCGCCGAGGGCTACAAGTCGATCAGCGTGGACCTGATTTACGGCCTGCCGCACCAGACCGCCGACTCCTTCGCCCGCACGATCGATGAGGTGCTCACCCTGCAGCCCGACCGCCTCGCCGTGTTCAGCTACGCCCACGTCCCCTGGATCAAGCCCTCGCAGAAGATCTTCGAGAAACAGGCCAACCTGCCCTCGACCGAGGAGAAGCTGAAGATGCTCGCCACCGGCGTCCGGAAGCTCACCGCCGCCGGCATGGTCTACATCGGCATGGACCACTTCGCCCGGGCCGACGACGAGCTCGCGGGGGCCCAGCGCGAGGGCACGCTGCAGCGGAACTTCCAGGGCTACAGCACCCACGCCGGCGCCTCGATCTACGGCCTCGGCATGTCGTCGATCTCCCAGACCGCCGATTCCTACCGGCAGAACCACAAGGAGCTGCCCGACTACTACGCGGCGATTACGGCCGGCCGCCTGCCGCTGGAGCGCGGCTTGCTGCTGAGCGACGAGGACCGCCTGCGCCGCCAGGTGATCATGCGCATCATGTGCGACCGGCGCCTCAACTACGCCGACCTCTCCCGGCGGCTCGGGGTGGATTTTCCCGCGAAGTTCGCCCGCGAGATCGATTCGCTGGCCGACCTCGAGGCCGACGGCCTGCTCCGGCGCGACGCCGGCGGCTTCGTCATCACCGGCGTGGGGGCCCTGCTCATCCGCATCATTGCCATGCGCTTCGACGCCTATCTCGAGACCGGCGCGCGGCGCTTTTCCCGGACGGTCTGACGCCGCCCCGGTGGGCGGCCATTACGTTCTTGGCCCGCGGCGGACCGCGCGTTACCAGTCTCGGTTTCAGCGTCATGCCCTTTCGCATCGCCAAGACCTTCGAAATCGAAAGCGGTCACCTCCTGACCAAGCACCGGGACAAGTGCCGCTACCCGCACGGCCACAGCCGCACGGTGGAGGTCGTGCTCGCCGCCGACCAGCTGGACGCGAACGACATGGTGTGCGACTTCCAGACGGTGAAAACGGCGCTCGCCGCGTTTCTCGAGGCGTGGGATCACGCGCTCTGCCTCAACACGGCCGACCCGCAGTTCGAGTTTTTCCGGCGCACCTATGGCGACCGGGTGATTGCGTTCGCCCACACCGACCCGACCAGCGAGGTCATGGCCCGGACAATCTGCGAAGAGCTGCAGCGCCAGCTCCAGGCGATGGCGCTGCCGCGGTCCGTCCGGATCGAGCGCGTCCGCGTGACCGAGACGAGCACCTCCTGGGCGGAATACGCGCCCTGACTTCGGACCGCGCGCCGGTCAGGGGATCTTGAGCTCCATGCCGGGGCGCACCGCGTTCTGGTCCTTCAGCACGTCCTTGTTTGCCTGCAGGATCTCGGGCCAACGGCCGCCGTTGCCGTAATAGCGCTGGGCGATCTTGTAGAGGGTGTCACCCGGAGCGACGACGTGCTTGCGCGGGGCGGCCGGGGGCGGATTGGCCGGCGCCGCCGATACGGTCGCGCCCGGCACCCGGACTGCGGACGGACGGGCGGCCGGAAGCCGCAGCACGATGGGCGCGTTGGCGGTCCCCGCCGCCGGCGCCGCCGCGTCGGCGGAACCGGCTCCGCCGCCGGCCGGGACGACGCCCCCGTGCTGCGCGGCGAGCTGGTCCTTCAGCATCTGGTTCTCCTGCTGGAGCTGCTCGATCTTGTCCATCAACTCGAACCGCGCCGTCTGGCTTTCCAGCGGCTGGCCCGGGATGGTGCGGGCGAATTCGCGCATCGCGGCTTCGATGCGCTGCCGCACCAGATCGGCCTGGCGCGAGTTGGGCTTCAGCTCGAGATAGCGGCGAAAATGGTAGATGGCGTAGATCGGCTCCTTGGGCGGGTAGTCCTGGTAGATCAGTGCCGCCTCGAGATGCGACTCCGGCGCATTGTCCGCCCCCCGTTCGTCAATCGCCTTGAGAAAGGCACCCAGCGCCTCCTGGTACCGGCCCTGTTTGAGGAGCTGCTGGCCGCGGCGATACTGGGGATCGTTGGTCTCGCTCCCTGCCGCGAACCGGCTGGCCGGCTCGCAGCCGGCGCCCAGCCACAGCGCCAGCACGAGACCGACGGCAAAATTCAGGGTCCGGAACTGTCGCCGCATGGGGGGACGGGAAAGGGATTGAACGGGCGAATTTGCGGACTAAGTTCAGCCCACCCTCCCGGCGACTCAAATCCTAAATGGCTTCCGACCCCCAATCCGTGCTGGCCCGCGGCCGCGAGTGCATCCGCATCGAACTGGAAGCCCTGCAGGCGACGGCGGATTCGCTCGACGCGTCGTTCGTCGCCGTGGTCGGGGCGGTCGAGGCGGCGGCGGGGGCCGGGCGGAAGCTCATCTTCAGCGGCGTGGGCAAGTCGGCCCACATCGCCCAGAAGCTCGCCGGCACCTTCAACAGCACCGGCGTGACCTCCTGTTTCCTCGACGCCACCCAGGCGCTGCACGGCGACCTCGGGCTGTGCGCGCCGGGCGACCTGGCCGTGCTGCTGAGCAATAGTGGCCAGAGCGCCGAGATGCTGCGGCTGCTGGCGATGCTCAAACGCTTCGCCCTCACCACCGTGGCCCTGACGAGCAATCCCGATTCGGAGATCGCGCGCGACGCCGACTTCCGCCTGATCTACCGCGTGCCCCGCGAAGCCTGCCCGCTGCGGCTCGCCCCCACCGCCAGCACGACGGCCGCCCTCGCCCTCGGCGACGCGCTCGCCATGGTGCTACTCGAACGCCGCGGGTTCACCCGCGAGGATTTTGCCCGCCTGCATCCCGCCGGCAACCTCGGCACCGCGCTCCTGCTCAAGGTGAAGGATATCATGCGCACCGGCGATCGTCTGCCGTTGTTGGCCGAGCAGAAGACGATCCAGGACGCGATCCTCGGCATGACCCGGGCCAAGGCCGGGTGCATCGCGGTGATCAACCCGCGCTCGGGCAAGCTCGCCGGCATCCTCACCGACGGCGACCTGCGCCGCCAGGTGCTGAGCCATCCCAATTTCCTCGCGCAGCCGGTCAAGCGGTTCATGACCCGCACGCCCAAGACCGTGGCGGACGACGCGCTGGCCGTCGACGCCCTGCGGGTGTTCGACCAATACAAGATCGACGACATCCTGGTGGTCGACAAGAAGGGCCGGCCGGTCGGCCTGATCGACGTGCAGGACCTGCCGAAGATCAAGCTGCTCTGAGCGCGGCGCCGGCGCGGTCCGTTTCCGCCGCGCGGCGGAATCACTCGCCCATCACCGTCACGGCAACCGTCCGCGTGTGCGGCGCCCGGCGGTGTTCCCAGAGAAACACGCCCTGCCAGGTGCCGAGGAGGAGGCGCCCGTCCGCAAAAGGGAGGCTCTCGCTTGTGCGGGTCAGGGCCGTCTTGATGTGGCTGGGCATGTCGTCGCCGCCCTCGAGCGTGTGCTCGAAATGCGGATCGTCCTCCGGGACCAGCCGGTTCAGCCACCCCTCCAAGTCGCGGCGCGCCGTCGGATCCGCATTCTCCATGATCACCAGGCTGCAGCTGGTATGGCGGCAGAACACCGTGAGCACGCCGGCGCGCAGGCCGCTGCGGCTCAGCGCCGCGGCGCACTGGTCGGTGATCTCGTAGGTGCCCTGGCCGCGGGTGGCAAGGGTGAGGTCCTGGTGATAAACCGCCATCGGGAGGAGGGAGGAGCTGGCGGGGTTTGCACCGCCGCCGCGGTCAGCCGCCACCACCGCTGCGCGGATCGCCGCCGGGCTTGGTCATGGACTTCGGCTCCAGCGCCCGGTCGAGGGTCGCGGCGTCCATCAGGCCGCGCCCGAGCACGACTTC
>DATJUU010000319.1:0-5079 GCA_035502155.1 Opitutaceae bacterium
CATACGCCCCGTGGGCCACCGCTCCCGCGGCGGTGCGCCGGCTGCTGGCCCGGCCGTCGGCGCCGGCGACGCCGGCCGGCCCGTCCGGGGTCATGGCCGGCTATTCCGGCACGCCGCTGCCGAGGAAACTAGGCATCAAGCCCGACATGCGGGTCGCGCTGCTGAACGCCCCGGCGGATTTCCCAAAAACACTGGGGACGCTGCCGCCGGGCGCGCAGCTCGCCGACCGCGCGGCGGCGGCCACCGGCCTGACGCTCTGGTTCGTGCGCGACCGGCGCGCGTTCGACCGCGGGCTGGCCCAGGCCGTGCGCCTGGGCGGCCGCATGCCGGTGTGGGTCGTTTCCCCGAAGCAGAGTGGCCCGCTGGCGTCGGATATTTCCCAGAACGACATCCGCGCCGCCTGCCTGGCCCGGGGCCTGGTCGACTACAAGGTCTGCGCCGTCGACGCCGCCTGGAGCGGCCTGCTGTTCACCCGGCGCGGGCGGACCCAGAGGAATCCCAAGGCATGACGGCTGCATACCCAATTGGGGTGAGCCACAGAGGACGCGGAGCGGCTGCGCGAGCTCACCGAGCTTCCGCCGACAGATGGTGTTTTTCTCCCCATGAAATGTCTCTGCCTCTGTGTCCTCGACGCCTTGGCGCCGTGCCCTCTGTGTCAAAGCAGCATCCGCCGTCATGAATCTCGATTCCCCCCGGCCGCGCATCTCGCTGGCCACCGTCGCCATCGCCGCCGACCTGCTCGAGCTGCAGAAGCTCTGCTTCCAGGAGGAGGCGGAGGAGAACCACGAGTTCAACATCCCGCCGCTCACGCAGACGGTGGAGGAGCTGCGCGAGGATTTCCGCACGCACACCGTCCTGGCCGCCTGGCAGGGCCAGTGGCTGCTCGGCTCGGTCCGCGGGCGGCGCGAGGGCCCCGTCTGCCACATCAGCCGGCTGATGGTGCATCCCGACCACCGGGGCAAGGGCCTGGGCTCCCTGCTGATGGCCGCGATCGAGGACGCCTTCCGCGGCGTGAACAGCTACGAGCTGTTCACCGGCGAGCGCAGCCTGCGGAACCTGCGGCTCTACGCGGGGCTCGGCTACGTGCCGGTCCGGCGGGAGCAGGTGACGCAGCGGCTGACCCTCGTGCACCTCCAGAAGCGCCGGGCTGGGAAGGAGCTGGTCGCCGGCCTCTCCACGCCGCCGTTCGATTGAGCCAATGCATCCGGCAATCTCCTTTGGTGGGGCGGGCTTTATGCCCGCCAATCAAAGCGGAGGGAACAGCTGGCGGGGATCAGCCGTCGCGCTTCGCGCTATGGCCGACAGGTAAACCCCGCCCCACCAGGAAAAGCCACTTCGTCATCCCGCTTTCGCGCGCCTCCCCGCAATGACCATTCCGCGCCAGCCAATCCGCGATCCGCAAACCGCGATCACAAATTCCATGCGTCAGATCTTAGTCGTCCTGCTTCTGCTCACGGCGGGCCCGCTCGCGGCCCTTGAGACCGCGGAGCACCCCACCCTGCCCCTCGGCGCCCCCGCGCCGGACTTCCGCCTGCCGGGCGTCGACGGCCGCACCTACACGCTGCGGGACTTCGCCGACGCGCAGCTGCTCGTGGTGGTGTTCACCGCGGTCCACTGTCCGACGGCGCAGGCCTACGAGGAGCGGCTCAAGCGGCTCGTGGCCGACTACCGGCCGCGCGGGGTCGCCTTCGTCGCGATCAACCCGAACCACCCGGAGTCGGTGCGCCTCGACGAGCAGGCCTACACCGATCTGGACGACAGCTTCGCGTCGATGCAAGTCCGCGCCGCCGACCGGCACTTCAACTTCCCGTTTTTGGACGACGGCCCGACCGAGGCGGTGGCGCGGGCCTACGGTCCGGTGGCCACGCCGCACGTGTTCATCTTCGACGAAAACCGGCGGCTGCGCTTCGAGGGACGGATCGACGACTCCGAGCGCGAGGCGCTGGCGACGCACCACGACACCCGCGACGCGCTCGAGGCGCTGCTCGCCGGCCGCGTGCCAGCCGTCACGCACACCATGGTCTTCGGCTGCTCGGTCAAGTGGGCGGAAAAAACCGAGGGCAACCGCCGCTGGCGCGAAAAAGTGGCGCAGGAGCCGGTGGGCCTCGTCCCGGCCGACGCCGCGGCGCTGCGCGAGCTGCGGGAGAACCGGACCTCGGGGAAGATCCGCGTGATCAATGTCTGGGCGACGTGGTGCGGTCCGTGCACCTCCGAGTTCGACCAGCTGGTCGAGCTCAACCTCATCTACCGCAACCGGGACTTCGAGCTGGTGACCGTGGCGGCGCAGTTCCCCGACGAGTTGCCGAAGGTGCGGCGGTTTTTGGAGGAGCATCACGCCTCGATGCGCAACGTGATCTTCGGCGAGACCGACAAATACAAGCTGATGGCGGCGCTGGATCCGGAGTGGAACGGCGCCCTGCCGCACACGCTGGTCGTCGCCCCCGGCGGGCAGGTCCTCTACCGCCAGACCGACGAGCTCGATTTCCTCAAGCTCCGCCGCGTGCTGGTGCCGGCGCTGAACGGCCTCACCCCGTGGCCGGGGCTGAGCCCGGTGAAATAGACAATCCGTCATGTCACGTTCGAGCTACGTAGGGGCGCAGTTTTGCTGCGCCCATTCGGATCGGGCGCGACAAGATCGCGCCCCTATAGTATCGGATGGCCGGCTTGCGAACGCCGGCCCGCCCGCTACCGTTGCGCGGCGTCCGGGCAACTTTCATTTCGTGCGCCTCACCCCATGAACAAGATCACCCGACGCGAGATGCTGGCGGGACTGGGCGCGGCCACGCTGCTCTCCGACCGCGTGCTGGCCGCCGCATCGTCCGGCGCCGCCGCGCCGGTTCTGGCGCCGGCCGACCGCCAGCAGGCGCGGGACCGGCTGATCGCCTATTTCTCCCAGGTCGCGCCGCAGCTGCTGCGTCCGCCCCAGGGCATCCTGAGCCGTCCCAACATCTCGCCCAGCCTGCCGGGCAGGCAGTACTCGGCCACGCTGTGGGACTGGGACACCCTGTGGACGACCCGCGGGCTCCTCCGGCTCGCCACGCTCACCGCGGACCGGGAACTGCGCCGCCGGATCGTCGACCACGCGGAGGGCAGCCTGCTGATCTTCCTCGACCACCAGGCGGCGTCCGGCCGGGTCCCGATGCTCATCGCCACCGACGATCCGGATCCGCTCAACTGCCTGGCCCCGGCGCCGGCGCCCAACCACCACAACCAGGCCAAGCCGGTCCTGGGCCAGCTGGCGCTGCTGGTCGCGGACGAGCGCGGCGACGCCGCGTGGCTGGCGCCGCACTTCGAAAAGCTGCTCCGGTTCCACGCGTCGTGGACGGACAACAACTCGAGCCCGGTCGGGCTGCTCGTGTGGGGCGACGACGTCGCGATCGGCAACGACAACGACCCGACGACGTTCGGCCGGCCGTTCTTCTCCTCCGCCAACCTCCTGCTCAACACGCTGTTTTTGGAGGACCTGAAGGCGGCGGCGGAGCTCGCCCGCCGGCTCGGCCGCGCGGACGATCACGCGCGCCTGACCGGGCAGGCGGACGCCCTTGGCGGCGCGATCCGGCAGCACTGCTGGGACGCGCGGGACTCGTTCTTCTACACCGTCGACACCCAGTGCGTCGACAAGCGCGCCGAGCTGATCAAGTTCCCGCGCGGGATGGACATGTCGTGGCACTGCCTGCCGCTGAAGGTCCAGACGTTCACCGGTTTTCTGCCGCTCTGGTGCGGGATCGCGACGCCGAAGCAGGCGGCGGCGCTCGTCAAAACCAATTATCTCGCCGACCAGCGCTTCCGGGGCGACTGGGGCGTGCGTTCGCTGTCCGCGCTGGAGCCGATGTACGGCATGGATTTCAGCTCGAATCCGAGCAACTGGCTGGGGCCGGTGTGGATTATCGCCGACTACCTCGTCTGGCGCGCGCTGGGGAACTACGGTTTCGACGCCGCGGCCCGGGACCTGGCGGACAAGACCGTGAAGCTGCTGGCCGCCGATCTCGCGGCCCACGGCTCGCTCAACGAGTATTACCATCCCGACACCGGCGCGCCGCTGAGCTATCCGGGCTTCATCGACTGGAACCTGCTCGTGCTGGAGATGGTGACGTAGCCGCGCGCCAAACACCGCCGCCGTTTGCCATCGCCGGCTTCTGTGGTACCGGTGCATCCACCCCATGTGCGCCCGACGTCCCGCCGGGCACGCCCGTCCTCCGCTTCAATCTCACTCCGCCGACGCCACGACTGCCGCGCCGCCGCGGGCTCCCTTTTCGCCATCCGCGATGGTGAAACGCACCCCAACCTCAAAACCCAAGGAATATCCATGAAACGCATCCTCGGCCCGTGCTTCGGACTGGCCATTGCCGGTCTTCTCGCCGCCGCCACCCCGGCCCACGCGCAGGAATGGTCCCCCGCCCAGAAGGAAATCTGGCAGAACGTCGAGGCCTACTGGAAGCTGGGCGCGGAGAAGAACCTCGACGGCTTCCTCGCCTACTTTGCCGACGACTACGTGGGCTGGGAGACCGGCTCCCCCCTGCCGACGACCAAGGCGTCGCTCCGAAAATGGCTCGAGCACGACTTCAAGGTCAACGACACGGTGGTGTACGAGGTCAAGCCGGTGGCAATCGTGATCCATGGCGACGTCGCGTTTGTCGACTATTACTATTCGCAGATCACCAGGGGACCCGACGCCAAGGAAAAATCCGAGAGCGGGAACTGGACCGACATCCTGATAAAGCAGGGTGACAAATGGGTGTTGATCGGCGACCACGGCGGCCGGACGTCGAAGGACTGACCCGCCCCCAGCCCGACTCCAACCCCGCCCGCCCGGCGGGGTTTTTTGTTGCGCGCCGGCGGCCAGACACGAGCGCCCCGCTGGCGCTTGACTTGCCCGGCGGCGGCCGTTTTCGTGCCCCGTTCCGGCACGCCAGGGTAGCTCAGTGGTAGAGCAGAGGACTCATAAGCCTTTGGTCGCGGGTTCAAATCCCGCCCCTGGCACCATGCTCCGCTCCTGCGGAGCCACGCATGGCACAGCCATGAGCCCGTTAGGTCCCGATCGAGTCCTAGTCTTTATGACTCTTCGCGTCTCCGCGTCTT
>DATJUU010000320.1:0-4430 GCA_035502155.1 Opitutaceae bacterium
CACCCTTTCCCCAGCAGCATTTGCGCGACCTCTCGTGGAACCTCGCGCAGGGCTTCCCGCGGCCGTTCGCCATCGATCAGATGCATTTCGCGTTCGTGCAGCCGGGGATGGGCTTCCTGTGGTGGCACGTGAACGACGCGACCGCGGCAAGGGCGCGGGCGGATTGGGGCGACACCGCAAACGGCGCCCGGCCGATGGTGCGCATCCACGATGTCACCGACATCCTGTTCGACGGGAACAACGCCCACGGATCCTTCGACCTCGAGGTCAACAGCCTGCAGGGCAACTACTACCTGCGCCACCGGCGCCTCGGCCGCAGCCTGCTGGCCGAGGTCGGCCTGCGCTCGCCGGCCGGCGCGTTCCGGCCGCTGGCGCGCTCGGCGGCGGTGCGGTTCGACCGCGACCGGCCGTCGGGCGATTTCCGGGCCGACGGGCTGTTCGTGGCCCGCGACTTCCGGCAGGTCTTCCCGGTGGAGAACATCGCTGATGCGCGGCTGTTCGAGCGGCTGGTTCAGGAGCTGCCGGGTTTCCCGGCGGGGCGCCCGCCGCGCGTGGCGGCGGTGTACCTGGGCTGGGGGCCGGCCGCCGATTTCGGCGGCGAGCTGGGCATGGCGATCCGCCGCACCCACGAAACCCTGGGACGGATGGGGGTCGAGATCGAGCGCTTCGGGCTCGCCGCCGGGACGGCGCCGGCGGAGGGCGAGGCGCTGCCCGCGTTCGCCGCGCGGGCGGCGGGAACGGTGTTCGGGCCCCTGGCGGAGGCGCACGGCCGGCGGCCCTTCGACGTGGTGCACTGCCATGACTGGTACTCGGCGGAGGTGGGGGCCCGCGCGCGGCGCGAGCTGGGGACGCCGTGGCTGCTGCACCTGCATTCAACGGAACCCGAACGCGCCCAGGGCCGCACCGAGAGTGCCGAGGCACGCGCCATCAGCGCCGCGGAGCAGGCCGCGGTGGCGGCGGCCGACCTGGTCGCGGTGCCGCACGCCGCGACGCGGGCGACGGCGATCGAGCTTTACGGCGCGGCACCGGAGCGGGTCCTGCTGGTCGGCGAGACGCCGGGGGCGGGCGCGCCCGGCGGCGACCCGGGGGCGGTCAAGACCCGTTTCCATCTCAATCCAGCGCAGCCGCTGGTGCTGTTCTGCGGCGAGATTTCCCACGCGGCCGGCGCCGACCTGCTGGCCGACTGCCTCGGCCACGTCTGCGCCGAGCGGCCGGACGTGCAGTTTCTTTTCGCCGGCGAGGGACCGTTGCGGCCGGAACTCGAGGCGAGGGCCAACGGCGCCGGGTTGGGCCAGCGCGTGCGGTTCGCGGGCCACGTGACGCGCCCGGTGTTCGAGGAGCTCCTGCAGGCGGCGGAATTCGTGGTCGTGCCGGCCCGCACCTCGCAGGACGAGGGCGTGGCGCAGGCGGCGATTGACGCCGGCCGGCCGGTGCTGGCCACGCACCAGGCGCACCTCGGCTGCGTGCAGCACGGCCGGAACGGGCTGGTGGCCTACGACAACCCGGGCTCCATCATCTGGGGGCTCAAGGAGCTGCTTTCCCGGCCGGCCCCCCGCGGGGCGCCGCGACCGGCGGCGGGGCCGTCCGCCGAATCGGCGGCGGTCGAGCTGCTCATCGCCTACCACGAGGTGCGCCGCGCCGCCGCCCCGGCCGGCGCCAAGGAGGCGCGATGAGCCAGGGATGTCTCGCCTTCGTCCTCCATGCGCACCTGCCGTTTGTGCGCCATCCCGAGTACGACCGCTTCCTCGAGGAACAGTGGCTGTTTGAGGCCATCAACGAGACCTACCTGCCGCTGCTCCGCTCGTGGCGCCGGCTGGCGGAAGAGGGCGTGCCGTTCCAGGTGACGTTCTCCCTCTCGCCGAGCCTGCTGGCCATGCTCGAGGACCCGCTGCTGCAGGGGCGCTTCGTCGACCACCTCGACCGGCTGGTCGGGCTGTGCGGGCGCGAGCGGGAGCGCCTGCGCCACGAGCCGCACTTTGCCTGGCTGGCCGAGCACTACGAAAAATTGTTCCGCGAGCACCGCGCGGTTTTTGCGGGGTGCGAGGGTCGTCTGGCCCTGGCCTTCCGCGACCTCCACCGGCGCGGCGTGGTCGAGCTGGCCACCTGCGCCGCGACGCACGGCCTGCTCCCGCTGCTGGCGTCGCAACCCCGGACTGTCGAGGCGCAGGTCGCCACCGGGCTGGACTACTTCGAGCAGGTCATGGGCTTCCGGGCGCGCGGCTTCTGGCTGCCCGAGTGCGGCTACTACCCCGGCGTCGAGGACGTGCTGCGCCGGCACGGCGTGCGCTACTTCTTCACCGAGTCGGTGGGCATCGAGAACGCGGACGCGGCGCCGGCCTACGGCGTGCACGCGCCGGTCTACACCAACGCCGGCGTGGCGGCGTTCGCGCGCGACCAGGCCATCACCAAGGAGGTGTGGTCGGCCGAGGCCGGCTTCCCCGGCGACCCGGACTACCGCGAATTCTACCACGACATCGGCCACGACCTGCCCTGGGAGTACATCCGGCCGCACCTGCCGGGCGACGTGCGCTGCGACACCGGGATCAAGTACTTCCGCATCACCGGCAAGACGCCGTGGAAGCAGCCGTACCAGCCGGAGGCGGCGCGGGAGAAGGCCGCGCGGCACGCGGCCCAATTCGTGTTCAAGCGCGTCGCGCACCTCGACTACCTCGGGACGGTGATGCCGACCGCGCCGCTGATCGTCGCGCCGTTCGACGCCGAGCTGTTCGGCCACTGGTGGTTCGAGGGACCGCAGTGGCTCGACTATGTCATCCGCAAGACGGCCTACGACCAGCGCAGCTTCGCGCTGATCACGCCGTCGGCCTACCTCGACCGGCACCCCGTGCACCAGCGCGCGACGCCGGCCTGCTCGACCTGGGGCCGCGGGGCCTACTTCGACTACTGGCTGAACGGCCAGACCGACTGGATCTTCGCCCACCTCAAGGAGTGCGGCGCGCGGATGGAGGCGCTGGCCGTCCGCCACGGCGCGGGCGACCCGCCGCCGGCGAGGCGCCGGGCGCTCAACCAGTGCGTGCGCGAACTGCTCCTCGCCCAGGCCTCGGACTGGCCGTTCATCATCAGCGGCGGCACGGCGGCGCAATATGCCGCGCGGCGGGTGAAGGACCACGTCAGCCGCTTCCACGCCCTGGCCGACGCCCTCGACGCGGGCGCGGTGGACGAGGCCGTGCTCGGCGCGCTGGAGTATTTGGACAACCCGTTCCCGAACGCCGACTATCGGATCTTTTCCTGAGCGGGCGTTTCGCGGGTTCCGGCTCGCCAAACCCCGGCGGGACCGGTGTGGTGGAGGCATGGCGTCGGGAAGACCGGAGATCGCGCAGGCGTATTGGCTTGGTCCGCGGGCGGGCTGCGTCCTGCTCGACCGCGACTGGACGGAGCCGCAGCCCCCGGCGCTGACCCTCGACGCCGGAACGCTGCGCCTGCGCGACGTCCGGCCCGCGGCGCCCGATTTTCTCGGCCGGTTCACCGGCTACTACGCCCGCGACGACCGGACCGTGGTGTTCTGCCAGGAGGCCGAGCGGCATCCGCAGATCGACTTCGCCAGGAATCCCGTCCAGGTGGCCGGGCCCTTCAACCAGTGGGGCCGCGAGGGTCCGGCGGAGCACTGGCGGCTGCGGCCGCGCCCGCTGCCGGAAGGCGGGGTGCTGTGGGAGTGCGCCGTGCCGGCCGAGCGCCTGCGGGCGGGGCCCGACGGCCTGCTTTTCAAGTTCGTCTCGGCGGACTGGCACTGGCTGATCGTCCTGCTCCATGCGCCCAACGCCGCCTACGACAGCGACGGCAACACCAACTACCGCTTCGAGCCCCGCCGCACCGGCCGCCACGTCTTCCGCTTCGAGGTCGAGGGCGGGCGCGGCCTCGACGGCCGGCATCGGCTCGGGCGCGACGAGCCGGGCGCGGGGCGCGGCGTGCCGGTGGTTCCGGGCCTGACCTTCTTCGATCTGGCGAGCGAACTGCCGCCGGGCGCCCGGGTGGAGCCAAGCGAGCCGGGCGCCCTGGCGCGCCTCCTCGGGCGCGAAAACACCGTCTTCCGGCTCTTTGCGCCGCGGGCGAAGGCGGCGGCGGTCGAGGTGTTCCAGAACCTGGAGGCGCCGCGGCCCCAGAGCCACGCCATGAAGCTGTTGCCGGACGAGCTGACCTGGGAGGCGCGGGTGCCGGGCAACCTCCACGGGTGGTACTATTACCTCCGCGTCGAGGGCGAGAACGACGGGCGAACCACGCATTTCGACGGCACGCGGCGGCTGCTCGACCCGTGGGCGCTGGCCACGGCGGGCCCGGCCGGCCCCGGCATCGTGCTCGACCGCGCGACCCTGCCGCGCCGGCCGGCGGCGGGCGGCTTCAAGCCGCCGTACTGGCACGACCTGATCGTGGTCGAGGGCCACGTGCGCGATTTGGTCGCGCACGCCCCGCTCGAC
>DATJUU010000321.1:0-3077 GCA_035502155.1 Opitutaceae bacterium
CGCTCCATCCTCAAGGGGCTCGATCCAGCGGCGGTCGAGGCTGTCTTCCGTCGCCATGCCGCCCGGCTTCAGGCCGCACGCGCGACGCCCGGGCCGGGGTTACGACATAAAACGGGTTCTTGTCAGCTTTTGGTGAACGGCCCGCAGGAATCACCACATCAAGTGGGTGAATCTCCTTTCTCGCTTGGTGCCGGATCCGGTCGCGATCCGGCTCGAAACCTGGAACCTTGAGCCCTCCCCACCGACGATCACCCTGACCTTGGCTTCGCGTCCCCGCGCGACGCCGTGCCCGTTGTGCGCCCGACAGGCCAAACGCACCCACAGCCGATATGAACGCAGACTTGCCGACCTGCCTTGGGGCGAGTACCGCGTGGCCATCCGCCTCAAGGTTCGGCGGCTCTTCTGCGACAATGCGCAGTGCGCGCGCCGTGTCTTCACCGAGCGCCTGCCCGGCGTTGTCGCGCCTTGGGCACGCCGCACGGCACGGCTGGCCGATCGGCTCACGGCCGTGGGCCGCGCCCTCGGCGGCGCGGCCGGGGCCCGGCTCGTCCGCGATCTCGGCTTGACCGCGAGCCGCAACACCCTGCTGGATCTGGTCCGGCAGGCGCCCGTGCCGCCCGTCGTGACACCCTCCGCTCTCGGCGTGGACGACTGGGCGATGCGCCGGCGGTTCACCTACGGCACGGTGCTGGTGGACTTGGAGCGTCGTCGCCCGGTGGCGCTGTTGCCCGACCGCGAGGCGGATACGCTCGCGGCCTGGCTACGTGAGCACCCGGGCGTCGCGGTGATTACGCGTGACCGCTCCGGCGCCTATGCCGATGGCGCCAGCCGCGGCGCCCCTGAGGCGGTGCAGGTCGCGGACCGCTTTCACTTGCTGCAGAATCTAGTCGAGGCATTGGAGCTGGCGTTCACCGCCCAGGCTCGCGAACTGCGCGACGTCGAGCAGGCCCGGGGTCGTGCCGCCGCGGCTGAGGGTGTCCCCGTGCGTCCCGATCCGCCACCTCCGCCCAGGCGCCCGCTGGCCCTGGCGGCCGCGCGCCGGGAACGGCGTCTGGCCACGCACCGGCGCGTGTGGGAGCTGTGGCGCGAGGGTTGGCCGGGGCACGACATCGCGCGCCATCTCGGCATCGGGCGCACAACCACGTATCGCTATCTCAAGAGCGAGGCCTTCCCGGAGCGCAAGGGACGCAGTGATGCCGGGCGCAGCTCCGTGGATCCGTGGGGCGAATGGGTGATCGCGCGCTGGAACGCCGGACACCACAACGGTCGGCAGATGTTGCGCGAGCTGCGGGAGCGCGGCTTCCGCGGCAATTACGCGACGGTGCTGCGCTACCTCAACCGGCTGCGTGCAGCCCAGGGGAATGCAAGACCTCACCGTTCGCGTGCCCGGCCCGGACCGCCGCTCGTGGCGGCGCCGAAACGGGTGCTGACGCCGCGCACCGCGGCGTGGCTCGTGCTGCGCCGGCCCGAGCACAGGGATGCGGAGGATCAGGCGCTGCTGGCCGGGCTACGTGAGCACTCCTGTGTACTGGACGAGGCGATCGAACTCGCGGAAGCGTTCGCCGCCCTGGTACGCGGGCGCGCGCCGGAGCGCCTCGACCCCTGGCGGCAGCGGGCACAAAATGGCGCCGTCCCCTCACTGCGGCGGTTCGCGGAGGGCTTGTCAGCCGACTACAAGGCAGTGCGCGCGGCAGTGGCGCTGGACTGGAGCAATGGCCCGGTCGAGGGTCAGATCAACCGGCTCAAGACCATCAAACGCCAGATGTATGGCCGAGCCAACCTTGATCTGCTCGAGCGCCGCTTCCTGCCAGCGGCATGATCACCAAGGCTGGTCGGCAAGCCCCGTTCATATCGGCTGTGGGTGCGCCTGGCGGGCCGGCCGCACAATGGGGACGGCGTCGAGTGGGGACGCGAAGCCATGGTGAAGGTGATCGTCGGCGGGGCATCCAGGTTTCGAACCGGGCCCAGGCCGGATCCGGCACCAAGCGATAGAGTAGGTTCACCCATCCGATACGGCGATGCCGTCGGGCCGATCACCAAAAGCTGACAAGAACCATAAAACGGGCAGAATAGCACGGTAAGCAGGACCAGATCGGGAACAAGGGGCGCCTCAGCTCTCGGCTGACAGGATCTGGTTCCGTTTGACGATCTCAAAGGCGGCGTTTTGCTCAGCCCAATTTAGGGCCACGCCATAGAGGCACTCGCGCATGGTCTGGTAGCCGCTTTCGACCCAAAGCGGCCAATTATGATTGCATGTAGTAACGGCTACTCGTGATCCGAACTGGGCGCACTTAACCCCAGGTTGTTACCTCAACTATCGAATTCCAAACCCGCTCGTTGCCAAAGGTCGTCGAAAGCGTACCCGACACCCCAGCCCATGTCCTGGCCTGATGCTCGGACGTCTTGCAGCCGGTCGAGGAAGGGTTCGCGCCGAGTCTCGGGCAGTGCCATTACGGTCTTCAGTGCTTGTTCAAACATCCGGACCAAGGCGTCGTAGTAGACTCCGTCGTCTAACCCTACTTCATGGCTAAAACTAATAGCCTGCTCACAATAGTACACTGTCAGCTCGGCCACACCTTCCGGCAAGCCGGAGGCCTTCTTGTAATCAGAAATTGGTTTTTTAGCCTTGGAGACAGAATATTCCTGATGCTTATACACGTCAGGCCGCAACCAGCGATCGATAATGATCTTGTAGGGCTTGAGCACATCGCATCCCAGCCCGAAACGAGTGTGTAAAAAATTCTGGTTGTCCTTGCTGGCGGTGTACAGGTCTTGCACCAGACCGAGCAGGCCAACGCGGTCAAAATTACCCAGCTTGGCTTTGACGTCACTCCAAGTAGCGGAGGTTTTATCCTTGTTCGTCATGTGGAGGATTTATGAGGTGTGAGCGGGTGCAGCGAAAATCTTCCTTTGTCTCGAACTAAGATAGGCAAATCACAAGATGACGAAAAGTGGTGTTGTGCGACTATCTGGGCTTGAGCTGCTCGCGTGGAAGAATGAATGCTCTGTTCTTCCCGATCTCGGCCCATTTCAAACCGATTCGCCCAATGGCCGCTTATGGCGTTGGGACCGTCTAC
>DATJUU010000322.1:0-2202 GCA_035502155.1 Opitutaceae bacterium
TGAGGCCCGGCGGCCCCCAGTTCATCGGGTTCTGCGACGTGCCCAGGATCCCCAGGTCCGCGGCCACATTTTGCTGGAAGGCGAAATACGGCGTCGAAAGCTGGCGCATGCGGCTGAAGTTGTAATTCAGGCTGTTGGTCACGCGCGACGTGAAGCTGTGCGACCAGCCGAGGCCGGCGTTCAGCGCGCGGCTCGAACCCGTATCCACGAACTGGAACAGGTTGGGTGTGGTGCTGTTGCCGCCCTGATAGCCGAAGCTGATATTCAGCCGGTCTTTGCCGCCGAGCCGTACGTTGGAAATGCGCGAATTCAGGTTGTGTGAGTTGTTGGCCCCGCTCCACGAGGTCTGATAGTTGCGCGTGGCGCCCGTCAGATTGGGGTAGGGGTAATACTGCAACAGCTCCGTCGCGGTCGCGCTGATACGGCTCGCCGGAATCTGGTTGTTCGGAAACGGCGTGCCGGTGAGCGGATCGTAAAGCGCGCTGGAGAACTGTCCCGAGCGCTCGGCCGCAGTCGGCACATTGACGGGATCGGAAACCGTGCCCGTGCGATTGTGCTGGAACTGCAGGTTGAAGGTGAACAGAATATGCTTTTGCGAGCTCACCAGTTTGGGAATTACCAGCGGCCCGCCGAACATCAAGCCTCCGCGAGCATTGGCATACGACGGCTTCGCCACCTCGGCGCCGGTTACCGAGTAGGTCCGCGCGTCCCACACGGAGTTGTTCAGGCTGAAATCCGCGCCGGCCATGTAGGAGTTGGCCGGATTGCGCCGGTTGTTGCCGAAGGCCATCGCATTGGGTCGTCCCATCCAGCCGGGAGGAGGTCCGCCCGCGAAACCGCCCGGACCGTCGGGTCCGCCTGGACCGCCCGGACCACCCGGTCCGCCGCCGGGTCCTCCGCCACTGGGCCCTCCCGGACCACCCATGCCGCCGCCTCGTCCGCCGCCGCCCATCGCCATCGCGCCGGGAGGCGGTCCGCCCGGTCCACCGCCGGGAGGTCCGCCCCCCGGTCCGCCGGGCTGGCGCATGCCTCCTGCTCCGTCCATGCCCGGCCCTCCGAGACCGCCGGGTCCGCCGGGTCCGCCGGGGCCGCCCGGAACATCCAGCCCCCGCGGCCCCCAGTCGTTCTGCGGCCCGAGCCCGAGTGCGCTGCTCATGCTGCCCTGCACCAGGAAGGAATTGGCCGCGCTCTGATTCAGGTCAGCGATCTCCTGGTTCGAGATCGCGCCCTCCTGCGGAAGCGTCGCCTGCAAGGCCGGTGTTTGAGTCCGCGCCCGCTGCGGAGGCGTCGCAAAGGTCGCGGGCGCTTCCTGCATCATTTTTAATTCCCACTCCGGCGCCGGCGCGCCCGGTGCGATCCCCACCTGCTGTGTGAGTTTCTCGAAGCCGGTCATCTCCAGCTCGATGTTCCACACGCCGTCCGCCAGTTCGGCGAAAGCGAATGCACCCTTTTCGTCGGTGGATGTCGCCGCCTTGCGCTCGCCCTGCGACGCCATGACCGTCACACCGGGCAGCGGTAGCCCATGCGTCTTCACCGTGCCGTGATACTCCGCCGCGAACGCGCCGGACGCGGCGACCATGGCGACCAGAATCTTCGCGGTCTTCACAATTCTAGAGTCGTGCGGACCGCGCGCAAAGTCTCCACCCGAGGGCCAATCTTAACGTCCTTAACCAAAGCTTTACGCGGCACACGGTGACGTGTGAAACGTGCAAAATGTACCTTTAGGATATGGGCGGTAAAGCCATGCCTGCCTGGCTGTTCCTGGGCGCGCTGTTCGTGCTGTGCGGCGTGCTGGGCGTGCTGCAATACCTGTGGATCGGCGAGGTCGACAGAGCCCTTCGCGACCGCCTGCGCGGCAGCCTGCAAACCAGCCTCAACCGCGCGAGCCTGGATTTCAACGCGGAAATCGCCGCCCCGGTGCGGGCCATGGTGCCCCTTACCTCCACACCCGATGCCGATGCCCTCGAGCGCAGCGTGCTGGCTAACCTGCCGCAGACTCGCCTGTTCGAACGCATCGCGGTGGTCGTGCCGCGCGGGGGCGCCGCCCTCTCTCTGCGCATCCTCGACCGGGAGAAGCGCGCGTTCGATTCGGTCGATTGGCCGGAAGGCTGGAAGGGCCTCGAGGCGCGTCTGATCAGCCATCTCAACCCGGGACAGCCGCCAATGTCGCCGGAGTCCGAGGGCCTCCTTTTCGAAACGCCG
>DATJUU010000323.1:0-2193 GCA_035502155.1 Opitutaceae bacterium
TGAGGCCCGGCGGCCCCCAGTTCATCGGGTTCTGCGACGTGCCCAGGATCCCCAGGTCCGCGGCCACATTTTGCTGGAAGGCGAAATACGGCGTCGAAAGCTGGCGCATGCGGCTGAAGTTGTAATTCAGGCTGTTGGTCAAGCGCGACGTGAAGCTGTGCGACCAGCCGAGGCCGGCGTTCAGCGCGCGGCTCGATCCCGTATCCACGAACTGGAACAGGTTGGGTGTGGTGCTGTTGCCGCCCTGGTAGCCGAAGCTGAAATTCAGCCGGTCCTTGCCGCCGAGCCGTACGTTGGAGATGCGCGAATTCAAATTGTGCGAATTATTCGCCCCACTCCACGAGGTCTGATAGTTGCGCGTGGCGCCCGTGAGGTTGGGGTAGGGGTAATACTGCAACAGCTCCGTCGCGGTCGCGCTGATACGGCTCGCCGGAATCTGGTTGTTCGGAAACGGCGTGCCGGTGAGCGGATCGTAGATCGCGGTGGAGAACTGGCCCGAGCGTTCGGCCGCAGTCGGCATGTTGACGGGATCGGAAACCGTGCCCGTGCGATTGTGCTGGAACTGCAGGTTAAACGTGAACAGAATATGCTTTTGCGAGCTCACCAGCTTGGGAATCACCAGCGGCCCACCGAACATCAAGCCTCCGCGAGCATTGGCATACGACGGCTTCGCCACCTCGGCGCCGGTCACCGAGTACGTCCGTGCATCCCACACGGAGTTGTTCAAGCTGAAATCCGCGCCGGCCATATAAGAGTTGGCCGGATTGCGCCGGTTGTTGCCGAACGCCATCGCATTCGGCCGTCCCATCCAGCCGGGAGGAGGTCCGCCCGCGAAACCGCCCGGACCATCGGGTCCGCCCGGGCCGCCCGGACCACCGGGACCACCGCCGGGTCCTCCGCCACCCGGTCCACCCGGCCCGCCCATGCCGCCGCCTCGTCCGCCGCCGCCCATCGCCATCGCGCCGGGAGGAGGTCCGCCCGATCCGCCGCCTGGAGGTCCGCCCCCCGGTCCGCCGGGCTGGCGCATGCCGCCTGCTCCGTCCATGCCCGGCCCTCCGAGACCGCCGGGGCCGCCGGGACCGCCCGGCCCATCCAGCCCTCGCGGCCCCCAGTCGTTCTGCGGCCCGAGCCCGAGTGCGCTGCTCATGCTGCCCTGCACCAGGAAGGAATTGGCCGCGCTCTGATTCAGGTCGGCGATCTCCTGGTTGGAGATCGCGCCCTCCTGCGGAAGCGTCGCCTGCAGTGCCGGCGTTTGAATCCTCGACCGCTGCGAAGCCGGCGCGAACGTCGCGGGCGCCTCCTGCATCATCTTCAATTCCCACTCCGGCGCCGGTGCGCCCGGTGCGATCCCCACCTGCTGTGTGAGTTTCTCGAAGCCGGTCATCTCCAGCTCGACGTTCCACAAGCCGTCCGCCAGTTCGGCGAAAGCGAATGTGCCCTTTTCGTCGGTGGATGTCGCCACCTTGCGCTCGCCCTGCGACGCTGTGACCGTCACACCGGGCAGCGGCAGCCCGTGGGTCTTCACCGTTCCGTGATACTCCGCCGCGAACGCGCCGGCCGCGGCGGCCATGGCGACCAGAATCTTTGCGGTCTTCACAATTCTAGAGTCGTGCGGACCGCGCGCAAAGTCTCTATCCGTGGGCCAATCTTAACGTCCTTAACCAAAGCTTTACGCGGCACGCGGTGGCGCGTGAAACGTGCAAAATGTACCTTTAGGATATGGGCGGTAAAGCCATGCCTGCCTGGCTGTTCCTGGGCGCGCTGTTCGTGCTGTGCGGCGTGCTCGGCGTGCTGCAATACCTCTGGATCGGCGAGGTCGACAGGGCCCTCCGCGACCGCCTGCGGGGCAGTCTGCAAACCAGCCTCAACCGCGCGAGTCTGGATTTCAACGCGGAAATCTCCGCCCCGGTAAAAGCCATGGTGCCCTTTACCTCTACACCCGATCCCGATGCCCTCGAGCGGAGTGTACTGGCTAACCTGCCGCAGACCCGCCTGTTCGATCGCATCGCGGTGGTCGTGCCGCGCGGGGGCGCCGCCCTCTCTCTGCGCATGCTCGACCGGGAGAAGCGCGCGTTCGATTCGGTCGATTGGCCGGAAGGCTGGAAGGGCCTCGAGGCGCGTCTGATCAGCCATCTCAACCCGGGACAGCCGCCAATGTCGCCGGAGTCCGAGGGCCTCCTTTTCGAAACGCCG
>DATJUU010000324.1:0-3939 GCA_035502155.1 Opitutaceae bacterium
GGAGCAGCTCGCCGGCTGCGTTTTCCAGAAACACCAGCACGCTGAGCTTGTAGGGGAGGGCGGTGGCCATGCGCTGGGCGCGAGCGTGGCGGGCGGCGCCGGCCCGGCAACGTTTTTTCGGGCGCCTGCTTTCCGCTTGAACGCCCGCCGAATTTCCAAATAGTGGAATCCTCCCCTATGCGCTATTCGCGGGTCCTGGCCGTGGACTGCGGTGCCAGCCACGTCGCCGTCGGCGCCTTCCGGCGCGGCCGCGACGGACGGCTCACGCTGGAGCGCGGCGCGACCGAGCCGGTGACGTCGGGGCGGACCGGCGACCGCGAGTGGGCGGCGGCGGTCGGGATCGCGCTGGGCGCGGCGGGCCGGCGCGCCCATCTGGGCGGGGCGTGCGTCGTCGGGCTGCCGGCCCACCTGACCGTCACCAAGGTCGCGATGGTGCCGGCGATGAAGTCCGCAGCGCCGCGGTCCATCATCCGCTTCGAGATCGAACGCTGGCTGCCGGGCGCGGCGGCCGAGCTGAACTGGAGCCAGGTGCCGGTATCGCGCACTGGGGCGGCGCCGGAGATCGTCATCACGGCGGCCAAGCGGGTGGCCTTGGAGGCATTGATCGACGCGATCAACGCCGCTGGATTCCGGCCCCGATGGGCGGTGCCCGCGTGGATGGTGTTGCGCGGCGGGGGCCGGCCGTCGGCGGACGGCGGCCGGACCTTGCTGGCCGTGGGCGCGCGCTCGAGTCTTCTCGTGCATGCCGATGGTGCAGGCCTCCTGATCCGCACCCTGTCCATGGGCGGAGACGCCGTCACCGAGGCGATCGCGGGCGAGCTCGGGTTGGATCGTCCCGCGGCCGAGGCGCTGAAGCTTCGCGTGTGGGACGGCGGGGCGGGGGCGGCGCCGGCCGGAACCCCGGAGGAGATGGCGGTGCAGCTGGCGGCGGATGGCTTTATCCGGCGCCTCGGCGCGGAAGTCGCCCGGTCGCTCGAGGTCGTGGTGCCGGCGGATCGCAGCACACCGCCGCTCCCGTTGCTGCTGGCTGGCGGTGGCGCGTTGCCTGGAGCAATGGCGCGCGAACTGGCGCGCCTGTTGCAGAGGCCCGTGGCGCGCTGGGATGCAGGCGGCGGTGGGGCGGCCACACTCGCGTCGTCGCGCGATCACGATCTCGCGACGCTCGCGGCGTGCGCCGGCGGGCGCGAGGCGGTCGCAGTCAACCTGATCCCGCGCCCGCTGCGTCGGAGGTGGTGGTGGCGGCGCTGGCGACCCGCCCTGGCGGCCGCCGCGGTCCTGGTCGCCGCCGGTTTGCCTGGGCTTGCCTGGCATTGCCGCAGAGTCGCCGCGGAGACGCGCGGGCGGACCGCCGCGTTGGAACGGCGCATCGAAGCGGCCCGACGCCTCACGGCGCGCCACCACGCGTGCCAGACGCAGCTGGGCGAGACGAACCGCCGCGTCGCAGCGCTTCGGCGGATCGTCACCGGCCGGTCGGCATGGGTGTTGTTTCTGGCCGATCTCCAGGACCGGGTGGGGGCG
The DNA here is from genome assembly GCA_035502155.1 of Opitutaceae bacterium. Lineage (GTDB taxonomy): Bacteria > Verrucomicrobiota > Verrucomicrobiia > Opitutales > Opitutaceae > Fen-1467. Next base: position 1,519 of record DATJUU010000324.1, read on the forward strand.
GTCGGGGATGTCTGGCTGGATGGAATGCAACGGGCGCCGCCGGCCGGTCGCGGCGCGGCGGATCGTCCCCGGATCCAGCTGGCCGGCTGCATCCTCGACCCCGACCATCCGCTGGGTCGGGCGGGCGAGTCCTGCGACCGGCGGGCCAAGGCCCTCGTGGCGGCGCTCGGGCGGGCGCCGTGGGTGGCGGCGGTCGAGGGCGAGCGGTTTGAAGCGGGCCGGCCGGGCGTGCTGCAGTTCGAGCTCACTCTGGTGCTCGACCCGCTGGGACCGCTGGGAAGTGCGCCATGAACGGATCCGGCCCGGACCACTGGCGAAGGGGAATCGCTTTCCTCGTGGCAACCGCGCTTGCCGCCGGGGCGTGGCAGTTCGCGGCGGGCCTGCGCGCGGTCCGGCTGGCGGCCCTTGCCGCGGCCCGGCAGGAGCGGCTGTGGCGGATGCTGATCGCGGCGGAAGCCCCGCCGGCGCCGCCACAGATTCAGGCGACCGGGATCGCGCTGGCGGCGGCCCGGAGCAGTTTCGCCGAACTCACCGCCCAGCTCGCGACCGGAGAGCCGGAGGCGCCGCCCGGGGCACCCGTGGCCCGGCCGGCCACGCGCACCGAGGCGTTCTTCCGGATCGCGGGTTTCTGCCGGCGCATGCGTGAGCGGATGCAGCAGGCCGGCGTGGAGCTTCGGCCCGATGAGCAGTTCGGCTTCGGCGCCCACGCCGGCGAACCGCCACCCGCCGAACAAGCGGCCGCGGTCGAGCGGCAGGAACATATCGCGGCTGCGCTCCTCGAACGGCTGGCCGACGCGCATCCGCGCCGGCTGCTGGCGCTGCAGCGCTCGCGCCTGGACGCCACGACCGCGCCGTTGCCGGGGCGCAAGCCCGCGGCCGGCGATTCCGACAGCTTCGCGCTGGAGCCCGGGCTTTCCGTGGCTGAAAAGGGTCTGGTCACGACCGACGGGTTCCGGCTGGTCTTCGCGGGCCAGACACCGGCGCTGCGGCGGTTCCTGAACGGGCTGACGGCGAGCGACCTGCCGATCGTAATCCGGTCGGTGGCGGTGGAGACCACTGGCGCCGCCGCATCGAAACGCGGACCCGCGGTCGGCGGCGCCGAGCCACTGATCCTCGTGGCCCGGCCGGAGGACTCGCGCTTCACCGTGACGGTGGAGGCTTACGCGCTGGTCCCGCCGCCCTCCGAGTCCGTGCCGCAAGCCGCGCCCGCCGCCTCGGCCTCGTGGCCGGCCCCGTCGCCGCAGGCCCGCGGCCGCGCCTGGGTCTATGAGCTGTTCGCGCCGCCCTCGCTGTATTTTGACCGGAAGACCGGCGTGCTCAGCGCCGGGGCCCCGCCCGGCGCCCCGGCGGCGGACGCGCATTTCGCCCTGGAACTGATGCAGGTGAGGCGCGCCCGGCACCGCTGGCAGCTCGTGGGCTATGCCGCCGGCGCGGACGGTCTGCGCGGAATCTTCGCCGACCTTGAGGACGGCGTCACCGTGCTGGCGGGCGCCGGCGATCGCCTCGGGGAAACGGATTATCGCGTCGAGGGTTTGTCCCTCGACCGCCCGGGGAGCGGGGAGGGCGGCGACCCGGTAGAGGGAACCGGGGCGGTCGCGGAGGTGGTCGCCGCTGGCGGAGGCGAATCGGTCCGGCTCACGAGCCGCAAGCCCTGCGAGGCCGGGGCGCCGCTGGGCGTGTTTGCCAGCCGGACGAATCCGGGGTTCCGCCGCCTGCTGAAGGAGGGCGACTCGGTGACCCTCGATGGCGCCAACTATTGCGTCGAGCAGCTCGAGCTGCGGCCGCCGCGGGCCGTGGTGGCGCGCCTGGCGCCGGGCGACGGCGAGCCGCAGATTGTCGCGCTCACGCCGCCGGGGGCCGCGGGACCTGACACCGCGGACGCCAGCCCCGGCCGCCCAAAAGCTTCGCCATGAAAACATGCATGACCGTCCGCCGCGACACCCGCTGGGGCCTCCTGACGCTTTGGCTCTTGATCGTCTTCCCGGCGCCGGCGGCGCCAGAGGACCCGCCGACCGCCCACGAACGCACCCGCACGGAGATGCTCGACCACGTGGGGGCTGCCTGGACGCCGTCTCCGGAACCGGCCGGGGGCGCGGCGGCGGCCGGGGCCGGGGCCGAGACCGGCGCGCCGCCCCTGCAGCGCAAGCTGGAGGCGATCGTGGTGCCGGCCGTCAATTTCACCAACCTCGAGCTGAGCCGGGTGGTGGCCGCCCTGAATGCCGTGGCCGAGCAGTGCGACGCGGTCGAGTCCGGCCCCAGGGGAGTCAACATCGTGCTCGTCGATCCCGCCAACGCCAATCCGACTGTCACCATCACCCTGCGCAACCTGTCGCTGAAGCGCGTCCTCGATCTCGTGACGGACACCGCCGGCTACCAGTACGAGGTGCAGGCGGATGCGGTCGTGGTCCGGCCCGGCGGCGA
>DATJUU010000325.1:0-4568 GCA_035502155.1 Opitutaceae bacterium
TCGCAGCTGACGCGGGCCCAGGTCCGGACGCTGCGCGCGGCCTCCACCGGGGCGCCGGTGGTCGACGAACGAGTCCAGGTCGGCGCCGACGGCCGTTTCGCGCGGCCGTTCGCCATGCGCGAGAATGACGTCTGGTTCGTCGACCTGCGGCCGATGTGATCCGGCGGCTGCCGCCGGCACGCGGCCTGACTTAGTCCACCGGAAACGCGACGAGCGTGCCGTCGTAGCCGGCGCCGATGAGCCGGCCGTCGGCCACCACGAGGGAGCCGAGGTAGCCGGCCCGGTCCGCGTCCGGCGGGAGCGGCACCACGTGGCGCCACTTCACCGCGCCCGTGCGCCGGTCCAGCGCGGTGATCCCGCCTTCATGGCGGATGGCGGCCGGATTCTGCGCCGACGTGCCGGCATAGACGGAGTTGGCCGTCACCACGGGCGTGCCCCAGGTCAGGCCGCCGACATCCGTCACCCAGCGCGCGGCGCCGGTCGCCGGTTCCAAGGCGCTGATGCGCCGGTAGTCCGACCCACCGATATAGGCGATGCCGTCCACCACCCGCGGCACCGACTCGACCCAAGAGAACCAGAATGAGTTCCGCCACGCGATCGTAAGGTCGCCGCGGCGCAGGCCATAGAGCAGATAATCGCGGCAGCCCACCAGCACGGTATCACCCGCGACCACCGGCGCCGACGCGATCGGTCCGCCCAGCTTCACGCGCGCCAGCTCCGCCTGCGCGCGGCGGTCGAGGGCGACCACGGTGCCGTCAAAGGCCGCCACCAAAAGGCGGTCGCCATCGAGGGCCACGGCGGCGTGGATTGGCGCGCCGAGCTCGTGCCGCCACCGGATCGCGCCGTTGGCGGCGTCCAGGGCGCAGAGACCGCCGTCGGTCGAACCGACGTAGATCGTGTCGCCGTCGGGCACCGGCACGGCCGTGCGGTGATTGAAGGTCGGATTGGCCGCCGCCGGCGGCCCGCTCCGCAGCGCCGTGCGCCAGCGCGGACTGCCGTCCGCGCGCGCCAGGCAGACACAGTCGCAGGCGTCGTCGACAAAGATCACGCGGTCGGTGGTTACCAGCGCCTCGCCAAAAAGCGCGTGCGGCCCGCTCCAGGTCCACACCTCGCCGCCGTCGGCGGCGCGCACCGCGTGCATCTTTCCGTCCACGGTGCCGACATAGACCACGCCGTCGCGCACCGCCGGCGACGCCCAGACCTTGGCGCCGAGCGGGCGGCTCCAGGCCGGTGCCGGCGCCGGCGGCGCGGCCGGCATGGTCAGCGCGGGCGGCAGCTCGCGGCCGCGGTGGAGTTCGACCCGCAGGATCGGGTTCGCGAAGCTGCCCGTGAGCGCGTCGCCGGTGCGCACGAGTTTGATCCCGAGATCCGGCATCGTGTAAACCTCGCCGGCGACGGCCGCCGGGCCGAGGTTCATGCCCGAGACGAACATCGCGGGCATCGCGAACCGGGCGTTGAGTCCCTTGGGCCCCCGGATGAACGCGAACCCGATCTCCGTGCTCGCGTTCGGGGCCGTCACCCGGCCGACCCACGTGCCCTCAAAGGCGGCGTCCGCCGGCGGCGCGGGCTGGGCGTGAGCCGCGGCGACGAACAGCGCGAATGGCAGCCACCGAATTGTCTTCACGGCCCCACTCTCGCCGCAGGGCGCGCCCAATTCAAGCCGCGGGCGCACCGATTGTCGATGGACCCGTCAAGGTCGGCGCCGACGGCCGGTTCGCGCGGCAGTTCGACCTGCGCGAGAACGACGGCGGGTTCGTCGAGCTGCAGCCGCGGTGATCCGCCATGGTCGGTGTCGGCCGGGCTAAATGTCGCAGATCTGGCGCAGGGCAGCCACGTGCTCCTCGAAGCGCTCCCGGCCCCTGGCCGTGGCCGAAAGGTGCGTCCGCGGTTTCCGGTTGACGAAGCTTTTCTCGACCTTGATGTAGCCTGCCTCCTCCAGGGTCTGCAGGTGGGCGCCGAGATTGCCGTCGGTCAGGCCGAGCGACCGGCCGAGGGAAGTGAAGTCGATTTGGGAGCGCGGCGACAGGGCGCTGAGCGCCGCCATGACGCGCAGGCGGACCGGGGCATGGATGACTGGGTCGAGCGCAGGCACGGGTCACCTCCAGAACTTGATGGCGTAACATCCGGCCGCGATCAGCGAGCCGCCGCCGAACAGGGCCATCCACAGGAAGAAATAGCCGGGCAGATACCAGAAGCCAATGAGGGTGAACACGGTCACCGCGAGACCCAGCCAGAGATAGAACCGGCCCAGCCACAGCCCCATGACCATGTAGGCGAACATCGCCAGCGTGCTCCAGAACGCCACCAACCGCCGAACGACCGCCGGATCACCGGTCAGATCGCCGCCCTGCCAGTCGGTGAGCAGCAGCACCCACACGCAGCTGAAGGCGGCCAGCAGCAGCCACGACAGCCCAATCCGGCGGTCGTGGGGGCTCTTCACGGGAGACTGGCGCCACACCCCGAGGTAGAGCGACAGGCCGACCCCGGCCAGATCGAGCACCGCCCAAAGCCACCGGTGAAAATGAAAGGAGCCGACCTGGAACTGCGAGGCGGTCAGACCGATCAGCCAGATGAGACCCCAAGTGATCATGAGGGGCGCGGCGCTGCCGTAGGCGATGGTCTGGCGGGTGCGTTCGACGACGCGGTCGATGTCCGCGAGCGCGGCGCGGGCTTCGCTCTCGGTCGGGGCGGGAAGCGGTAGGCTGTTCATAGAGGACTCTACAAAGCAGAGTACTCTGGCCGTGTCAAGCCGGATTTTCTTTTTCCCCGGACGCCGCCGGGCCAAGGCGGCACCCTCCCCCTCCGGAATCCACCCTCAAGCGGCGGCGGGGACGGCCGGCTGGGGGTTGGGCGCGCCGCGCGTTCGTCGCTGGGAGAGGCGACCGCAAACACCCTCGCGTTTTCCCCGGCGATTCTTTGTCTGATTTCCCGATGCCGGTTCCCGAGGCAACCTCGGCTGAAGGGTTGGAGCGCTTCGTCGGCGGCCAATGCCTCGTCGCCGGCCGGGGCGCGGCGTGGAAGGAAATCCAGGCCTGGATCGTCGCCCTGCCGCCGGTGGGCGAGGCGGTGCACCTGCCCGCCGTCAGCGAGCCGTTTCTCGCCTGGACCCTTTCGGGCGAGGTGGACTTTCAGGAGCGGGAGGGCCGGCAGCCGTGGATCTCGCACCGGATCAAAAAAGGTTCGTTCTTCCTGACCTTCGGCGGCGCCCCCTACGAGTGCCGGTGGCGCGCGGTCACCGCGGAGCCGTTTGAGGCCATGTCGGTGTTCGTCGGGCTGCCGCTGCTCGAGCAGGCGTTCGCGGAGATCTTCGGCGCCGGGGCGCCCCACGCCCGGCTGCGGGACGTTTCCGCGTTCACCGACGCGGCGCTGAGCTCGCTGATGGAGCGGTTGCGCGAGGAGCTGACGCGCCCGCAGGCGAGCCCGCTCTTCGTGCAAGGCATCGCCCAGGCCGTGGCGATCCACCTGGCCCGCTATTACGGCGATCTGGCCAAGGGGTCGCGCAGCAGCAGCCCGTCGCTGCCGGGCTACAAGCTGCGCCAGACCACGGAGTGGATGGCGGAGCACGTGGCCGACGAGTTCGACCTCGAGCGGCTGGCAAGGCGGGTCGGGCTGAGCAAGTTCCACTTCCACCGCCTGTTCAAGAAGGCCACCGGCGTGTCCCCGTCGCGCTATCACGTCAATCTCCGCCTGGATCTGGCGCGCCGGCTCCTCCGCGAGACGAAGCAGAGCATCGTGGAAATCGCCCTGGAGGTGGGCTACGCCAATCCCAGCCATTTCGCACAGCTGTTCCGGCGGCAGACCGGCTTGGCGCCGAGCGACTACCGGCGGCAGCGGTAAGTCCACCTGACAGGCGGACGAGCAAAGGGTAAAGGGTAAGGGGTAAGCGATTGGCATTCCTGGATGCCCCGGCCTAAACCCGGGAGCCAGGCGCCTCAGCCCGCGGTTTTGAGCAAGATAACGACAGCTGGAGCAAGATCGCGCGCGACGGCGGCGCCAAGGCGGAGTAGATTGGCGCCGAACTTCAAATCAACGACAGGAGATCCGCACATGAAAAAGCGCACACTGGGAAAGAGTAACCTCGAAGTCTCCGCCCTCGGGCTCGGCTGCATGGGCCTGAGCTTCGGCTACGGCGCGGCCGTCGACCGGACCGAGGCGATCAAACTGATCCGGGCGGCGGTCGAGCGCGGGATCACGTTCTTCGACACGGCCGAGGCCTATGGCCCGTTCAAGAACGAGGAGGTCGTGGGCGAAGCCCTGGCGCCGTTCCGCGCGCAGGTGGTGATCGCCACGAAGTTCGGCTTCCGCATCGGCCCGAACGGCGAGCGCCAGGAGGGCCTCGACAGCCGGCCCGAGCACATCCGGGCGGTGACGGAGGCCGCGCTCAAGCGCCTCCGGACGCGGACCATCGACCTGCTTTATCAACATCGCGTCGACCCGGACGTCCCGATCGAGGAGGTCGCCGGCGCGGTGAAGGACCTGATCCGGCAGGGCAAGGTGAAGCACTTCGGCCTGTCCGAGGCGGGCGTGAAGACGATCCGCCGGGCGCACGCCGTCCAGCCGGTCACCGC
>DATJUU010000326.1:0-5625 GCA_035502155.1 Opitutaceae bacterium
AACGACGTCGGCTACCGCGGTCCGCTCTCGGTGGAATGGGAGGACATTCGCATGGACCGCGAGCACGGGGCCACCGAGGCCGCGGCGTTCGTGCGCCGGCTCGACTTCCGGAGCAGCACCGTCGCCTTCGACGCGGCCTTCGAGCAGAAGAAGTAACCGCGCCGGCGCCCGACCCCATGAAGCGCAAACTCCGTTTCGGCATGATCGGCGGCGGGCCGGGCGCGTTCATCGGCGCGGTGCACCGGCTGGCCGCCATCATGGACGGCCGGGCTGAACTGGTGGGCGGCGCGTTTTCCAGCGATCCGGGCCGCTCCCGCGCGATGGGCGCCGGACTATTCCTCGACCCGGCGCGCGTCTACGGCAGCTACGCCGAGATGGCCCGCGCGGAGGCCCGCCAGCCCGCGGACCGCCGCCTCGACTTCGTCGTCATCGTCACCCCTAACGACGTGCATTTCCCCGCCGCCCGGACGTTCCTCGCGGCCGGCTTCAACGTGGTCCTCGACAAGCCCGCCACCTTCGACCTCGGCGAGGCGCGCCGGCTCCGCGCCCTGGTCCGCCGCTCGCGCAAGGTGCTCGTCCTCACCCACAATTACACCGGCAACGTGATGGTGAAGCAGGCCCGGCACCTCGTGCGGCGCGGCGCCCTCGGCGTCATTCGCAAGGTCGTGGTCGAATACCCGCAGGGCTGGCTGGGTTCCTTCCTCGAGGGCACCGGGCAGAAACAGGCCGTGTGGCGCACCGACCCGAAGCGCAGCGGCGCCGGCGGCTGCCTCGGCGACATCGGCACGCACTGCGAGAACCTCGTCCGTTACGTCACCGGGCTGGAGATCGACACCCTCTGCGCCGACCTCACAACCTTCGTGCCCGGGCGGAAGCTCGACGACGACAGCAGCATCCTGCTGCGCTTCCGCGGCGGCGCCAAGGGCCTGCTGCACGCGTCCCAGATCTGCGTGGGCGACGAGAACAACCTCAACCTCCGCGTCTACGGCACCGCCGCCGCGCTGGAGTGGTACCAGGAGCACCCGAACGAGCTGATCGTGAAATACCCCGACCGGCCGCGGCAGATCCTGCGCCGCGGCAACGCCTATGTCTGCGCCCAGGGACGGCGATTCACCCGCATCCCCGCCGGCCATCCCGAGGGCTATCTCGAGGCCTTCGGCAACATCTACCGCGAGGCCTTCCGCGCCATCGCCGCCGAGGTCGAGGGCCGGCCGCGGCCGAGGGATCTCGATTTTCCGACCGTCGACGACGGCGTGATCGGCCTCGCCTTCATCGAGGCCGCGGTGCGCAGCGCGCGGCGCGGCGCCCGGTGGGTGAAAATGCCGCGCGTCTAGCGCGGCGCGCGCCGCCTACTCGGCGCGCACGTTCACGCTGCCGTCGGCGAACTCGTTGCTCAGCCGCTGGCCGGATTTCACCGCCCCCCGGCGTGCCACCGGCCGGCCGCGTTCGTCGCGGACGATGACGAAGCCCCGGTTGAGCACCGACGCCGGGCTCGCCGCCTGCAGGCGCTTCCAGAGCGCGAGCAGCCGGTGCGACTCGAAGCCGACGCGCGGGGCCGGCGAGCACGTGCGGTACCGACCCGCCAGGGCCGTCAGCCGCTGGCGGTGCGCCTGCACGCCGGCACGCGCCGCCGCCGCCGTCCGGTTGGCCAGGTCGTCGAGCCGCAGCTGGCTCTGCTCGACGACGGCCTGTGGCGACAGCAACCGCAGCCGGCTGCGGGCGTGGTCAAGCCCGGCCCGGGCATCGAGGACGGCGTCGCCGGCGGCGGCGGCCATCGCCTCGGCGGCCCGGGCGGCCCGATCGAGGCCGGCGAGAAAGTTGCTGGAGATGAGCTCGGCCGCGCCGCTGGGCGTCTCCGCGCGGGCGTCGGCCGCAAAATCGCACAGCGTGAAGTCGATCTCGTGCCCCACGGCCGAGATGATCGGCACCGGGCACGCCGCCACCGCCCGGACCAGCGCCTCCTCGTTGAACGCCCACAGGTCTTCCAGGCTGCCGCCGCCGCGCCCGATCACGAGCAGGTCGAAAACGCCGGTCGCCGCGGCTTCCTGGAGCATCGCGATCATCTCCGCCGCCGCGCCCTCGCCCTGGACCTTGGCCGGCAGCACCACCAGCCGCCCGCGCCAGCGGCGCCGCTGCAGGATGCGGATGAAATCCTGCAGCGCCGCCCCGGTCGGCGAGGTGACGAAACCGACCGTCGCCGGCATCAGCGGGATCGGCGCCTTGCGCTCCGCGGCAAACAGCCCCTCGTCCGCCAGCCGTCGCTTCAGGCGCTCGAACTCCTGCTGCAGCCGGCCCACGCCGTCCTCGAGCAGCGCGCGGACGATAAGCTGGTACTGGCCGCGCTGCTCATAGACGCTGGCCTCGCCGTAGGCCAGGAGCTGGACGCCGTCGCGCGGCTTCACGGCCTGGCGGAGCGCGTCGCCGCGGAACAGCACGCACGCCAGCTGGGCGCCGGCGTCCTTGAGCGAAAAATAGAGGTGCCCGCTGGCCTGGGCGCGGAGGTTCGAGACCTCGCCGCGCACCCAGCACGGCCGGATGCCCTCCTCCAGCAGGGTCTTGACCCGCCGGGTGAAATCCGTGACCGACCAGACCCGGTCGGATTCGCGCGAAAAAAGCGGATTCCCTTCGTCCACGGGGCGCACTTAATCAGAGTCCTCCCGCCCGCGTCAAAGCTTGCCCGCCGCCCCTTCCGGATGACCGCCCCCGCCAGCCCTCCGCCGCCGCGCCACCCGCCCTGGCTCCTGCTGGCCGCCGCGCTGCTCCTGCCGCTGGCGTTCGCCCTCTATACCAACCACGTGTGGGAGGACTTCTTCATCACCTTCCGGACCAGCCGCAACCTGGTCGCCGGCCACGGCTTGGTTTACCAGCCCGGCGAGCGGGTGTGCGCCTTCACCTCGCCGCTGGGCACGCTGCTGCCCGCCGCCTGCGCGGCCCTCGCGGGCGCCGGCCACGACCAGGCCGCGCTCTGGCTCTTCCGGCTGGTGAGCGCCGCCCTGCTCGCGGCGACCGCCGCGATCCTCTGGCGGCTGGCCGAACGCCTGCGGCTCGCCGCCCTCGGCGCGGCGCTCCTCTTCGGCCTCCTCCTCTTCGACGGCAAGATCACCGACTTCTCGATGAACGGGATGGAGACCGCGCTGGTGCTCGTCGCCTTCGCCTGGACCGTGCTGGCGCAGGCCGACGGGCCCGCCGCGCCCTGGCGCCTCGGGCTCGGGCTTGGCGGCTTGATGTGGGGGCGGCCGGACGGGTTCATTCCGGCGGGCGTCGTGCTCGCCGGCTTTGCGCTCTTCGCCTGGCGGACGGATGGCCGGGTCGACTGGCGGGCCGTCGGCCGCTGGCTCGCGCGGTCCGCGCTCGTCGGCGCCGCGCTTTACCTGCCGTGGTTTCTCTGGGCGTGGTGGTACTACGGCAGCCCGGTGCCCAACACGATCATCGCCAAGGCCGCCGTGGACACCCCGGCGCAGCAACTCGCCCTGCTGCTGTCCTACCCCACCACGTTGCTCACCGGCCAGGCCCACATCGCCCGCATCTTCATGCCGGCGTACTATTATCTCGGCGGCTGGCCGATCGGGTTGTTTCCGTTCTCCCTCCTGCTGACCCTCCCGGCCGCGTTCTATTTTCTGGTGCCGCGCGCCCATCCCGTCGGGCGGGCGCTGTCGCTGGCGCTGCTGCTCGGCGGCGGCTATCTGCAGATCGCGCCGCCCAACCCCTGGTACGCGCAGGTCTGGCAGCTGCTCGCCATCCTGGTCATGGCGGTGGTGGTCTCCGACCTCACGCGCCTCTTCGCCTGGCTCCAAGCCGCCCATGGCGCGGCCCGCCGCCACTCCGCCGCGCTGCGCGTGGCCGTGGGCATCCTGATCGGCGTCCAGGCGGCGCTGTGGGCCTGCACCGCCGTCCAGATGCGCATCAACCAGCGGGAGATTGAGGACGGCATCCGCCGCCCGATCGGTCTCTGGCTCCGCGCCCATGCCCGGCCGGACGACCGCGTGATGCTCGAGCCGCTCGGCTACATCGGCTATTTCAGCGGCCTCAAGATGCTCGACAATCCCGGGCTCTGCGCCCCCGAGGTCACCGCCGCGATCCGGTCCGGCGCCCGGACCTGGCCGGAGCTCATCACCCGCCTCCAGCCGGCGTGGCTGGTGCTCCGCGCCAGCGAAATCCGGGACATTGGGACGCGGAGTCCCGACCTGCTGAGCGTCACCTACCGGGCGGTCGAGGTCTTCGATGCCCGCAACCGGCTCTCGGGCTACCGTTTCTTTCCGGGTTCGGGTTACGCCGCCTTCGACTCGGTCTTTGTCGTCTATCAGCGGGCCGCGGCGTCCGCCGCGCCGCCTTGACCGGCGCGCCGCGGTCAGGAAGGCGGCGCCTGGCGCCCCCGCCCGAGATGCTTGCGGACCAGGTGGGCGATGATCACGGCGGCGATGAACACGCTGACCCCGGTGGCCGCCGCGCCCGCCTTGCCGTGCATGATCGCGTCGCCGAAAACCACGAATCCCACCGCGTAGACCATGACGATGATCCACGACACCCAGAGGTAGGTGAAGAACTTCACGTTGCCGAGGCCCAGCAGATAGCTTTGCACGAAAAACGGCGGGCCGGGGGTGATGCGCAGCAGCAGCGTGATTTCGAGCTGCTCGTCGGGGTTGATTTGCGGGATCTTGTAGCCAAACCGGGCGATCAAGCGCTCGATCCACGGCCGCAGCGCCCAGCGCGCAATCCAATAGGTGAGCGTCATGTTGACGGCGGCGGCGGCGCCGTAGGCGGCGAGAACGCCGGCCAGGCCCAGCCGGTCCGCGAAGATCGGGCCGGCCGGCAGCGCAAAGACCAGCAGGGGACAGCCGAACGCAGGCAGGATGGCCATGGCGCTGAAGAACGCCCACGGCCCCGCATCGCCGATCGCCGCCACGCCCCGCACCACCCAAACCTTCGCCGCCGCGAGCAGCATCTTTCCGCCCCAGGCATACGCCCCGGCCGCGAGGGCGGCGAGCACCACCCCGCCGAGCACGGCAAGCTTCAGGAGCAGGCCCTTGCGGGGCGCGGCGGCGGGAGGCATCGAGGCACGATGCCGCCCGGCGCCGGCGACCGTCAAGGCCGCAGCGGCGCCAAACCCGCCTTGCGGGCGACGGGCCGAACGATTGGAATGCCGGCCCACCCATGAGCACCGGGCGTCCCCGCACCCTGCTGAGCCGCCTGCCGCGGCCGCTGGCCCTGCTCGCAGCGGCCGCGTTCGCCGCGCTGTCGCTCAACTTCGACGCCGCCACGCGATTCTACGCCTGGCCGTGGTTCGCCTACTGGCAGGGACTGCTGGCGGTGCCGATCGCGCTGCTGGCGGGACGCCTGCTGGCCGCGCCGCCCGGGGCGCGTTTCGGCGGCGTGCTCGACGCGGGCCTCGGGTTGCTGGCGGCGGCCGCCGTGGCCGCCGCGGCGCTCAGCCCGTTCCGCTGGCAAAGCCTCAACGCGGCGCTAACGCCGGTCGCCGCCATCACCCTTGCCTACCTGCTGCTGGACTGGATCGAGCGCGAACCGGCGGAGCGCGACGCGCGGGCCGGCTTCCTCGGCCGCCTCGCCGGCGGCCTGATGGTGCTATTCGTGGCGGTCAGTTTCGCGATGTGGCTGGGCTACGACCTG
>DATJUU010000327.1:0-3313 GCA_035502155.1 Opitutaceae bacterium
AGTTCGCCGAGGTTCACCGTCCCGTGCAGCCAGTAACAGTAGATGATGCCGAGCAGGAAACCGAAGTCGCCGACGCGGTTGACGATGAAGGCCTTCTTGGCCGCGTCCGACGCCGACGGCCGCTCGTACCAGTGGCCGATCAGCAGGTAGGAGCTGAAGCCGACCAGCTCCCAAAAGACGAACAGCATGAACAGATTGTCGGCCAGCACGATGCCGGTCATCGAGAACATGAACACCGACAGCCCGGCGAAGAACCGGCCGCGCGCCGGGTCGTCGCGCATGTAGCCGAGGCTGAAGACGTGGATGAAGAAGCCCACGTAGCTCACGACGAAGAGCATCAGCGCCGCGAGGTCGTCGAACTTGACGCCGAACGAAACGGTGAAGTTGCCCAGGCGCAGCCACTCGACCGACGCCGGGAAGTCGCGGTGCCCGCCGAAGATCAGCAGTGACGACACGACCGCGATGCCGGCCGCGGCGGCGACCGAGACGGCCGCCGCGAGCGCGCCGCGCCGGCGCAGGAACAGCGCGATGAGCGCGGCCGAGGCCAGCGGCAGCAGCAGGACGAGGGCGGCGAGGCGGGCGGGGTCCATGTCAGTGTTTCAGGCCCGCCAGCTCCTCGACCTGCACGGTGCCGCGCAGGCGGAACAGGGCCACGATGATGGCCAGGCCCACCGCGACCTCCGCGGCCGCGACGGTGATGATGAAGAACACGAAGACGTTGCCGTCCATCGTGCCGTTGAACCGCGAGAAGGCCACCGCCGCGAGCGTCGAGGCGTTGAGCATGAGCTCGAGGCACATGTAGATGACAAGCGTGTTGCGCCGCACGAGCACGCCGAGGAAACCGACGGCGAACAGCAGCACGCTGACGAACAGGTAGTGGTTGAGTCCGGCGGCCGCGAAGAGGGACGGGGGCAGGTTCATGGCGCGCCCTCCTTGGACTCGAACTTCCGGCTGAGCACGGTCACGCCCAGCATGGCGACCAGCAGCAGGAAACCCGTCACCTGCACCGGCAGCAGGTAGGTGGTGAAGAGCTGGTCGCCGAAATCCTTCAGACTGGCGCCGCCGGCCGGCACGGGGGCGTGGGCGAGGCGGCCGTGGCGGTAGAACGAGAGCACGCCGAGGGCAAGCAGGGCCAGCGCGAGCACGCCGGACACCGCGGCCAGGAACCGGTAGGGCCGCCGCGGCGTTCCGCCCTGGACATCAAACAGCATGATGATGAAAAGAAACAGGACGACCACCGCGCCCGCGTAGACCAGCACCTGCAGCAGGGCGAGGAAGTACGCCTCGAGCAGCACGAACAGCGCCGCCATGCCGACGAAGCTCAGCAGCAGGCACATCGCGGCGTTGACCGCATTGCGGTTGAGCACCACCCCCACGGCCGCCAGCACCGTCAGAAACGCGAAGAGGTAGAAAAGAAAGTCTGACATGAAGCGTGGAGACGGGGCGGGCTCAGTGCGGGGTGTTGCCGTGCGTGGCCGCCGCCTTTTTCTGGTCCCACTTGTAGTGCGCGTCGGGCAGCGTGCCGCCCAGTTCGTAGAGCTTATCCTTGCCGAAGACCAGCTCGTCACGGCGGTAGCCGGCCAGCGAGTAGATGTTCTGCAGGAAGATCGCCTCCTCGGGGCACACCTCCTGGCACAGGCCGCAGTAGATGCACCGCAGCATGTTGATCTCGAATTCGCGCGGCGCCTTCTCCACGTGGGCGGTGGGCGCGTCGGCGGGAATCTCGGCCGGCGCGATGCGGATGGCCTTGGGCGGGCAGACGAACTCGCAGAGCTGGCAGGAGACGCACTTCTCCCGGCCGTTGGGATCCTTGACCAGCGTGGGCACGCCGCGGTAGCCCGGCGGAATCTCCGGCCGCTGCTCGGGATACTCCAGGGTCACCTTGCGCGAAAAGAGGTGCTTGAGCGTGGTCTTCATCCCACCGAGCACCGGGGGCAGGTACACGCGCTCGGCGAGGGTGAGGGACTTGCGGGGAACGGGGACGACGGCCATGGCGGACTCCTAATGCACGGGTTGCAGCCACGCGATCCCCAGCGCGTAGACGAAAAGGTTGACGAGCGCGAGCGGCAGCAGGCCGCGCCAGCCGATCCGCATCACCTGGTCGTAGCGGAAGCGCGGCACCGTCCAGCGCACCCACATGAAGAGGAAGAGGAAGACGAGGATCTTGGCCAGGAAGATGACGATGGAGACCACCCCGAAGACCACGGGATGGCCGGCGAAGCCGAGCTTCGCCGCCACCGCGGCGAGCGGCAGCCACGGCAGCGGATTCCAGCCGCCGAGGAAGAGGAGGATGAACACGCCCGAGCCGACGATCATGTGCGAGTACTCGGCCACGAAGAACAGCGACCACTTGAACGCGCCGTACTCGGTGTGGAAGCCGCCGACGAGATCGGCCTCCGACTCGATCATGTCAAACGGCAGGCGGTTGGTCTCGGCGAACAGCGCGATGAGGAAGATCAGGGCCGACACCGGCATGAGGAAGATCAGCCAGATGCCGTGCCAGGACGGCCAGAGGCCGCTCTGCTCCTGCACGACGGAGACGAGGCTGAGCGTCGCGGGCAGGCCCGGGCGGTTGACCAGCAGGAACACCGGCAGCACGGACAGCGTCAGCGACAGTTCGTAGGAGATGAGCTGGGCCGAGGCGCGGACGCTGCCGAGGAACGGGTACTTCGAGTTGGAGGCCCAGCCCGCCAGGATCATCGAGTAGATGCCGAGCGAGGCGATGGCGAACACCGCAAGGATGCCGACGTCGACGTTGGCCAGCATCAGCGGGACGAGCCGGCCGGCGCCGTCGAGATAGGCGCCGAAGGGCACGACCGTCACGGTCGTGAACGCCGGAATGAGCGCGATGACCGGGGCGAGCGTGAAATAGAACTTGTTCACCTGACCCGGCAGCGGCTCCTCTTTGAAAAGGAACTTCAAGCCGTCGGCCAGCAGGTGAAAGGCGCCCAGCCGCTGGAGGAACGGCCCGAGCACCGGCACCCAGGCGAACCAGAAGGGAATCGCGCGGTTGGGCCCGTGGCGGTCCTGGATCCACGCCGAGACCTTGCGCTCGGCCATCGAGCACGCCCCGGCGAGCGGAAAGATGACGACGATCACCGCCAGGCCCTTGAGCAGCCCGAGCACGAACGGCGGCAGATTGAGGAGGTAGTCGATCATGGCGCCGGGGCGACGGCCGGGGCCGCCGGTTTGAAATGCAGCGCCTCGCGTTCGGCGAACGGCAGGCCCGCAAATTCGGTTGCGTCCAGCAGCAGGCCGGTGCCCGGCAGGTTCGTGTAGGCGATCGCGGCGAATTGCCTCACCTGCGCGGCCA
>DATJUU010000328.1:0-25478 GCA_035502155.1 Opitutaceae bacterium
GGTCGATTTCTCGACCTTCTTTCCGAGGGTCAGCAGATCCTCGCGGCGCAGGCGGTAGATGTCGGCGGCGCCGCGGACCCAGCCCTTGTCCACCAGGGTGTCGACCATCGCCTCCCCCAGGCCCTCGATGTCGACGCAGGCCTTGGAGGCGAAATGCCGCACCCGGCGCCGCACCTGCACCGGGCAGTCGTAATTCGGGCAGCGCAGCGCCACCTCACCCTCGAGCTGGACGACGCGCGTGCCGCAGGCCGGGCATTTTTCGGGAAAGACGAACGGCCTACACTCCGGCGCGCGGCGCGCGGTGTTCACTCCCACCACTGCCGGGATGACCTCGCCGGCCTTCTCGACGTAAACAAAATCGCCCACCCGGATGTCCTTGCGCGCGATCTCGTCGCGGTTGTGCAGCGTGGCGCGCGACACCGTCGTGCCGGCGAGCACGACCGGCTCCAGCTCGGCCACGGGCGTGAGCACGCCGGTGCGCCCGACCTGCACGGTGATGGCCTTGAGCAGGGTCTCGGCCCGCTCGGGGGCGAACTTGTAGGCGATGGCCCAGCGCGGCGCCTTCGCGGTGCTCCCGGCCTCGCGCTGCTGGGCGAGCCCGTCGAGCTTTACCACCGCGCCGTCGGTCGCGTAGGCGAACTTGTGCCGCAGCTTGTCGAGCTCCTGCACCGCCGCCCAGGTCTCGTCAATGCCACGGGCGGTCCAGAATTTCTCCACCCCCGGCAGGCCCCAGGCCTTCACCAGGCCATGGAAGCCGCTCTGGGTGTCGCCGGGAAGCGGCTCGCTGTGGCCGAGCCCGTAGAGGACGATCTCGAGCTTGCGGCGGGCGACCTCGCGCGTGTCGAGCTGCTTGATCGTGCCGGCGGTGAGGTTGCGCGGATTGGCGTACAGCGCCTCGCCGGCCTCCTCGCGCTCGCGGTTGATGCGCTCGAACTCGGCCAGCGTCATGTAGATCTCACCGCGGATCTCGATGATCTCGGGCACGCGGGCGGCCTTGGCGTTTGGACCTTTGGGACTTGGCCTTTTCAGCTCCTGCGGGAGCGCCTTGATCGTCTTCGCGTTGGCCGTGATGTCGTCGCCCTCGACGCCGTCGCCGCGGGTCACGGCACGCACGAATGTGCCCTGCTCGTAGGTCAGGCTGACGGCGATGCCGTCGATCTTCGGCTCGATCACGTAGGCGAGGTCCTCGCGGCCGAAGAGCTTGACCAGGCGCTGGTGGAAGGCGCGCAGCTCCTCCTCCGAGTAGGTGTTGTCGAGGCTTTGCATCGCCTGCCGGTGGCGGTAGGCCGCGAAGCCCTCGAGGCGGTCGTCGCCCACGCGCTGCGAGGGCGAGCCGGCGGCGCGGAACTGCGGGAATTTCGCCTCAAGGTCGGCCAGCTCGCGCTTCAGGCGGTCGTAGTCGAAGTCGCTGATCTCCGGCCGGGCGTTCCGGAAATACAGCTCGTCGTGGCGCGCCACCTCGGCGCGGAGGTCGGCGATGCGCTGCCTGGCCTCGGCGGGACTCATGCGGGAAGATTAGGCACCGGCGCGGCGGAAATTTCAATCCGCGGCTGGCGCCGCCGGCGGAGGGGCTGTTCCAGCCGCCGCCGGTACCACGTCCAGCGCAGGTAGAGCGCGACGGCCAGCGCCGCGCCGAGCGTGTCGGCCACCCAGTCGCCGAACTCCATCGAGCGGATGGTGGTGAAGCCCTGCATGATCTCGATCGCCAGGCCGTAGACCGACACGAGCACGACGGCCCAGAGTTCGCGCAGCAGCGGCCAGCGCTGCGCCGCCTCGAGCCGCGCCAGCGTCGTGGCGAGCAGGCCGAAGACGCCGAAGTGCGCCAGCTTGTCGAACTCCAGCCACGACGGGCCCACGCCGGGGATGGCGCTGACCGACTCCCAGGTGATCACCGCGGCCAGCACGAGCGGCCACGCCGCGGCCCGGCGCCAGCGGCGCGGAGCGGCCATCGCTTCGGTCGGTTGGGTCACGGTGGCTTCCGGCATGGAGAACAATGGCCACAAAAAGGCGCCAAAAGGCACGAAAATAATCCGGGGCGAGTTCAGGTCGCCAACGCTGTCCGCCAAGCGTTTGAGAAAAATTGGTCGGGCCGGTGAGACTCGAACTCACGACCCCTTGCACCCCATGCAAGTGCGCTACCAGGCTGCGCCACGGCCCGAACCAAAGAGGGGTTAGCAAGCACCCCGACGCCGGATGAGGCAAGGGTTTTCTCGCAGCCTCACCACGTCGGTGAAGATTTTCATCGTCCGCTTGAAGTCGCTTTGGCTCATGAACTCCGTGGGGGCCCGCGCATGCGCACCGCCCGGCCCCGGCGCCGATTTGGAGGTGACAGCCGGCGGCCGCTCCGCGAGCCTCGGCGCGATGCATGCGACATTCCGGCGGCGTCTGGCGGCCCCGGCCCTGCTCCTGGGCGTGGCGTGGGCCGGCCCGGCGGTGCTCGAGGCGCAGGTCACGGAGGTACCACAGACGATCGAGCCGGGACACGTCCTCCTCCGCATGAACGCCATCTCGGTCGGCCTGGCCGCGGACACCGCGGCACCGAACCAATACCAGGGGCTGGCACTCGGCACCGCCCTCGTCTCGGCCGGCCTCACCGATTCCGTGGACGTCGAGGTCGGAACCCAGCTCTACCTGCGGGCCACCGGTTCCGTCAACGGCATCGACCAGACGCACAGCGGGATCGGCGGCCTCACCCTGCGGCCGAAATGGACCTTCCTCCGCGATCCCACCACCCGCCAGCAGGCCGCGATCATTCCCTACCTCATACTCCCCACCCATTCGAATGCGGTGGGCAACAAGGCGGTCCAGGGCGGGGTCATCCTGCCCTGGTCGGTCGATCTCGGCGGCGGAGCGGCGGCGGGGGCGATGTTCGAGTGGGATGAGTTCCGGAACCCGGCGGACACCCGTTACGACACCCGCTGGTACGCGAGCGGCTACGTGAAATGGAGCTTCGGCCAGCTGCTGAGCGCCTATGCCGAGACCACGCTGAGCACCTCGACCGCGGGATCGTCGACTTCCACCGGCACCGTCGGTGGCGGGGCCACGCTCTCGCTCTCGAAGAACTTCCAGTGGGACTTCGAGGTCAGCAAGGTCGTGGGCACGGGCCGGAACGCTTGGGCCGAGGAGCTGCGCTTCCGCTGGATGCTCTTCTAGGGGCCCGCCGCGCGCCCCACGTCGCCGCCACCGTCGGGCATACCCGGAACCGCGACCAATCAGGAAGGTCCCATCAACGCGTCCCCCGTTGCGCCCGACCCAGAGGCTACCACGATGCATCCGGTCTCCTCACCGTCCTCCAGCTTCAAGCTCCGCGGGCGCCGGGCCGCGGCGGCCTTCTGGCGGGAGTGGATCCGGCCGTTCCTGCTCATCGCCGCCGTCGTCCTGCCGCTGAAATCGGCGATCGCCGACTGGGAGTACGTGCCCACCGGGTCGATGATGCCCACGATCGTGCCGCTCGAACTGGTGTTCGTGAACAAGCTGGCCTACGACCTCAAGGTTCCCTTCACCACCGAACACCTCGCCACCTGGGGCGACCCGCAGCGCGGCGACGTCGTGGTGTTCTTCTCGCCGGCGGACGGCCTGCGGCTCGTGAAGCGCGTCGTCGGTCTGCCCGGCGACGCGGTGGCGATGGACCGCGAGCGGTTGTGGATCAATGGCACGCCGGTCGCCTACGCGCCCCTGCCGGCCAGCCTCGGCGCGCTGGTTGGCGCCGGCCCCGCGCAACCCACCCTCTTCGCCGAGGAACAGCTCGGGGACCGGCCGCATCCGATCATGGTCCTGCCGCAGCGCGGCGCCCTGCGCACCTTCGGCCCCGTGCGCGTCCCCGCCGGGAGCTACTTTGTGATGGGCGACAACCGGGACGACAGCAACGATTCGCGCTTCATCGGCTTCGTGAGCCGCGACCGCATCGTCGGCCGGGCCACGACCATCCTTGCTTCCGTCGATCTGCATCACTGGGGCGAGCCGCGGTTCGGCCGGTTCCTGCAAAAGATCCGTTAGGCATCGCCGCGCCCGCCCCCGTTCGCGCCGGTCTTTTCCGGCCGGCCGATCGTCCCCTTGTCTACTAATAGTTGACAAATGCCTCCGGCGGCCGCGGCGGGCGGATCCCCGGGGCACCCGCCGGCCGCGGGATCTCGCCGGTTGAAAAAACCGCCGGGCTGGCCACTGTGGCGGCAGTCCCCCACCACCCCCAATCAGGAGTTCCCCATGACCGTCCTGCATGTCTTCTGGCTTCCGATCCTGCTGTCCGCAGTGGTCGTTTTCATCGCGAGTTCCGTCAACCATATGTTCCTGCCGTGGCACAAGGGCGACTACGGCAAGGTGCCGAACGAGACCGGCGTGATGGACGCCCTCCGGCCGTTCGGCCTGACCCCGGGCGACTACATGCTGCCCCGCCCCGGCTCGACCCAGGACATGAAGTCGGCCGAGTTCGGCGACAAGCTGAACAAGGGCCCGGTGATGATCGCGACGGTGATGCCGAGCGGGCCTTTCAAGATGGGCAAGAGCCTCCTCCTCTGGTTTGTCTACCTGGTCGTGGTGGGCTATTTCGCCGCCTACGTCGCGGCCCATGCGCAGCCGGGGTGGATCGGCTACCGGCAGGTCTTCCGCTACGCCGGCCTGACAGCCTTCCTCGCCCACGCCGGCGCGCTCGCACAGTTCTCGATCTGGTACCGCCGCTCCTGGGTCACCACGTTCAAGACCATGATCGACGGCGTGATCTACGCCGCACTCACCGCCGGCGTCCTGGGCTGGCTCTGGCCGCGCTGACCGCCGCCGGGCCGAACGGCCCTGAACAAAATTGAGTGGAATCCGGGCTCGCGGCCGGCCGCGGGGCCGGACGTGATGCCGCACGCACCCGGTCCCAACGTCAACCCGCCGTCCCCGGAGGTGATCCATGCCCACCGCCAAGAAGAGCCCGAGCAACGCCCTCGGCGACCCCACCCAGAGCCTGCAGACCTTCAGCCTGCCCGACCTCGCGCCGTACACCCGCGAAAAGGCCTACGCCACCAATGCGAGCCGGGACTTCCACCTGTTCTACGTCGGACGCGACGACGTGCACGACGTCCTCAAGCACGTCCTCTCCCGCGTCAGCGTCTCGCTCTACCTGAACATGTTCGGGTTCGATGACGACGAGCTGAACGACATCCTCATGGCCAAGGCGCTCGACCCGAAGATCACGATGCTGATCACCCTCGACAAGAGCCAGGCCGGCGGCGTCCACGAGAAGCTGCTGCTCAACTCCGATCTCGCGAAGAACCCCGAGGCCTTCAACACCCACTTCGTGATCGGCCAGTCCGCCACCGGGCAGATCAGCCACACGAAGGGCTTCGTCGCCGACGGCCGCGTCGGTGGCGAGGGTTCGACCAATTGGTCCGCCTCCGGCGAGGGCACCTTCGTCGTCACCGGCCAGGCCGGCGGCCCGGGCTACAAGGCGCAGAACAACACCCAGTCGATCTTCACCGACCCCGACACGGTCAGCCGCTTCACCGCGGAGCTGATCGCGGAGCACATGGCGGCGCAGGCGCACGCCGCCAAGGCCGCCGTCGCCGCCGCCAAGCCGCCGCCCGCCCCGCCGCCTGGAAAACCGTAGCTCCGCCCGCGGCGCGGCCGCGGACCGCGCCGGCGCCGGCCGGCCCGCCTCACCGCAGCCGGCGCAGCCGGGCGGTGACGTCCTCGCGGAAGCGCCGCAGCAGACCCTGGGTGAACGTCTCCACGTCGAGCGAGTCGACCCGGGCCAGGACGGTGAGGTCCATCGCCAGCGTGAGCGCATCCAGCGCGTCGGCGGCACCCGTGGTCTGGTAGGTGGCGTGGGCGGCGCGCCGCCCGAGGGTGGCGAGATCGTAGCGTTTGCCGCCCTCGACCTGCGACTTGAAGACCGCGAGCAGCGCCCGGGCCAGCTTCGGGCGGTCCGACGCGTCCAGCGCGACCTTCTCGGCGTCCGGCAGCCAGTCGAGGTCGCGCCAGACCTCGCAGCCCAGCACCTGCCGCGGGCGCTGGGCCTTGGGCAGGGCGCGGATGGCCTCGAGGCAGCGGAGGAAGACGGCGACGTGGGTGTCGTGCTTGTCGGCGGGATTGTGCAGGTAGACCACGTCCGGCCGGCAGGCGGTGAAGATCTGCCGGAGGTCGCCGGCGACGTCGGCCCGGCCCGGCCGCTTCACGGCGGCGCTGGGATAGGCCAGCTGGATCTGGATGCCGTAGCGCCCCAGCCGCGCCGCCCGCCGCTGCTCCCGCTTCCGGACCGCCTGCATCTCGCCGTCGCTCACCCGCGCGTACCGGCCCGTGCGCGGGCTGCCCCCGCCGTCGGTCACCACCACCCCGGCGAACGACCGGTCGTCCCGGCCGAGGCACTCGGCGATGCCGTGGTAGGCCATGATCTCGATGTCGTCCTGGTGGGCGGCGACGCAGAGATGGGTGGTGCGGGCGAGCGCGGTCGCGGGATCCGCGCCCGCGGGCACGTAGACGTCGGCCTGAGGCTGGGCGAATTTCATGGGCGGTGTCCGGCCACTATGGCCGGTGCGGCGCAAAGGGCAATGCCCGCGCGGCGCCGGGCGAAAAATTACCTAGTGCCGCGGCCCGCACTCGTCTAGATTTACTAAATCTCGCTTCTCCGGACTGCCTCATGACCATCGTGGCGCTCATCGATTTCTCGGCCGTCACCGACCGCGTGTTCGAAACCGCCTCCAGCCTTGCCGATTCGTTCAAGGGCCGGGTGGTGTTGCTCCACGTCGTCCAGCCCAGCCAGATCACCACGGCGGCGAACGCCTCGGACGAGGCCGTGCAGACGGCGGTCCAGGGGGCGGAGAAGGCCGCGTCCCAACGGCTGGCCCGCTACGAGAAGCGGCTGCAGCTCGACGGCGTGACCGTGACCACGTTGATGCTCCGCGGCGTGCCGGTGCCGCAGATCGCCGAGCAGAGCGTCAAGCTCGGGGCCTCCTTCCTCGTGCTCGGCGCGCAGGGGCAGAATCCCAGCGCCGCCCGCCTGCTCGGCAGCATCGCCGAGGGCGTGCTGCGGGCCGTCCGCTGTCCGGTGATCGTCGTGCCGCACCCGAAGCTCGGCCGCTCGCGCCAGCCGTGGGCGTGAGCCGGCGCCCGGCCGGAAACCGCTTGCGCGGCGCCGCCGTCGCGCCGACCAAACCTCTTCACCACCCCGCCATGTTCACCTCCCTCGCCGACCGCCGCGCGCGCCTCGCCGCCGCGCTCCCCCTCCATGACGGCCTCCTCGTCCTCGGGGCCGGCACGCCCGTGCCGCTGCCCGAGAACACCGACCAGACCTATCCCTTCCGCGCCCACAGCGAGTTCTTCTACGTCGCGGGCGTGGAGTGCCCCGGCGCGATCGCCGCCTTCGACCCGCGCGACGGCCCGCGCGCGGGCTGGCGCCTGTTCGTGCCCGAGGTGACCGAGGACGAGCGCGTGTGGGAGGCCCGGGAGCAGGTCGACGGCGAGCCGCTCGCCGCGCTGGCCGCGTGGCTGACCGCGCGGCGCGCCCGCCCCCTCGCCCTCCTCGGCGCCGCCCTGCCCGGCGCGCGCGGCGACGACGCGCTGACCGCGAAGGTGCGCGAAGCGTTCACCCACGCCCGCCGGCCAAAGGACGGCCCCGAGGTCGCCACCCTCCGCCGCGGCGCCGCCGCCGCCGCGGCCGGCTACGCGCGGGCCGCCGCCCTCATCGCCCCCGGCGCCACCGAGCGCGCGATCCAGATCGAGCTCGAGGCGGAGTTCTGCCGCCACGGCGCGCAACGCCCCGGGTACGGCACCATCGTCGGCACCGGCCCCCACGCCGCCGTCTTCCACTTCGAACCCGGCGACCGCGCGGCCCGCGACGGCGAATTCGTCCTGATCGACGCCGGGCCGGAGGTCGACCGCTACGTGATCGACGTCACCCGGACCTATGTCGCCGGGCGCCCGTCCGCCTTCCAGCGCGACCTCTATCAGGTCGTGCTCGCCGCGCAGGTGCGCGCGGTCAACCGCTGCACGGCCGGCGCCGAATGGCGCGACCTGCACCTGCAGTGCGCTGTCGAGCTGACCGCCGGGCTCGTCGCGCTCGGCCTGATGCGCGGCGACCCCGCCGCGCTGGTCGAGCGCGAGGCGCACTTTCTGTTCTTCCCGCACGGCATCGGCCACATGGTCGGGCTGGGCGTGCGCGACGCCAGCGGGATGCTGCCGGGCCGCGCGAAGGACCCGCGCCCGTGCCTGGCGAACCTCCGCATGGACCTGCCGCTCGCCCCCGGCTACTTCGTCACCGTCGAGCCCGGCCTCTACTTCATCCCGGCGATCCTCAACGATCCCCGCCGCCGCGAAAAGTTCCGCGACTGCGTGGCGTGGGAGAAGGTCGAGCCGTACCTCGGCCTCGGCGGCGTGCGCATCGAGGACAACGTGCTGGTGACGGTCGGCGCGCCCGAGGTGCTGACCGCGGCGATCCCGAAAAGTCTCTGACCGGTCGGCCGACGACGACCTTGGCCGGCCATGGCTAGGCGCGCAGCACGCCGCGCATGCCCAGGCCCACGATGGCGAGCGAAACCAGTGCGCTGGCGGGCATGAGCACGGCCGCGACCAGCGGGTTCACCGCCGCGGCCGCGGCGAAGCCCACCGCCGCGAGATTGTAGGCGAGGGCGAAGCCCAGGATCCACCGCTGCGTGCGCGCCCGGGCCCGGTCGATGGCGAACAGCCGCCGCAGGCCGCCGATCCCGTGGCCGAGGTAGTAGAAATCGGCCTTTTGCTCGAGCACCCCGCGGTGCACCACCGGCGTGCCGCGGCAAAACGCGCTCTCGAAGGCCAGGCTGTCGTTCGCGCCGTCGCCGAGCATCAGGGTGTCGCGGCGGTCCAGCCCGCGCACCCAGCCGCCCTTGGCCTCGGGCGGCGCCTCGCCCACGGCGTGCTCCGGGGGCAGGCCCAGCTCGGCGGCCAGCGCCGCGACCTTCGCCTGCCGGTCGCCGCTGAGCAAAAAGACCTCGCGGCCGGCGGCACGCAACGCGTCGATCTCGACCGGGGCGTCGGGTCTCACCGTCTCTTGGAAACGGAAACGCGCGAGGACGACGCCGTCGCGGCAGTATTCCGTCTCCGCCGTCCCGGATGGCTTGTCATCCATTAAATGACATCCGGCGGCAGCCGATCCACGCCAGCCGGGCCGGCCGAGGGTCCAGCGCGCGGCGGGCGTCCCGAGGCTGACTCCCCAGCCGATTTCCTCGCGCAACGCGCCCGCCACCGGCTCGCCGGGCTCGCCCGCGGCCAGCAGCTCCTCGAGCAGGCACTGGCTCACCGGGTGGAGATTGTCCCGCACCAGCGCGAGCAGGGCGCGCCGGTCCTCGCCGGCGACGGCCGCCAGCGCCTCCGGATTGGCCAGCGCCGGCACCTCGAGCGTGAGCGTGCCGGTTTTGTCGAAGATCACCTTGCGCACGCGGCCCAGCCGCGCCCAGAGGTCGTTCTCGCGCACGAACACGCCCCAGCGCCGCGCCGCCACGGTCGCGGTCTCGTCCGCCAGCGGCAGGGCAAGCCCCAGACCGCAGGGACACGAGACGACGAGCACGGCGATGGCCACCGCCAGCGCGCGCGGCCCGTCGCCCGTCGCCGCCGCCCAGGCGGCGCCGGCGGCGAGCGCGAGGCCGAGGATGCCGACGAGGTAGCCGCGGATGACGCGCTCCAACCAACGGTGCCGGTAGCCCGGCCGGGCCGCCGTCTGCAGCAGCTGCGCCAGCAACGACTCGCTCCACGTCTGCAGCGCCTCGAGCCACACCCCGCCCCGGGTCACGTTCACCGCCCCGGCGGGCACGCGCTGGCCGGCGCGGACCACGCGCGGCTCCGCCTCGCCATTGATCCAAGCCGTCGTGAACTCCGCCGCGCCGTCCGCGAGCCGGCCGTCCACCGGCACGGGGTGCCCCATCGGCACCTCGAACCGCTGCCCCACGCGCAGCGCCTCCACGGCGATCTCGGCGTTGCAGCCGGGGTCGGCGACCCCGGCCACAGGCCCGTCGCCGCGCACCCGCACCCGCGGCGGCGCCGGCTGCCGGCCCAGCAGCCGGCGGCGGTTGCGCTCCACCGCGGCCACCTGCGCCCAGCGCCCGATCAGCATGAGCAGGATGAACGAGGCGACGAAGTCGAAGTAGACGGCGCGGGTGTCGCCCGCGAACCAGCCGTAGACCGAGCCGGTGTAGGCGCCGGCGATGCCGAGGGCAATGGGCAGGTCGATGTGCAGCGCGCGATCGCGGATGGCGCCCAGCGCGCGGCCGAGGAAGTAGGTGCCGCCGGCGAGGAAGCTCAGCGTGCCGAAAACCAGCGCCAGCGTCCCGAACAGCCGCGCGTAGGCGAACGCGGCGGTCATCCCGAAGTAGGTCGGCAGGGTGAAGAGCATCACGTTCAGCGCGAAGGCCGCGCACAGGCCGATGCGCTTGGCCAGCTCGCGGCTCTCCGGCGGCGCCGCGGGCTCCGCGCCCGGCGGGCCCACGAAGTAGCTGAATGACTGCAGCGTGCGGGCGAAATGGACGGCGTCGAAGCGGCCGGCGGCCCAGCGCAGGCGCAAGCGGCCGAGCGGGGCGTTGATCTCGATCCGCAGCGCCCCCGGCTCCCGCTCGAACAGCCGCTCGATCAGCCAGACGCAGCCCACGCACGAGATGCCCTGGAGGTCGAGGACCAATTCCGGCGCCCGGGCGTTGGGGCCGGGGTCGCCGACCCCGGCTACAGCACCCTCCGCCTCCCGCTGCCGGGTCGCGAGCCAGCCGTAATCGCGCGGCTGGAACAGGGCGCGGTCGGCCGGGGCGATCACCCGGTCCCGGAGGCGGTAATACTGGTCGAGTCCGCCCGCGGCGACGAGGCGGTGGACATAGGCGCAGCCGGCGCAGCAGAAACCGGTCGTGCGGGCGGAAGCGGTGAGCAGGGGCGATCCGCAGTGCCGGCAGGCGGCCCGGGGCGGCGGGCGGGCGGCGGGGGGCGACGGCGCCCGATCCTTGACCGCATGCATCTCAATGGCCGATGAAATGGCCGAGCGCCGGGCCGGGCAGGCCGAGGGTGTCGCGCAGGCGCCAGGCCAGGGCCACCGCGACGAGGAGCGCCAGACCGGTCTGCGCCCGCGCGATCCACGCCGGGGAGCACTTCAGGCGGATCCAGTGGAAGTTGGTCTGGAGCAGCCAGAGCAGCGGCACGGTGCCGAGGCCGAAGGCGAGCATGAACTCGACGCCGCGCAGGGCAGAGCCGGCCAGCATGGCGATCGCCACCAGCATGTAGAGCGGGCCGCACGGCAGCAGCGGCGTGGCCAGGCCCAGCGCGGCGGCGGCGGAAACGGCGGAGCGGGCGCGGCCCCAACCGTGCACCCGCAGGTAGATATTGCCGAGCAGCGGCACCCGCGGCAGGTGCCGGTCCCAGCGGAACGCCACGGCCACAAAAAACACCACCAGCAGCCACGGCAGATACCGCACGACGCCGGCGCCCAGCCAGGCGACCGGCAGCCGGCCCAGCGCGCCGAAGAGCGCGCCGAGGGCGGCGTAGCCGGCCAGGCGCGCCAGGTGGTAGACAGTGCTGACGATCTGCGCGTCCGCCCGGTCGCCGCGCAGCGGGACCACGGCGCACGCCAGCGGCCCGCACATGCCCAGGCAGTGCAGGCTGGTGATGAGTCCGGCGAGCAGCGCGGCCGCCGGACTGTCGACGCTCATGAGTGCCGAGTGCATAGGGCTTTCCCGGAACGCGCGCCGGCCAGGCCCGGCGCGGGGGGCCGGCCCGGGTCAGGGCCCGTGGGGTTCATGCTCATGACGCCCCTTCTCCTCTTCCTGCAGGAGCTTCGGATCCGGGCCGAGGAACTCGACTTCGCGCGCCAGCTCGAACGTGCCGCCCGCGTCGCGGACCACGACCGTGACCGGGAAGGCTCCGGTGTAACCCGCCCGCGCCACCGCGATCACCAGCGGCCGCACTTCCTCGCCCATGCCGGCGAGCTCGACCGGCCGTTCGAGCCCGACCTGCGCGACGCCGGCGGGCGCGCCCTGCAGCCGCACCACGAGCTGCTGCGGCCCCTCGCGCTTGTTGACCAGGCGAACGAGGAACTGATTGCGCACCGTGGCCGCGTCGAAATAATACGCGGCGCCGACCATGCGCGTGATCCCGAACGCCGCGGGCTTGACCGTGGTGAACGCCCCCCCGGCCACGATCCCGCCGGCGAGCAGCAGCAGCGAATAGATCACGATGCGCGGGCGCACCCAGCGGGTGACGCCGCCGGCGAGCCCCGCGAGCGAATCGTACCGGATCAGCCCCGGCGGCCGGCGCAGCCGCGCCATCACCGCGTCGCAGGCATCGATGCAGGCGGCGCAGCCGATGCACTCGATCTGGAGACCCTGGCGGATGTCGATGCCCGTCGGGCAGACGGCGACACAGCGGTCGCAGTCGACGCAATCGCCGGCGCTGTGGCCGGGGTCGCCGACCCCGGCTACAAGGCCGCCCGTGGCCGTGCGTTTTCCCCGCGGCTCGCCGCGCCGGGTGTCGTAGCCGATGACCAGGGAGTGGTCGTCGATCAGCGCCGACTGCAGCCGGCCATACGGGCAGAGCACGATGCAGAGCTGTTCGCGGAACCAGGCGAAGTCGACGTAGAGCACGCCCGCGCTGCCGAACACGAAGAGGAACGCGCTCCAGTGCGCGAGCGGCGCCGCGCGCATCATCGCCCACAGCGCCGGAATCGAAACGAAGTAGGCAAGGAAGAGGTGGGCGAGCACGAGCGAGAGGACGAGGAAGGCCGCGTGCGTGGCCGCACGCCGGGCCAGCTTGGCCCCCGACCAGGGGGCGGCGTCGAGCCGGCGGCGGACGGGCGCGTCGCCCTCGATCCAGCGCTCGATGCGGCGGTAGACATGCTCGAGGAAGACCGTCTGCGGGCAGGCCCAGCCGCACCACACGCGCCCGAGGAGCGCGGTCATGAAAAAAAGACCGAAGCCGAGCCCGCTGATCAGGAAGAACAGCAGCCACAGGTCCTGCGCCGCCAGCGTCCAGCCGAAGAAGTGGAAGCGCCGCGCCGCGAGGTCGAGGAGCACGGCCGGGTAGCCGCCGACCCGGATCCACGGCAGCGCGAGGTAGAGGGCGAGCAGCAGCCCGGCGGCCAGCCGCCGCCAGCGGCGGAAGCGGCCGGGCGCATCGGCCGGCTGCAGCCGGACATGCGAGCCGTCTGCCCGGATGCTGCTGAGCGACTCGAGCGACGGCGACGGCGCGGTGGCCGTCTGGGCGGAGGGTTCTGTGCCCCGGATGCTCACGGCGGACGCCGGCTGGGCGCGCGGTCAGGGCGCGGGCGGCGCGCCGCCGGGCACCGGCGACGGCACGATCACGACGGGTTCGCCCGGGGTGTGGTGGCTGAGGATGTAGGCGACCACCTCGGTGATCTTCTTCGTGCCGAGGACCGGCCCCCAGGTCGGCATGCCCTTCGCCGGCACGCCGGTTGTGACCGTGTGAAAGATCTCCGTGGGCTTGCCGCCGTGGATCCACTCCTGGTCGAGGAGATTCGGACCGATGCCGCCGGTGAGCTTGAGATTGTGGCAGGTCGCGCAGGTGGTCTCGAAAGTGGCGCGGCCGGAGGCGACGAACGAGCCGTTGCGGCTCATCCTCCAGAGGGCGTCGTCGCTGAGCGTCGCCACGGCCTCCAGCTTGGCAGTCTCGATGCGCGCCAGCTCGCGGGTCAGGGCCGTCCGGTCGTCGGGCCCGACGCCGGAGGTGAAATAGTAGAACCAGTAGACGATCGAGAAGATGATCGTGACATAGAAGGTCCAGAGCCACCAGTTGGGCAGGCGCTTGTCGTACTCGCGGATGCCGTCGTAGCTGTGCGGCCGGAAGGCGTCCTCCGGCGGCGACGGGGGCGGAACGGGTTCACTCATGGGGCGGGGCCGGCGGCTCGTCGTCGGCGAACGGCAGGCGGGAGAAATGCTCGACCTGACCGCGCTGCATCCGCAGCGCGCGCCAGCACATGGCGCCGAAGATGACCGCGGCCACGACGAACGCCGCGATCGGGAAGATGACGTGCCAGTTGGAATAGATGACGCGGTCGAACATGGGAGGCGGAGGATAGGAGAATTGGAGCGTGGGGGAATCAGGGGGCGGCGCGTGACGGATCAGGGGGACCCGGGGCGGGACGCGATCTGCGGGGCGACCGGCGTGGACTGGCCGAGCTTTTCCAGGTAGGCGATCAGCGCCACGACCTCCTTTTCCGGCGCGACCAGGCGCTGCTGGGCGCGCAGGTCGCCGGCGATCTGCCGCTCCTGCCGCTCGACGGCGGCGGCGATGTCGGAGGCCGACCACGCCGGGTACGGCACGCCGAGCGTGCGCAGCACGTCGATCTTCCGCTTCAGCGCCGCCACGTCGGTGTCCTGCGCGAAGAGCCACGGGTACCGCGGCATGATCGAGCCGACCGAGGTGGCGCGCGGATCGAGCAGATGGTCGTAATGCCAGGCGGCGGGATACTTGCCGCCCTCGCGCGCGAGGTCGGGGCCGGTGCGCTTGGAGCCCCACTGGAAGGGGTGGTCGTAGATCGACTCGCCGAGGCGCGAGTAGTCGCCGTAGCGCAGGACGTCGGGCACGAGGGTGCGGATCATCTGCGAGTGGCAGAGGTAGCAGCCCTCGCGGATGTAGAGGTCGCGGCCGGCGAGCTCGAGCGGGGTGTAGGGCACCTCGAGGCGGTCCTCGACGTTGGCCGCGCGCTCGACGGTGAGGGTGGGGATGATCTGGATGAGGCCGCCGACGGCGACGGCGACGAAGGTCAGCACCGTGAACGGGGTCGCGTTGACCAGCAGCCGGTCGTACCAGTCGCCCCAGTGCCGCGCCCGCGCCTGATAGTGGGCGATGGCGAGCAGGACGAAGATGATGGTGGCGAAGAGACCGAGCAGGTTCAGCGCGCCGCCGGTGAACAGCCACAGGCACGCCGAGAGCAGCGCGAGCCCGCTGAACAGCACGGGGGCATTGAGGACCGTGCCGCGCACGCCGAGGGGACCGGGGCGCGCCTCGACGAAAACCTCGATCGTGCCGTTGACCGGCTCGGCGCCGGCGATGGTGCGGCCGAGGTTGTAGGCCAGCAGGACAAAACCGGTGAGGTAGAGGCCGCCGCCCAGCACCCGCATGAGCATCATCGGCCGGATGGCGTTGAGAGTGTCGAGGAAGTTCGGGTAGACGAGGACGGTGCCGTGCTCGGCGGTGGCGTTGAGCATCAGCCCCTGGGTGATGCCGCTCGTCCACATGGCGGAGACGTAGAGCAGGATGCCGACCAGCCCGATCCAGAAGTGGAGGTTGGCGAGGGCGGGCGAATGCAGCGGGCGGTTCCACAGGCGCGGCGCGAGCCAGTAGAACATGCCGGCGGCCATGAAGCCGTTCCAGCCGAGCGTGCCGCCGTGGACGTGGCCGATGATCCAGTCGGTGTAATGCGCGAGGGCGTTGACCGACTTGATCGCGAGCATCGGCCCCTCGAAGGTGGCCATGCCGTAGAACGTGACGCCGGCGGCGAAGAACTTGAGCACCGGGTCGGTGCGCAGGCGGTCCCAGGCGCCGCGGAGGGTGAGCAGGCCGTTGAGCATGCCGCCCCAGGACGGCGTCCAAAGCATGAGCGAGAAGGTCATGCCCAGCGCCTGGAGCCACCCGGGGAGCGCGGTGTTGAGGAGGTGGTGGGGGCCGGCCCAGATGTAGACGAAGACCAGCGACCAGAAATGGATGACCGACAGCCGGTAGCTGTACACCGGCCGCGCCGCCGCCTTCGGCACGAAGTAGTACATGATGCCGAGGATCGGCGTGGTGAGGAAGAAGGCCACGGCGTTGTGGCCGTACCACCACTGGACGAGCGCGTCCTGCACGCCGCCGAAGAGCGGGTAGCTGTGGGTCCAGCTCGTGGGCAGCGAGAGGTGGTTGACGATGTAGAGCATCGCCACCGTGACGATCGTCGCGATGTAGAACCACAGGGCCACGTACAGGCTGGGCTCGTTGCGTCGCGCCAGGGTCCAGAAGAAATTGACCGCGAAGACGACCCAGATGACGGTGACGGCGAGGTTGATCGGCCAGATCAGCTCGGCGTACTCCTTGCCGCGCGTGAGGCCGAGGGGGAGCGTGATCGCCGCGGCCACGATGACCGCCTGCCAGCCCCAGAAATGCAGCGCGGAAAGCAGGTCGCTGGCCAGGCGGGCCTTCACCAGCCGCTGGGTGGAGTAGTAGATGCCGGCGAACATCATGTTGCCGACGAAGGCGAAGATGGCGGCGTTGGTGTGCAGCGGCCGCAGGCGCCCGAAGGTGAGCCAGGCCCGGTTGAAGTTCAGCGGCCAGAAGTTCAGCTGGGAGGCGATCAGCACGCCGACGAGCATGGCGACGAGACCCCAGCCGACCGCGGCCAGCAGGAACTGACGGACCACCCGGTCGTTGTACTCAACGGTGACTTTGCGGTCGCTCATGGAGGCAAAATCCGGAATCCCTTCCTCGCGCCCGGTCGGGCCGGCGGCGGCGGGGCGGGGCTAGTCGCCGGCGAGGGTCCCGGCGCGGCGCGGCGCGCCGGAGGCGGTCCGCGGGGTCTCCTCCGCGAGGGGCAGCAGGGCCTCGCGCTCGGCGCTGCTGAACGGCCGGCGGAACTGCTCGCGCAGGAAGAAAACGACGAACGTGAAGACGAGGCAGAGACTGATGGTGAGGGTGAGCGGGATGACAGACATGGTGCGTGGGCGGAATCCTAGCGCAGGCCCCCGCCCCCGGCTCCGCATATATTGCACAAGTTGGCTCAGAATTTGGCGCCCCGGGAGACGGGCCGCGCCGCCCCCGGGCGCCCCGCCCCCCAAGGAATGCGCAAGCTTGGGCAAACCATGCAGAGCGACCGCCCCCGGCGCGTGGCATAGTGGCCCCATGCGACGGCAATTCCTGCACACGCTCTCCGGCCTGCGTCCGATGATCAAGACGTGCTGGGAGGTGCTGTTGCGCGCGGAGCCGCCCGCCTCGGCGCTGGGCAACCCGGACACCCTCGTGTTCATGATGGACGCGACCCTCGATGCCTTCTTCGCCGCCGCCCACTCGCCGGGCCCGCGCCGCTGGCTGGCGCACCATCCGCTGCTCTGCGGCCCGCTGGACGAAACCTGCCCCTGCGGGCGCAATCCCCTCCTCCGCTACTATGTCACCGGCGAGCAGGCGCTGCTGGCGATCGCGGCCAAGGCCGTGCAGGACCTCGCGGACACGCCGCCCACGGCCGAGGAGCCGCTGCTGGCCGAGGTGGAGCTCACCTTCCACTACCTCGCCCAGTACGAGCTCCAGACCTTCTGCGACTTGTGCTGCGGCACCTGCGCCCGGGCCCGCGCCGGCATCGTGACCGGCCGCCGGCGGTCGCCGCCGCCCCGGCGCCGCCAGGCCCGCATCCCGCGCCCGCACCGGCCCTGGCCGGCCGCGCTGCGCTCCTGCTGACGCCCCGCCGTCAGGCCGGCGCGGTCTTCTGCACGCGGTCCCGGTACTCCGTCGGCGGCTCGCCCGCCACCCGGCGGAACACGCGGTTGAACTGCGAGAGCGACTGGAAGCCGGCCTCGAAGGCCGCCTCGCTGATGCGCCGACGCCGGTCGAGGAGCAGATCCTTCACCCGCTCGACGCGGATGCGGGCGAGGTAGTCGGTGAACGTCAGCCCCGTCGCCTGCTTGAACATCTTGCAGAAATAGAAGGCGCTCAGGTGGACCGCCGACGCCACCTCGCTGAGCGACAGGTCCTCGGCCTGGTGTTCCGCAATGTAGGCCCGGGCGCGGGCGATCAGGGGCGACTCGCCCCGCTCCTCGCCCACGACGAGCTGGTCGCTCACCGCGCCGAGGTGCCGGGCGAAGGTCGTGAGCAGGCGCACGAGCGCGCCGTATTGCGCCGCGGTGAGCACGCGCGACCCGACATACGCCGCCTCCACCTCGCGTACGGGAATGCGGGAGTCCCAGGCCGCGAGCTGGCGCGCGAGCAGCGCGAAATCGGCGGGGGCGGGCCGGCGCAGCAGGACCTGGCCCGTCTGCAGACAGCCGACGAGCGCGCCGGCGGCGCGGACCGGCACGGAGGTCTCCCAGAGGCCGGCGAAGCACTTGCGCGTCCGGGGCGCGGTCTGGGCCGACTCCTCGAGCCGGCGCGTGAACTGCAGGCAGGCGGCGCAGGCCGGGGGGACGGCCGCCAGCAACGCGCACAGGCGGCTCTCGTTCGGCGCGCCCTGGTGCGGCGGGTCAAAGGACTCCACGGGCCGCAGGTCCAGCGGCAGGCCGGTGGCGGCGTGGAAGGCGCGCTCGTAGTCGCGGTAAACCGGCGAGCGTTTCAACTGCTCGACCAGCAGGCGACTGCGGCGGGCTGGAGGGTCGCCGGAGTCGATCATGGACAAAGCAATAAATGCGCTCACCGCAAGAATTGCGCAACGCCGAAGACGTTTTCAGACTCGAATCGGCCGGCGCAGCCGCCAGAATCGGCCCCGCAGCGGTCCAGCGGCGCGCAGGCGATTGGCGTCCAGCGCGTTAACGGGCCAAAGATTTGGTTAACCAGCGGCGGCCCATGGCTAATAAGAATTCCCATCACGCCCCGCCCGGCCGGCGGGGAATCCGCGCCCGCCACGCGCGGCACCGGCCGCCGCATCCGCCCGCGCCCGCGCCGTTCGATCCCGCGCTCGCGTTTCCGCCGGCGCCGCCGGAGCCGGACCTGCGCGCGCTGGAGGCCCGCGAGGCCCTGTTCGGCGGCCAGCCGCACGTGCTGCGCCCGCTGGGGCCGGCCGACGCCGACCGGCTCATCGCGTTTTTCAATTCGCACAACCAGGAGACGATCCGCCAGCGCTACGGCTATCACATTTCCGAGATGACCCCCGAGCGCGCGCGCCGGCTGGTGGGTGTCGACCAGGCGCGCGACGTGGCCCTGGGCGTGTTCGAGCGCACCGCCGGCGGCGACGAGGTGCTGCACGCGGTGGGCCGCTACCTGCTCGACGCCGCGGGCCGCTCGGCCGAGATGGCCTTCGTGGTGCGCGAGAGCAAGCGCCACCTCGGGATCTGCACCGCGCTCCTGCGCCGCCTGCTCGAGATCGCGCGCCACCGCGGCATGGGATACCTCTTCGCCCAGGTGCAGGGCGACAACGCGCCGATGCTCGCGATCTTCCGCCGGCACGGCGGCCGCCTGCGCCCCATCCCCAGCGCGGACGCCGTGGAGGTGTTCGTGCCGACCGTGCCCCCGCGCGCCGGCCCGCCCGGCCGGTGACCGGCCCGGCGGAAACGATTGGACAAACCCCGCGCCCTGCATCTAGTACGCCGCCATGGACCCGACCGAAACGAAACCGGCCCGCGGAGCGGCGAACGCACTCGACGCCGTGCTGACGCTGGCGGCGTTCGCGTTCTTCACCTGGATCATGAAGGGCCACGTGCCGTCCAACGATCCGTTCAACATCTGGTTCTGGG
This sequence comes from Opitutaceae bacterium, assembly GCA_035502155.1. GTDB lineage: Bacteria > Verrucomicrobiota > Verrucomicrobiia > Opitutales > Opitutaceae > Fen-1467. The sequence goes on from DATJUU010000328.1 coordinate 19,344, forward strand.
CGCTCGTGACGGCGTCCTGCCTAACGGCGGTCTTCTGGCTGGCGCTGCAGATGTTCCGCGCCGTGCTGCGGGCGCAACTCGAGGCCGGGCGGCGAAAATAGGCCGCCGTCCACCAAAGCCCCGGCCGGCGAGCGCCTTCCGCGTTTCCCCGGCCGATTAAGGAGCGGAATCGCCCCCACAACCGGGGCGAATGGATGCTCTCCGCCATTGACAGGTTTCCGCGTGCGGATTGCCATCGCTGCTTCCTGCGTCCCCACCCGGCGCAATCCCGACCCTCTCCCAACCACTCCTCCACATGCCCGCAAAAGCGAAAGCCAAGAAATCCGCCGCCGCCCGGCAGCCCGCGGCCGGCAAGGCCCTCAAGTACGTCTACCTCTTCGGCAAGAAGACGGATGGCGACGGCTCCATGAAGCCGCTCCTCGGCGGCAAGGGCGCCAATCTCGCCGAGATGACCCGCATCGGCCTGCCCGTGCCCCCGGGCTGCACGATCACGACCGAAGTCTGCACCTATTATTACGCCAACAAGCGCACCTACCCGGCCGCGCTCGACGCCCAGGTCCGCGCCGGCGTCGCCTCGATCGAGGAGCAGACCGGGATGAAGTTCGGCGACCTTGTCAACCCGCTGCTGGTGTCCGTCCGCTCCGGCGCGCGCGACTCGATGCCGGGCATGATGGACACGATCCTCAACCTCGGCCTCAACGACGACACCGTCGCCGCCCTGGCGAAGAAGACCGCCAACCCGCGCTTCGCCTGGGACTGCTACCGCCGCTTCGTGCAGATGTACGGCGACGTCGTCCTCGGCGTGCAGAAGCGCCCCGGCGAGGACCACGAGCCGTTCGAGACGGTCATCGGCGCCCTCAAGCAGGAGCGCCACCGCGGCGCCGAGGTCGAGGACACCAAGCTGACCACCGCCGACCTCAAGGAGCTCGTCGTCCGCTTCAAGGCCCTGGTCAAGGAGCGCACCGGCCATGATTTCCCGGCCAGCCCGTGGGACCAGCTGCAGGGCGCGATCGGCGCCGTGTTCGGCTCGTGGATGAACGACCGCGCCATCGTCTACCGCCGCAAGTACAACATCCCCACCGAATGGGGCACCGCGGTCAACGTCCAGGCGATGGTCTACGGCAACACCGGCGACAAGTCCGGTTCCGGCGTGGCCTTCACCCGCAATCCCGCCAACGGCAACAAGGAGTTCTACGGCGAGTTCCTGATGAATGCCCAGGGCGAGGACGTCGTCGCCGGCGTGCGCACGCCCGAGCCCGTCGCCCAGCTCAAGGGCCACCTGCCCGCGGCCTACAAGGAGCTCGAGCGCATCCGCGCCACCCTCGAGAAGCATTTCAAGGACGTGCAGGACTTCGAGTTCACCATCCAGGACGAGAAGGTCTACATGCTCCAGACGCGCAACGGCAAACGCACCGCCATGGCCGCGCTGAAGTTCTCCATCGACATGGTGAAGGAGGGACTCATCGACTGGCAGACGGCGATCCTGCGCAACCCCGCCGACCAGCTCGAGCAGCTCCTCGCCCCGGTGTTCGAGGCCGGCGACCTGAAGAAGGCCGTGGCCGTCGCCACCGGCCTGCCGGCCGGCCCCGGCGCCGCCTCCGGCAAGGTTTATTTCAACGCCGAGCGCTGCGTCGCCGCCGCCGAGAAGGGCGAAAAGGTGCTGCTCGCCCGCATCGAAACCTCGCCCGAGGACCTGCGCGGCATGATCGCCGCCGAGGGCATCCTCACCGCCCGCGGGGGCGTCTCCTCCCACGCCGCGCTGGTCGCGCGCCAGATGGGCAAGGTCTGCGTCGCCGGCGCCGCGGCCCTCGACATCGACTACGGCGCCCGGGTCCTCAAGGTCGCCGGCCAGACGTTCAACGAGGGCGACTTCCTCTCGATCGACGGCACCGCCGGCAAGGTCTACGGCGGCCAGATCAAGACCGCGCCGTCGGAGATCATCGCCGGCCTGCTCCACAACGACGCCGCCGCGAAGCAGACGGAGAAGTTCAAGAGCTTCCAGCAGCTGATGAAGTGGTGCGCCCAGGCCACCAAGCTCGATGTCTGGACGAACGCCGACTCCCCCGCTCAGGCCCAGAACGCCATCGCGTTCGGCGCCCGCGGCATCGGCCTCTGCCGCACCGAGCACATGTTCTTCGAGGGCAACCGCATCGACGCGATGCGCGAGATGATCCTCGCCGAGTCCGTTGAGGCCCGCAAAGTGGCCCTCGCCAAGATCCTCCCCTACCAGCGCGACGACTTCGCCGGCATCTTCCGCGCCCTCAAGGGCTACCCGGTGACGATCCGCTTCCTCGATCCCCCGCTCCACGAATTCCTGCCGCAGACCACGGACCAACAGGCGGACCTCGCGAAGAAGATCGGCGTGCCGGTGGAGAAGATCCACGCCCGCGTCCACCAGCTGCACGAGTTCAACCCCATGCTCGGCTTCCGCGGCTGCCGCCTCGGCATCGGCTATCCCGAGATCTCCGAGATGCAGTCGCGCGCGGTGTTCGAGGCCGCGGCGCTCGTCCTCAAGGAGGGCATCAGGGTGAAGCCCGAGGTCATGATCCCGCTCGTGGGCTTCAAGCGGGAGCTCGACCTCCAGGTGGAGATCGTGCACCGCGTGGCCCGGGAGGTCATGGAGGAGCAGAAGGTGAAGTTCCACTACCTGGTCGGCACGATGATCGAGATCCCGCGCGGCGCCCTCACGGCCGACGAGATCGCCCAGACCGCGCAGTTCTTCAGCTTCGGCACCAACGACCTCACGCAGACCTGCCTCGGTATGTCGCGCGACGACTCCGGCTCGTTCCTGCCGCACTACGCCGAGCTCGAGATCGTGAAGAAGAACCCCTTCGCCACGATCGACCAGACCGGCGTGGGCCAGCTGATGCAGACGGCCGTGACCAAGGGCCGCTCAACCCGGCCCGACCTCCAGCTCGGCATCTGCGGCGAGCACGGTGGCGATCCCGACTCGGTGAAGTTCTGCCACAAGCTCGGCCTCACCTACGTGTCCTGCTCGCCGTTCCGCGTCCCGGTCGCCCGGCTGGCCGCCGCCCAGGCGGCGGTGACGGAGGCCAAGGCCGCGAAGAAGTGAGGAGCGTTGGGCTCTAAGCTTTAAGCGATAAGCTTTTCAACCGAGCCCCGCCCGGCGCACGTCGCCGGGCGGGGTTCTTTTTGTTGTCTGGCGCAGACCGCGGCGACGGGGGCGGTGGAAATGCTGTAACCTTTGAGGCGGCGCCGGGTTCTTGAACAAGCAACCGTCGGCCTTCCAGCCACGCCCTGGCTGGCCCCCGGCGATTTTCTTCCAGCTCCGTCTCCGCCCCCCATGACTCGGCACGCCCTTCGCCAGCTCGGCCGTTCGCCGGGGTTTACTGCCACCGCCCTGGCCACCCTGGGCCTGTGCCTTGGCGCGAATTTCACCATCTTCGCCGTGGTCGACGCGATCCTGGTGCGCCCCCTGCCCTTCCCTCAGTCCGACCGGCTGGTCACGGTGAACAACGCCTATCCGGGCGCCGGGGTCGAACGTTCGAACGCCTCCCTGCCCAACTATTTCGACCGGGGTCACGCCATCCCGGCGTTCGCCTCCGTCTCGATCTACCAGGAACGCGGCGTGATCGTGGGCGGGGGGACGGGAGCCCCCGAGCATGTGGACATCGTCCGCGTGTCGCCGGAGTTCTTTTCCACTCTCGGCGTGCCGCTCGCGATGGGCCGCCCCTTCACTGCAAACGAACTCTCGTACAGCACCTCCCAGGTGGCGATTCTCACCGACGCCTTCTGGCGCAGCCATTTCGGCGCCGATCCGCACGTCCTGGGGCGCACCTTCCTGAGCGATGAGATCCCGGCCACGGTGGTCGGCGTGCTGCCGCCGGACTTTCGCTTTCTGTCGAGTCGCGCGGAGATCTATCGGCCGAGTTCGTATGCCCCCGAGGACCGCGCCCCCAACCGGCGCCACAACAACAGCTGGCACATGATCGCCCGGCTGGCGCCGGGGGCGACGCTCGCCGAGGCTCAAGCCCAGATTGATGCCCTCAATGTCCAGCTGCTTCAGGACGATCCCCTCGCCAAGGTCGTGCAGGCGGCCGGCTACCATACCACGGTCCGCTTCCTCCACGGGGACTACGTGCGCTCGATTCGGCCCACGCTGCTCCTGCTGCAGGTCGGGGTGCTTTTCCTCCTGCTCATCGGCGCCGTGAACCTGGCCAACCTGCTCCTGATCCGCGCCAGCGGCCGAACCCGGGAACTGGCCGTCCGGCAGGCGCTCGGCGCCGGCCGCCGGCACATCGCCGCCGACGTCCTCGGGGAGATCATGGTCCTGGCGGCGGGCGGCGGGCTGCTCGGCCTGCTGCTCGGCTGGTCCGGCGTCGGCCTGCTGCGCTCCCTCGGCGCCGACCGGCTGCCGCTCGGAGGAACCATCGCCTTCGATGCCCGTCTCGCCGTCCTGTCCCTGGCCGCCACGGTCGTGGTCGGCCTGGTGCTGGCGGTGCCCATCATCGCCTTCAGCCTGCGCGCGAACCTGGCGTCGACCCTGCAGGCGGAATCACGCGGCGGAACGGCGGGCCGGGCGGCGCAGCGCCTGCGCCACGGCTTCATCGTGGCCCAGATCGCCCTCGCCTTTGTGCTCCTTTCGGGCGCCGGGTTGCTCGGCCTCAGCCTCCGGCGCGTGCTGGCCACGCCCACCGGCTTCAACGCCGATCACGTCCTCACGGGGCAGATCGCGCTGCCGTGGAAGGGCTACCCGGACGACACCGCGCGCAACGCCTTCATTGCGCGCCTGCTCCCGGCCCTCCGCGCCCTGCCCGGCATCACGTACGCCGCCATCACCACCAACCTGCCCTTCACCAACAACTCGAACGACAGCGCCATCACGGTCGAGGGTCACGAGCCGCGGCCCGGCGAAACCATCCGCGTGCACTATAACTCGAATGTGAGCAGCGACTACTGGAACGTGATGGACATCCCACTGCTGCGCGGACGCTTTCTCGAGGATGCCGACATCGAGCGGCGCCAGCAGGTCTGCGTCGTGGATCAAGCCTTCTCCGACTACTACTGGCCGGGTGGCGACCCGGTCGGCCACCGGCTAAGCCAGGACGTGAAAGTCGACGACCAGAACGGGTTCACCATCGTGGGCGTCGTGGGCAGTGCGAAGCAGAACGAGGTGGCCGAGAAGCCCGGTCACGGCGCGGTCTATTTCCCCTACGCCAACACCTACGTCGCCACTTTCTCCCTGCTCGTGCGCTCGGCGCTGCCGCCGGCGGCCGTGGCGCCGATGATCCGGAAGGCGGTCTTCCAGCTTGATCCCCAACTGCCCATCGACGACCTGCGGCCGATGCAGACGCGGATCGACGACAGCCTCGTCGCCCGGCGTTCGCCCGCGCTCCTCGCGGCCATCTTCGCCGCGGCGGCGTTGCTGCTGGCCGCGATCGGCACCTATGGCGTGCTCGCCTACGCCGTGAGCCAGCGTCGCCGCGAGATCGGCGTGCGCATGGCGCTCGGCGCCCTGCCGCAGCAGATCCTGGCCCAGTTCCTCGGCCTTGGCGCCCGGCTCCTGCTCCTCGGCCTCGCCCTCGGGATCGCAGGCGCCTGGGCGGCGAAATGCGCGATGCAAAGCGTGCTCTTCAACGTCGGCGGTTTGCCCGCGGGCCTCCTGGCGATAGCGGCCGGCCTGATGCTCGGCATCGTGTTCTGCGCCGTATTCCTGCCCTCCCGGCGCGCGGCCCGTATCAACCCGATCGACGCCCTGCGCGCGGAGTGACAGGCCCCGGCCGGCGCGGATATGGGGTTGCCAGCGCCGACGCCGCCGATTTCCTGAGGCGAAACCTACCCCCCAATCCCCTCCCCCGGATGAATATGTCTACCCTGTTTCGTCGTTGGCGTTGGGCGGCCGGCCTCCTCGTGGCCGGCGCCGTTGTTTTTGGACTGATGGGCGCGGCCGACGCCCCGAGCGCCCCGGCCGCGGCCGGGCCCGCCCTCGGGCCGCTCGAGCGCCCGCTGTGGCTGCGCTACCCGGCGATCTCGCCGGACGGCACCCAGATCGCCTTCAGTTTTGAGGGCAACCTGTTCGTCGTCCCGGCGGCCGGCGGCACCGCCCGGGCCCTCACCGCCAACGGCCACCACAACTTCATGCCGGTGTGGTCCCCGGACGGGAAGTTCATCGCC